>CALHFG010000128.1 GCA_938029215.1 uncultured Acidimicrobiales bacterium | reverse complement strand
TCAGCGGTAACGCACCCCCTGCGTGTCCAGTTCCGCCTGCAGATCGGACACGTTCACCTTGTCCACTTCAACGCCCGCTTTCAGCGAGAGCGCGGCACCGATGCCGGCCCCCTGCCCTAGCACTGAACAGCAGCCCATGTTTCGGGTTGCGGCGTGGGAAACACGATCACCACCCGAAGAGCGCCCCGCCACCAGCAGGTTGCTGACTCCAAGGGGCAGGAGGTTGCGATACGGAAGCTGAAAGTAGCGGCCGGTGGTGGGAAGGATCAGGATTCCGTAACCATCGATGAACTCGGGAAAGATGCCGATCGAATCATCGAAGCGACCTTGGCGCCGCACGTCGTCTTCGGTCATGTCGTACCGGGCTACCACCTTGCGCGTGTCTCGGATCCCCAGTGTCATTCCGAAGTTCCGAAGGCGAGCGTCTTCACATCCTGGGGTGTACTGGCGTAGCGCCTGGATGGCATGCATCGCGTGACGGCGACCATCGATCTCGCCCCGGGTTAGGTCGTCCGGATCGGTGCCGTCGAGGCCCGGCAGGTGAACAACGTTCATATAGGTCATCTCGCCGGAATCATGCACCGCCCCCCATGTACCGGCCAGGGTGCTGAGGTTGTCAGGAATCAGCCCATCCTCGACCGCCCGGGCGAAGGGCTTGTGCAGAAACGGTGAGTACATCGCGTCCTCCTTGCCGTCGGTCTCGATGTCCCATTCACCGTTGCCAGCCCAGTCGGCATAGGTCTGAGGGTCAGCCGCTACCCCGGCAACGAATCGGCGCTTGTCGACGCCAGCAATATGGAACATCACCGACGCGGCCATCATCTCTTCGCGAGGGGTGCGTCGGGTTCGTGCGCCTGCTCGATGGGCTATGTCAGCATCACCGGTCGTATCGATCACGCGTTTGGCCAGGATCGCCTCTCGGCCCGCCTTCGATTCGGTCACGATTCCGACGACTCGATCCCCGTCCATGATCGGGTCAACAAACATTCGGTGCAGCATGGGATGAATTCCTGCCTGTTCGACCATCAGGTCGGCGACGACTTTGAATCCTTCGGCGTCGATCTCATAGGAGTCGGACTGACTCTCTGGCACCGCCGCACCCATCGCGAAGGCTCGGTCCTCGAACTCACGAGCAATGCCGTTGGCCTCGATCGTCGCCTCGTGGCGATACCAAGCCATGCCTTCGACACCGACGGTTGTGATGTTGCCGCCAAAGCATCCGAACCGCTCGACCAGTGTGACGTCGACACCACCGACTCGGGCCGCGGCAAGAGCCGCGGACAGTCCTGCGGGCCCAGACCCGACCACGAGCACGTCTGTCTCGTGGATCACATCGATGGGCCGTGCCGGTTCAGTGATCGTTCTCGCGTTCAGACTCACAGTCGGAATTGTGCCATGCCCGAGACCGGTGCGACGGCGGTGATCTATCGTTCCGGGATGACATCTGGCCAACCGCCCACGGTGCTGGTTTCTCTCGATGGGGTGGCACCTCGGTTCATCACGCCCGAACGGATGCCCCATCTGACCGGGCTTGCCCGGTCGGGCTCTGCCTGTTTCAACGCTCGCACCGTCGACCCTCCGTGGACCCGCCCCGCCCACGCATCGATGCTCCGAGGTGTCGACCCAAACACCCATGGTCTCATCGACAACTCCATGGCGCCGCTGGAAACCGAGAGTCCGTCTGTTCTTGAGGTGGCCCGGAAGGCCGGGCTGACAACTGCGAGCGTCAACAATTGGCTTCAGATGGATTCACTAATCGAACCGCGGGCCAGCACCTATCGCTTCTTCATTGACGCCGGCTATGACCCGTCTGAGGACGACGTAATGGTGGATCTCGTTGACTCCCTTTGGACCAGGACGGTCCCTGACCTTACGTTTGTCTACCTCTGCCGACCCGACCTCGTGGGCCACGAACATGGATGGGGGTCAGACCCCTACCTCGATGCACTACACGAGGTCGATGCCCGGTTCGGACGACTGCTCGAGATCGTGGGGTCCGACGCCAACATCGTGGTGACTACCGATCACGGCGGCTTGGGCAACGATCACGCCAGCACCAGCGACGACGTCATGACAACGTTCGTCGTTGCGCGTTCGGCTCGGATACCGGCCGGTTCCTACTGGGCGTCGGCGTTGATGCTCGACATCGCCCCCACCGTCGCAGAGCTCTGCGGAATACAACCGGACCCACGGTGGGAAGGCGCATCGCTGATCGGCCACGAACGTCCGGTACTGGACCACATCATGGATCTCCTGGGCCAAACCGATAGCCATAGCTACGGCGAGAGTCTCACGATGCTCCAACATGCGCTCCAGTCGGCCGCCAAGATCTCCTTCGAAGGAGGTGACGATGACCTGGTGTTGGCTGCGCTCCTTCACGACCTTGGCCACCTCCTTGGTGAAGCGGGCGACCACGGCGTTCCCGAACACGCCGAGCTAGGTGCAGCCTGGCTTCAACACTGGCTACCGGCGCCGGTGGTGGAGCCCATCCGGCTACACGTACGGGCCAAGCGGCACCTCGTGGGGTCTGACCCCGCTTACGCCCAGAAACTCAGCGCTGCGTCAGTGATCACCCTCGACCAACAGGGCGGCCCGTTCAGCCCCAGCGATTCGGAAGAGTTCTTGGCTCACCCCCACGCCGAACGTGCAATGCAACTTCGCCGATGCGATGACGATGGCAAGGTGGCTGGGCTACACGTGGGAGCCCTCGAAGACCATCGAGACCGGCTAGGAAAAGCCTTGAGAGCCGGGCCACTTGACGCCACGATGATGCGTGACGCGTGTCGTTGCTCAGAGTGCCGCGACCCAAGATCGGATCAGCACCTTCTCACCACAGCCGATGTGGTCGGCTGGACCGTGCTGGGATCACGCCGCCTCGCGGACGAACTGCATGTAGATCTAGTGCGAGATACCGAGACGCACACTGCGGTGATCCCGCACCGACCCAACGTCGAACCATTCCAACCCTTGGACCCCAAGGTCCCAGGCTTGACGCCGAGGGCAGCCGACAACACGCATGCGATTGCGCTCGACGTGGTGACCACGGGCATCGCACTGGTGAGCGGCATCCCCGCCGAGGATGGCGAGGTGCTTCGGTTTGCCGAGACGCTCGGCTACGTGCGAGAAACCAACTACGGCCGACTGTTTGAAGTGCGCACCGAGCCACAGCCGACCAACCTCGCCTACTCCCCTGTCGCGTTGCCGCTCCACACCGACAATCCCTACCGAGACCCGCGGCCAACCGTTCAGATCCTTCACTGCCTCGTTCCAGCCGCGGAGGGTGGGGCGACCCGGCTGGCCGATGGATTTGCCGCCGCCGAACAGCTGCGAGCCGACGACCCTGGATCGTTCGACATCCTGACCTCCACCACCGTGTGCTTCCGCTACCACGACCATGCCAGTGATCTTCAGGCATCGAGGTCGGTCATCGAACTGAGTGCTGACGGCGCGGTGCGATCGGTGGCGGTGAACAACCGCAGTCTCGACACCCCGGGCACCGCCCGGTTTCATGACGCCCTCGGGGCATTCGTTGAACGGCTTGAGGCGCTGGCCTTCGAGCTGACCTTGACCAGCGGCCAGGCGATCGTGTTCGACAACCGGCGCCTACTGCACGCTCGAACCGGATTCGACCCACGTTCGGGTCGACATTTGCAAGGTTGTTACATCGACATCGACTCGCTGTGGTCAACTGTGCGAAGCTTGCCCAGGTGAGCGACCTAATTGAGCAGTCTGCCGTCGAACTGTCTACGGCTCTACGGCGAGGCGATCTCAGCCCGACCGAGGTGGTGACCGCCCATCTCGACCGAATCGACGAGGTGAACGATCGGGTCAACGCCATCGTCGCACTGCGTTCCCGCCAGGACGTGTTGGCCGATGCAGCCGCACTGGACGGTAAGCCAGCGGTCGGCCCGCTCCATGGTCTCCCGGTGGCGGTGAAAGACCTTCAGGATGTTGCCGGCCTTCCCACCAGCTACGGCTCGGTGGTCGGTTCAGACCAACCGGTAGGCGCCGATGGCCACGTCGCCCAGCGCCTCCGAGCGGCCGGGGCAATCATCGTGGGCAAGACCAACACCCCCGAGTTCGGCACCGGTTGCCACACCTTCAACGAGGTCTACGGCCTCACCCGCAACCCGTGGAACCTCGACCGCTCGGCGGGCGGAAGCAGCGGTGGCGCGGCTGCGGCGTTGGCCGCCCGAATGCTCCCGATCGCCGATGGCAGCGACCTCGGTGGTTCGCTCCGGAACCCGGCCGGCTTCTGTGGGGTGGTAGGCCTTCGCCCATCGATCGGGATGGTCGCCTCGCCCGACACCAAGTCCACTCACCTGGTGCGGCTCGGGCTCGAGGGCCCAATGGCCCGCAACGTCGCCGATACTGCGCTGCTGATGTCAGCGTTGGCCAGTGAGGACAACAACGATCCACTGAGCCTTCACCCCTACCGGGACCGCTTTGCTGATGAGCTGCCGGCCACTACCACGGCGAGACTGGCCTGGGCCGGGGATACCGGGCAGTTCGTGGTCGAACCCGAGGTGCTTCAGATCGCTGAGGGTGCGGCTCGACGAGTGGTCGATGCGGGCGGCACCTTCGGCACGGGGTGTCCTGATCTGTCCGACTCGATGATGGTGTTCAGAACGCTCCGAGGACTCGCCTACCGCGGGCTCGGCAACGACATGCCCGATCAGGTGGAACGAATGAAGGGCACCGTGCAGGAGAACATCGCCTACGGGCGCAGCCTGACAGTGGAAGATGTTCTGGCGGCGGAGCGAGCCCGGGCGGTCCTGCACCGGCGGATGACCAAGTTCTTCGAAGAGTTCGATGTGCTGGCGCTCCCGACAGCCCAGGTAGCTCCGTTCCCGGCCGAGTGGGAGTTCCCCACCGAGGTCGCCGGACAGAAGATGCCCGACTACCTCGGTTGGATGACCGCCGCCTGCATCATCACCCCGACCGGCTGTCCCGCCATCTCCATTCCGGCTGGCTTCACAGCCGACGGGCTCCCGGTTGGTTTACAACTGGTCGGCCGTGTGGGCCACGACCGCCAGCTGCTCGAAGTCGCCGCGGCCATAGAGGCCGCGTCGCCTTCCGCACTGCGCTCAGCTCCCGCGCTCTAACCCCACGGCTGCAACGCTTGGTGACGGGTCCGTTTGTTGCAGCTCGTTCCTCGCTGCAACAAAGCCAGACCCGTCCCCACTCGTTGCATCCCAAGAGACCCGTTACAACAGGCCAGACCCGTCCCCACTCGTTGCACCCCAAGGGACCTGTGCGTAGTTAGATCCGTTCGATGATGGTGGCGTTGGCCAAGCCGCCGCCTTCACACATCGTTTGCAGGCCGTAGCGGCCGCCGGTGCGCTCGAGCTCGTTGACCAGCGTGGTCATGAGCTTGGTTCCTGAACAGCCCAACGGGTGACCGAGCGCAATGGCGCCGCCGTTCACGTTGGTCTTGGAGAGATCGGCGTTGTGCTCTTTCTGCCAGGCCAACACGACCGACGCAAACGCCTCGTTCACCTCGAAGAGGTCGATGTCGTCCATCGAAAGGCCGGACCGATCAAGGACCTTGTGGGTTGCCGGCAGTGGGCCCTTGAGCATGGTGACCGGGTCGGTGCCAACGACCGCGAAGCTATGAAAGCGGGCGCGAGGCTTCAGCCCGAGTTCCTTGGCCTTAGCGGCGCTCATGATCAACACAGCCGACGCACCGTCACTGATCTGGCTGGAGTTACCAGCGGTGATCTTGCCATCTTCCTGGAACGCAGGCTTGAGGGTTGCCAGCTTCTCCGGCGTGCTGCCCTCTCGGATTCCCTCGTCTCGGGTCATCATGACCGTCTCGCCGTCCACGACGACCGGTACGGGGATGATCTCGTTCTCAAATCGGCCTTCTTCGGTGGCGACCGCAGCGCGACGCTGGCTCTCGGAGGCGAAGGCATCCAGATCCTCACGCGAAATATCGAACTCGTCGGCGATCATGTTGGCGCCGATTCCCTGAGGTGGGAGGCCGTGCTCGGGGTAGCGATCCTGCATCTGCTGTGGGAACGGGAAGCCCATGCCCTTCACGACCGAGGCACCCATGGGGGTTCGGGTCATCACTTCAACACCGGCGGCGACGACCACGTCGTAGGCGCCGGCCATGATGCCCTGGGCGGCGAAGTGAGCGGCCTGCTGAGAGGAACCGCACTGACGATCGACCGTTGTGGCCGGAATCGACTCGGGCCAGCCAGCGGCTAGGACGGCGTTGCGGCCGATGTTCAACGACTGTTCGCCTACCTGCATCACACAACCCATAACCACGTCGTCGATGATGGCGGGATCGATGCCGTTGCGTTCTTCGAGCGCCTTGAGCACGTGGGCGGCGAGGTCGGCCGGATGCCAGTCCGACAGCATGCCGTTGCGGCGACCGGCGGGCGTACGCACCGCATCTACGATGACTGCTTCTTGCATTTCCATTGGGTTGTCTCCTGGTTGTGCCAGCTGACGCTGGATGATTGGTTCAGCTGTCGCTGAGAAGGTTCTCTTGCATTCGCAACAACAGGCTGGCGAGCAGCTGCCGTTCGCTTCGATCTATTCCGGTTCGTAGCTTTCGCCGCACGTCGACGTCGATCTCGGCAATCTTCACCGAGAGCTCCTTGCCGGCATCGGTAGCTTCAACCACCCACACCCGCCGGTCGTCCACATCGGCATGCCGTTCTACCAGTCCGCGTTCCTCGAGCCGATCAACGATCGACCCGGCCGCCGCACGGCCAACATCGAGTCGCTCGGCCAACGCCGTCTGGGTCTGGCCACCGTGCTCGACGACGAACATGAGCAACATGGCCGACGTGAGGTTGAGGTCGAGCGCCGCCAGTGCATCATCGAAGCCGACTCGAATACTGCGAGCCGTCGACATCAGCGTCGCTTCGATACGGGTCCACGGCGGTGAATCAAGTTCGTGATGAGCGGTATTTGGCATGACTGTATGGAACTATACAGTTTGGATCGCTACAGTCAACAGCACCGGCGTCTACCCAGGGAGCACCACACACGTGGACAAGAACGACGAGATCGAGACCTACCGAACCCAGGTACGGGAGTTTCTGGAGGCCAACACCGTCTCCAATCCCTCTTATGACGACAGCCGCAAGTTCTTTATGAACCTGGCCGATGCTGGCCTGGGCGGCACCGTGTATGCCAAGGAGTTTGGTGGCGCGGGCCTCACCAAGGCCCACGATCGAGTGTTCCGTGAAGAGGCGTCCAAGTTCCCGTTCATGGGTGGCGAGTTCATCATCAGCCACGGCATGTGCCTTCCTGTGCTCAACGACTTCGGCACCGACGAACAGAAGAAGTCGTTCATGCCCGATGTGATCGCGGGCCGCACGCTGTGGTGCCAGATGTTCTCCGAGCCGGGTGCTGGTTCCGATGTCGCCAGCCTTCAGACCAAGGCGATGAAGGACGGCGATGAGTGGATCATCAACGGTCAGAAGGTGTGGACCACCCTGGCCCACATGAGCGACTACGGAGTTTTGATCGCCCGCACCAACCCCGAGGTTGCGAAACATGCAGGCATCTCGATGTTCATCGTCCCGATGAACGCCCCCGGGGTCGAGATTCGCCCAATCCACCAGATCGACGGCGGAAAACACTTCAACGAGGTGTTCTTCACCGACCTTCGAGTTCCCGCCGATCATCTTTTAGGCGAGCTCAACAACGGTTGGAACCAGGCCACCGCCATGCTCATGTATGAGCGGGTCGCCATTGGCACCGTGGGTAGCGGCAAGATCAACCAGCCGGTCTTCAAGACCCTGAAGGCAGCCGCCGAAGCCAACGATCGGTTGAGCGATCCGGTGGTTCGTCAGCAGATGATGGAGATCTACAGCATGGAAACCACCAAGGCACTGATGGCCTTGCGCACCCGGGCCGAAATGAAGGCCGGGAAGGCGCCGGGACCGGCAGGATCGTTGGGCAAACTCTTTGGCTCCAAGATCCACTGGCGTATGCGAGACATTTTGATGAACATCGGCGGCCCCGCCACCATGGCATGGAGCCCCGATGCTGTCGCCGGCAACGAGCTCTCCCGCCAAACGCTGAACTCGTTCCAGTCCTCCATCGCCGGCGGCACCGACGAAATCCAGAAGAACATCATCGGCGACCGAGTCCTCGGACTTCCCCGCGACATCTCCGTCGACAAGGGAGTCCCCTTCAACGAACTACGAAAGAGCAGCTAATGACAAACGACGCAGTACTCACCGAACAACGGGATCGGGTGTTGATCATCACCCTCAACAGACCCGAAGCCCGCAATGCGATCAACGCCGACCTGGCCAACGGCCTCATGGCAGCCATCGGCCAGCTGAATGACGACCCCGGGCTCACCGCCGGCGTGCTCACCGGGGCGGGCGGCTATTTCTGCTCCGGCATGGACCTCAAAGCCTTCCTCAAAGGTGAAGACATCAGCGGGTTCATGAACTTCGTCAAGCAGGGCGCCGAGAAGCCGCTGATCGGAGCGGTCGAAGGCTTCGCTATCGCCGGCGGCCTCGAGATGGCCCTCACCTGTGATCTGCTGGTTGCGGCCACCGGCGCCAAGCTCGGCATCCGCGAGGTGAAGGTCGGACTGTTCGCGGCCGCCGGTGGCGTGCTCCGGCTACCCAGCCGGGTCGGTCATGCCAAGGCGATGGAGATGGCCATCACCGGCGATCCGATCCTGGCCGAGGAAGCGCTGCAGCGCGGCATGCTCACCGAGGTCACAGAAACCGGCGCCGCCGTCGACGCCGCCATTGCGTTGGCCGAACGAGTCGCCGCCAACGCCCCGCTCGCAGTTGCTGCCTCCAAGCAGCTGATCAACGCTGCAAGCCAGGGGTACGACGAAGCTGAGCTATGGGAGCTGCAGAAGGGCTTGGAGAAGAAGGTCTTCAGCAGCGCCGACGCCAAGGAGGGCCCGCGGGCCTTTGCGGAAAAGCGCTCCCCGAACTGGACCGGCGCCTAGCCAACCAGCGATATCAACCAGCGATATCAAACAACGGGGCCTCCCGCCGCGCTGGCGATCTTGTCGGCTAGGTCGACGTAGTCCTCGACTGCGGCGGCGATGGTGACCCGGATGTAGTCCTGCTCGGTCGGTTCGACCATGAACGGACGCCCGGGCGCGGCCCCGATGCCCTGCGCAGCCAGCGACACGACCGCTCGCTGCTCATCCGCCACGGGAATCCACACGTTCATCCCGCTCCCGTCCCCTATGGCCATGCCGCGCTCGGTGAGCATCGCGACCAAACTCGACCGACGCTCGGTGTAGACATCGGTGGCGGTGGCAACCATCGCCTCGGCCGTCGGGTCCGACAGCAACTCGAGCAGCACGCGCTGCAATAGTCGACTGGTCCATGACGGACCCAGGTGCCGGCGGCGAATCACCGGATCGAGCACTTGGGCGGGACCTCCAATGGCGGCGAGGCGAAGGTCGGGGCCATGCGATTTCGAGAAGCTGTGAATGTGCACGGTCTGACCCGGCAGGTGTTCGCCCAGACTATGGAGCGCGGACCCTGCGATCTGCCCGGAGTGGTCGTCCTCGACCACGAACAGCGGGTGGCCCGCGATGAGCGCCGCAAGCTCGCGAGACCGTTGGGCGGACTGAGTGATTCCGGTCGGGTTGTGGGCTCGCGGCTGAACGAACGCTGCCACCGGCTGCTCGGCTAGCGCCCGTCCAACGTCGTCGGGGCGGGGCCCGTGTTCGTCGGAACGAACCGTCAGCAGCCGCGCCCCTGCCAGCTCCAGCATGTCGATGATCGGTGGAAAGGTAGGGTCCTCCACAATGACTGCGTCGCCCAAATGAACCAGGGAGTTCACGACCCGATCGAGTCCATCTTGGGCCCCGTCAACGATCGTGAGCTTCTCGGGTTCGAACGGCCAGCGGCGACGCAAGAGTGCCTCTAACTCTGGGATCACCGGACGGTCGACATACGACGTCACCGACGCATCGAGCTGTACCTTCTGCAACGCCGGTGCCAGCGGGGGCAACAGCGCGGGGTCGGGGGTACCCATGCTGAGGTCGTGAGCCAACGTTCCGGGCTCGATTGGCACATGCCAGTACCGGCCGTCGACGTTGCCCTTTGTTGATCGAACGATGGTGCCTCGCCGACGATCGGTCGAGATGACCGCGTGGGCCCGCAGCACCCGCCATGCATCCGACACCGTGCCAGGACTCACCCGCAATTGGCGCGACAACGCTCGAACCGTCGGCAGTTGCTGACCGGGCCGAAGTTCACCGCCGTTCACCAGCTGCCCGATGATCGCCGCGATCCGGGGCCCGTTCAACTGTGAACCTCGCGGCCCATGCCGCTGGCTCGCTCGTTCAACGATGATGGCCAACGCCGAAGACTCACCCACGAGGCACTTTGTACAATACAAAACGGTGTTCCGCCAACACAGAATCTGGCTCATACTGGCGCCGAGACACTCACCCGCCGACTGAAGAGGGCCGCAGATCATGAACGCTGAACTTTTGGAGCGCTACCGCAAGTCGTTGCCGTCGTTTCTAAGCCCCTATTACGCCGAACCGATTCAGATCGATCACGGGCAGGGCAGCTATGTGTTCGACACCGCCGACAACCGCTACCTGGACTTCTTCGGTGGCGTCCTCACCACGATGGTTGGGCACAACAATCCCGCGGTCACCGCAGCCCTGCAGGAACAGGCCGGCAAGGTGCTGCACACCTCAAGCCTGTATCTCTCCGAGCCCATGATCGAGCTCGCTGAGAAGATCGCGGCGTTGTCTGGAATTCCCGACGCCCGAGTATTCCTGACGCCGTCGGGAACAGAAGCCAACGATGCCGCCATTCTTCTGGCAACCAGCTTCAGAAAATCCAACCAGATCCTGGCGATGAGAAACAGCTACCACGGACGATCCTTCACCGCTCAGGCGATCACCAGTCACTCGTCCTGGTCCTCAACCAGCCACTCGGGCCTTCAGGTCACCTTCGTGCAGGGCCCCTACAAGCTTCGCAGCCCGTTCTCCCAGCTCGACGACGCCACCTACACCGAGGCGTGCGTCGATGACCTCAGCCAACTGCTCGCCATGACCTCAGCCGGCGACGTCGCCGCCCTCATCGCCGAACCTATTCAGGGCGTCGGCGGCTTCGCTACTCCCCCGGACGGTTTCTACGGTGCCATGAAGAAGGAACTCGACAACGAGGGAATCCTGTTCATCGCCGACGAGGTTCAGACCGGATGGGGCCGCACGGGCGATCATTTCTGGGGCTATCAGGCCCACGACGTCACCCCGGACATGTTGACCTTCGCCAAGGGCGTCGGAAACGGCGTAACCCTGGCCGGGGTGGTCGCCCGGGCCGAGATCATGGACACCATCGATGTCCTTCACTTTTCCACCTTTGGCGGAAACCCGCTGTCCTCCGCCGGTGGCCTCGCCACGATCGACTACGTCTTGGACAACAACCTTCAGGCGAACGCCAAAGCTATGGGTGACCGGCTGCGGGCCGGTCTAGACGCGCTGGCCGCCAAGACGCCCTGGATTGCCGAGGCCCGGGGCCGAGGTCTCATGCAAGCCCTCGAAACCGTCAGCCCCAACGGCCTGGAGCCATCCCCACAGCACGCCGGCGAAATGTTGGAGGCCACCAAGGCCGCCGGGTTGTTGGTCGGTAAGGGCGGTCTGTACGGAAACGTGATCCGCATGGCACCCATGCTCAACGTGACCGCCGAAGAAATCGACGAAGGACTCGCTGCGCTCGAAACCGCCGCGGCGTCCATCAACTAGTTCCCCTATAGGAGTAGACAAGCAATGCAGAAGATCCATCATCTGATCAACGGAAAGAGCGTCCCGTCCACGTCGGGCCGCACTGCGGCGGTGTTCAACCCTGCGACTGGCGAGCAAAGCGCCGAGCTCGACCTCGCATCGGTTGAAGAAGTCGATGCGGCGGTAGCTGCCGCCCAAACTGCGTTTGAGTCGTGGTCCAAGATGAGTCTCGCTCGCCGGATCAAGATTATGTACAACTTCCGCAATCTGGTGGAAGCCAACGTGGACGAAATTGCTCGTCGACTCACGTCCGAACACGGCAAAGTCTTGAGCGATGCCGCCGGCGAGGTCGCCCGAGGCATCGAAAACATCGAATACGCATGCGGGATCGCCGAGCTACTTAAGGGCCCCTACAACATGAACGCCTCCACCGGCGTCGATGTCTACACGGTGCGCCAACCTCTGGGCGTCGTTGCCGGGATCACTCCGTTTAACTTCCCGGCCATGGTGCCGCTGTGGACCATTCCGAATGCGATCGCCTGTGGCAACACCTACATCCTGAAACCCTCGGAGAAAGATCCGTCGGCTCCGATGTACATTGCCGAACTCTTCCACGAGGCCGGGCTGCCCGAGGGCGTGCTCAACGTCGTTCACGGCGACAAGGTGGCCGTCGACCGGCTCCTGGAACACCCCGACGTCAAAGCGGCCAGCTTCGTAGGCTCCACGCCGATCGCCAAGTACGTGTACGAAACGGGCACCTCGCACGGCAAACGCATTCAAGCACTCGGTGGGGCGAAGAACCACATGCTGGTGTTGCCCGACGCCGATCTCGACCTTGCCGCCGACGCGGCGGTATCGGCAGCCTACGGGTCGGCCGGAGAGCGGTGCATGGCCATCAGCGTCATCGCCGCGGTCGGCGAAATCGCCGACCCGCTCGTCGATGCGATCACCGTAAGGATGGAAAAGCTCACCATCGGAGACGGCACCGACAGCGCGTCGGAAATGGGCCCACTCATCACCCGGGAGCATCGCGACAAGGTGGCCAGCTACATCGGCATCGGCGCTGACGAAGGCGCAACCGTCGTCGTCGACGGACGCGACCACCAATTCGACAACGACGGCTTTTTCCTCGGTGTCTCACTGCTCGACAACGTCACCACCGACATGACCGTCTACAAGGACGAGATCTTCGGGCCGGTGCTGTGCGTCGTCCGCTGTGACACCTATGCCGAAGCGCGCGATCTCATTTCGGCCAATCCGTGGGGCAATGGTGCCGCCATCTTCACCCGTGACGGTGGGGCCGCACGCGATTTCCAGGAGAACGCCGACGCGGGAATGGTCGGAATCAACGTTCCCATTCCGGTTCCGGTGGGCTATCACTCCTTCGGCGGTTGGAAGGATTCGCTCTTTGGCGATCTCACCATGTACGGCCCCGAGGGTGTGCACTTCTTCACCAAGGCCAAGGTCCTGACGTCGCGTTGGCCCGACCCAGCAACCAGTAGCGTTGACCTAGGGTTCCCAACTAACGGCTAGCCAGAAAGAAAACCATGAGCGATGTCTTTCATCTAGGACTCACCATCGAGGATCTGCAGGGGGCTCGCATCGCGATCCTGCCTGGGGATCCCGGACGGGTCGAGAGAATTGCATCGCTCCTGGATTCTCCCCAGCCTCTTGCCACCGAGCGCGAGTTCACCTCTGCGATCGGTCGCCTGGATGGGCAACCGGTCGTGGTGTGTTCCACCGGGATCGGTGGTCCGTCCACGTCTATCGCGGTGGAAGAACTGGCCCAGCTTGGCGTTCGCACGTTCCTGCGCGTCGGCACCACCGGCGCGATCCAACCGGGAATCAAGCCCGGCGACACGATCGTAACCACCGGCGCGGTTCGCCTCGACGGCGCCAGCCAGCACTTTGCTCCGCTTGAGTATCCGGCGGTGGCGAACTATGAGTGCACGACGGCGTTGGTCGAAGCGGCCCGTTCGCGGGGAGCCACCCCGCACCTGGGCATCACCGCATCGTCGGACACGTTCTATCCGGGGCAGGAACGGTACGACACCGAAGCGGGCCGAGTCGTGCGTAGGTTCCAGGGCTCACTGGAGGAGTGGCGCAACCTCGGCGTGCTCAACTACGAGATGGAATCGGCAACCCTGTTCACGATGTGTTCGGCCAACGGCTGGCGGGCCGGATGCGTTGCCGGCGTTCTTGTAAACCGAAACGACGAAGAGATCCCCGACGAGTCCGCATCCGCCGAGGTGGAGGGCACCACCGTCGCCATCGTCGTCGAAGCCGCCCGACGCCTTGTCAACTCTGCGTGAACCAACTGCGTGAACCCTGCGTAAATCAACTGCGTTAGAACCCCAGATGACCGAGCCCAGTCGCCGCTAGTCCTGCTTCAGACGCCGCAGAACGTACACGTTGGATCCCGAGTCCAGCTTCTCGATGTGCGGTCCGTATTCGCAGAACACCTGCTCGGCGACGCCGTCGTCGAGCGCTCGATCCAGGACGGCCATGTAGGACCGATCTTCGAGCACGTGGTCGTTGAAAGAGAACACCAGATGACCACCGGGCGCCAGCGCAGCCAGCGTTTCGGTGAGCAACGACACCGGGGCCGCCCCAGCACCGATGACTCCAACGGCTGCCATGGCGGCGTAGGTCCCCGGTTCAAACGGGAACGGGTCCTCGGTGTCGACCACCCGCAACTCCCGATAGATCCCCAACGCGGTGGCCACTTCCACCATTTCGGCATTGATGTCCTGCCCCGTCAGGTTGGTGAACCCCACCGCACTCATGGCCGACCCCGACAGACCGGTGCCACAGCCGACGTCGAGCACCGGAGCGTCGAGGGTTACAAACTGGGCCAATGCCTCGGCACACCGTTGGGGAGACCGGTAGCCGTTGCCGACGAGCTCGTTGTCATAGGTGGGCGCCCAGTCGGAATAGTGAGAGTTCACATCCTCCTGGGTGTGCAGGTCATACACCTTGGCCAGATACGTCTTGGCCGAGCCGTCCTCGGTGCCCGCGGCCCCGTTCTCGCCGGTCACGTGTTCACACCCTCCGGGTTACGAATACCGGGATGGTGCGTTCGGTCTTTTCGGCGTATTCGGCATAGGTGGGGAACACGGCCACGGCACGATCCCACCACAGGGCTCGTTCGTCGCCAAAGACCTGCTCGGCCACACAGTCGAAAGGTTCGGGGCCGTCCTGCATCATGATCTGGTTGTCGTTGAGCAGGTTGTAGTACCACGACGGGTTCTTGGGCGCTCCACCGATCGACGCGACCAAGGCGTAGTCGCCGTCGTGTTCCACCCGCATCAGCGGAACCTTGCGCAGCTTGCCCGATGACTTGCCGCGGCAGGTCATCACAATGATCGGGATGCCAGTCTCGCGTAGTGTCCCCGCTTCGGTGCCGCCGCTGGCTTCATAGGCCTCCACCTGCTCCCGGACCCAGGCGGTGGTCGACGGTTCATACTCTCCAGTTAGTGGCATGGCCCAATGCTACTCATGGTCGGCCGATCGATTTCAAGCGAGAGAAATCCCCTCGGTAGTGTGCGGGTCGTGACCGGCACATCTGCACCCCTCTTCGACCCTTTCACTCTCCGAGGGGTCACCGTTCCCAACCGCATCATCGTCTCCCCCATGAGCCAGTACGCCGCGGTCGGCGGCGTGGCGACCGACTGGCATCTGGTGCATCTCGGCCGCTTTGCGCTGGGTGGCGCGGGCATGGTGATGGTGGAGGCAACAGCCATCGAGGAGCGAGGTCGGCGAACCCCCGGCGACCTGGGACTTTGGAACGACGAACACGTCGAGCCGCTCGCCCGGGTTGCCAGTTTCGTGTCGGCGAACGGTTCGGTGCCGGCAATCCAGATCGGTCACGCCGGCCGCAAGGCCAGCGAGCGGCGTCCGTGGCACCGCGAAGGTCCTTTGACCGACGAGGATGCCACCGAACGCGGCGAGCCCGCCTGGCCAACCGTGGCCCCGAGCGCGCTGGCCTATGGCGAAGGTTGGCATGTCCCAGCCGAGATGACCGCCGCCGACATCGAACAGATGCTGGCCGGGTTCGCAGCGACCGCGGCCCGCGCCCGAGACGCAGGGTTCAAAGCACTCGAGGTGTATGCCGGGCATGGTTTCCTGCTGCACCAGTTCTATTCGCCGATCGCGAACGTTCGGACCGATGCGTACGGTGGCGGGTTCGAGGGACGGACCCGAGCGGTCGTCGAAACCGCTCAACGCATCCGCACCGAATGGCCCGATGAACTTCCGTTGATCTTTCGGCTGTCGGCGACCGACTGGCTCGACGACGGCTGGACCGTGGAGGAGACGGTCGAACTGGCCAAACTGCTCAAAGATGCAGGGGTCGACATGATCGACTGCACCTCCGGCGGAATCGGCGGTGACCGCCGCGTGAGCTTTCCGCTCGGTCAGGGCTACCAGGTACCGCTGGCCGAACAGGTCCGCCGAGAGGCCGACATCGCCTGCGCCACCGTCGGCATGATCTGGGATGCGAGCTACGCGAACGACGTGGTCGCGGAGGGTCGGGCCGACATGGTAGCGATCGCCCGTGAACTTCTGGATGACCCCAACTGGCCGCTTCATGCCGCCGCCCAGCTGGGCGATCCTGCCGATTTCTCGGGTTGGCCGGTGGAGGCGGGCTGGTGGCTCAGCAAGCGCCACCGGGCGACCACCAAGTTGAATCTCAGACCGTAGCCCGTTCGTGTGGAATCGTCTGGCTCCTCGAACTACGGTCGGGGCTCTGTGACAGACTCTCCCACCCCCGCATTCGACATTCGGGGACCGGTCCGGTCTGCACTGGTTGTCGGCCTCATCTACTTCTTCCTGGTTGGTGTTTCCTCGCTCGAGGCGGGCATCAAGATCATGGGAGAGGACACCCAGGAGCGTTTGTTCTCCGCCGCCAGCAACCCCATTGCGGCGTTATGTATCGGCATTCTGGGCACCGTACTGGTGCAGTCCAGTTCGGCATCGACATCGGTGATCGTGGGGCTGGTTGCCTCGGGGGCTTTAGGCGTCGACGACGCAGTGCCCATGGTGATGGGCGCCAACATCGGCACCACCGTCACCAACACGCTGGTGTCTCTAGGTCACATCCGCCAATCGAACGAGTTCCGGCGGGCGTTTGCGGCCGCCACGGTGCACGACTTCTTCAACGTTCTTGCCGTATCGCTGCTGCTCCCCTTCGAACTTGCCACCGGCGCTATCAGCTCTACGGCCAAGTGGATCAGTGGCCAACTCGTAGGATCCGCCGGCACTGAATGGAAGAGCCCGGTAAAGGCGTGGGTCAAGGCGCCGGTGTCGTGGCTCAAGAGCTTCTGGGAGTTCGTAGGCACCAGCGGCAATCTGCAGGGGGTACTCATGGTGCTTACCGGCCTGGTCATCATTCTGCTGGCCCTCACCCTGATCACCAAGAACATGCGGGCCCTCGTGGCCGACCGGGTCGAACGGGCCGTGAACGCCATGTTGAGCCGAGGCGGTGGCACGGTCGCTCTCATCCTCGGCATTCTCATCACCATCGCCGTGCAGTCATCAAGCATCACCACCTCGATCCTCATTCCCTTGGCCGGTGCTGGAGTGATCACGCTTCGCAATGCGTACCCCGTGACACTTGGAGCAAATGTGGGCACCACGATTACCGCCCTGCTGGCATCGTTGGCGGCATCGAGTCCAGAATCGCTCACCGTTGCGCTCGCCCACACCACGTTCAACGTGATGGGCATCTTCTTTCTCTACATCATTCCCCTAGCCCGCGACCTACCGATCATCGCGGCCGAGCGTTTGGCCGATATCGCCGTTGAGCGGCGAACCCTGGCCGTGGGGTACGTTGCGTTTGTATTCATCGTTCTGCCGCTCATTGGCGTAGCTCTGCTGGGCTGAAAGGAAGTCAGATCATGGTTCTCGCATTCTTCAAAGGAAACTCCGGCGGCGACGGGGACTTCGACGGGATCGTCACCAAGGCCGTGTCGATGTTGGGCGACGCCCGACATTCCTTCGATCTCGCCACACTTGCGCTGCTTACCAAGGCCGACCCGGTCACCGTTGCCGAAGACATTCGCGAAACCGATGACCGCATCAACCGCACCGAACAGGAACTGCGCAGCGAGCTGGTGGTTCACGTGGCGGTGCAGGGCAATTCCGACATCGGATCGGTGCTCGGGTTTACGTTGCTGCTCAAGAAGATTGAACGCATCGGCGACCAGGCCAAGAACATTCTTGAGCTGGCCGAGAACGGTGTCACCCTGGCCGGCACCGCCGAGACCGACGAGTTGCTGGCCGAACGCCAGACGATCTCCGCTCTCTTTGGCGAGGCGGGAGCACTCCTCAGCGCGGCCGACGCCGACGCGGCCGAGGTCGATGACTACGCCGATCGGGCGAGCGCAATCATGGCGGACCATCAGGCCAAGATGGACGAGTTCATGAACTCCGAACGCCCCGGACGCGAAGTGGTTCCGTTAGCGATCTACTACCGCTACCTGCGGCGCATCGTGGCCAACCTCATCGGCACGGTTCGAATGTCGTCAGAGTCGCTGCCCCATGCCGACTATCTCGACGACGGCGCCGTCGATACTGAGGACTGACTAGCCAACGTCTCCCAATGGGGTCAGACCCCTTGGAGGCAAGGGGTCTGACCCCATTGTTGCTGACGACCCTTCGGCCTGCACGGCGTCGTTGACGAATCGCCACCCGCTGGTGGTTTCGGCAACCACGTGACAGTTGGTAGCAACGTTCCAGAGTGCCCGACGAACCGGCGTGGGGTTGTATCGATACATGTGCGGAAACGCTTCGGCGATCGCGGTCGTGGCCTTGGCCGCGTGATAGTGCGGGATCTTGGCATCCAGGTGATGGGCCACGTGCGTGGTGCCGATCCGATGATGTAGGAAGTCGGCGATGGGCCCATACGGGCGGTCGATCGAACAGAACGCCCCGGCCACAAAGGACCACTCGGGGTCGTCGTAGTGGGGCACGTCCACATCGGTGTGCTGCAGCCAGGTGTAGGTAACTAACCACGCATTCACCACCAGGTACGGGCCGACGTACATGGCGAGCACCCGGCCAACGCCACCGACGACCGCCCAGGTTCCGAGCAACGCCACCATCACTCCAACTCCGGCGGCGGACCACTTCACCTTGGAGTGCCAGCGAGCGGGAAACAGATCACTGGCGAACGGGCCTGCAGTCCAGAAATGGTTGGTGAGCCCGCGTTCGGGTCCACCGGTTGAACCGGTCAGCAGGTAGATGGGCCAGCCGAGGCCGAGCCGGGAAACGATCGTGAAAACGCCGTGCGACACCGCACCCAATCGACGTCGGGCCCTCAGGGTGCGCTGACCCTGAGCGGTTGTTGCTCGTTTCGGAACGTGGGTTTCCCCCGCGGTCACGTGGTTGGTGCGGGCGTGATGGACCGCATGGCTTCGTTGCCAGGAGAAGTAGGGAACCAGCAGCGCCGAGTGCAAGAGGAATCCCACGGTGTCCTGCACGGTGGTCTCTTTGGCAAAGGCCCGGTGGCCACATTCGTGGGCCACGACCCACAGTCCGACTGCGATCGTTCCGTTCACGTAGGCATAGGCCAGCCATGCGGGCAGCCACAGCCAACTGAGCGGAATGTAGAGCCAGGCCAGGGCTGCGGTACCTAGCGTGAGCGCCAGCGACATGGCCGCATACGCCATCGATTTCAGCAGGCTTCGCTCGAAACACTCTGCCGGAATCACCGACTTCACCTGAGCAACCGTTGGAACCGCAACATCCAGCACCGCAAGAGGATGCCAGGTGAGAGGTCGTTCGCCACGTCAATCAGCGGTCAACCCCAAAATTGTTGTTCACCACATCAGCGAGGCGTCCAGGCACCGCCGCGAGCATCGAGGTCGGTTGTCAACGTGTGCAGGTCGGCAAGAACGAATGTGAGCTCGGCCCGTTGGATCTCAAACTGGGCTGTGGCGTGTTCGAAGCGTTGCTGCTGGGTGTGGGTCGGTGGTCCGGTGGTCGAGCGGTGGTGGCCAACGATGCGATCGATCGTGTCCTTGGTCGTGGGCGAGGTTGGCTCTGCCAGACGTTGTCGTACCGGGTCGCCAACGATGGTGACCGCCACCGACTCCAGCCGTTCGTGAACATCCGACAGCGTGGGCAGCAGATCCAAGGCGTCGGGGGTGGCCGCAATACCGGCCCGCAGATGCAGAATTCTGGTTCGGGCGGCTGCAATCTCCTTGGCGGCGCCGGCGACCTGTCGAGCGAGGCCGAGCGTGGCGGTTCGGAATGCGTCGACCGCGGTGGCATCGCCCTCACCGTCGCCGAGGGTGGCGGCGACGGTCGGGGTCGGCACAACGGTGAAGGTCTGGGGTCCGGCAAGCACCTCAAACTCTCCGTCGTGGAAGCGCACTAATTCGACGCGGTAATCGCCGGGCGCCACGAGCGGACCAGCGGGATCGGTGGCCCAAGGCGGCTGAAAATCGGGCTTTTCCAAGGTCACCGGGTCCGGGGCGGGGCGACGGAGATCCCACGTCACCCGATGCAACCCAGCGGTGGTTGGAGCTGCCAGCGTGCGAATCGCATTGCCGTCGCTGTCGCTGACGACCAACAAGAGCACCGGGTCCACCTCGCGGTGCTCTTCGGTTAGCCGGTCCCAGCCGGGGAAGGCGATATTGGTCGCCGTGGACGTAGCAACTTCATGGCGTTCGGCTTCACGACGCTCGGCTTTGGCGGTGCGAAGGTCGGCGGGCAGCGAATAGGTGAACCCTGCCCCGAAGTCGGGATTGGGGGCAAAGAACGC
>CALHFG010000127.1 GCA_938029215.1 uncultured Acidimicrobiales bacterium | reverse complement strand
AAAGAGATGGCCGACAAGGTAGGGAAGGTGTGGGGCTTGGGTTCGGACACAAAGAAGGATCCCGGACCATGGGAGGGCGAGCAGCGGAACATGTGGAAGCCAACCCAACAAGAAAACCTGTGGTTCCACGGTGGCAACCTGCACCAGAGCCGGCACTACAGCCAGTTCCTCTCACTGCAGCTCAAGGCTCGCTACGAAGGTATTGATACGCCGGTCTATGCGTTGCAAGAGGTTCACCACACCTCTTGAGTACTACTCGACCAGGGTGAACATCTCGTAGTCCTCGGGATCAGCGGCGACCCATCGCTCGATCCCGGGAACGGAGCTGACATCGGTCTCGACTAGCGCACCAACGACGCCGGCGTCGGCATCATCACGAACGATGATCGGTGGCGCCGGCGCCGGACTGGTGCGATCGATTGCCACAAGACCGTCGGTGTTGCCATTGTTCTTCATCCAGTCCCAGACCGAGTGATCGATGGCTGCAACGTCGGCGTCGCGATGCTGTACGGCTGCTACCGAGCGGACGTGACCGCCTGTCTCGACCTGGCTGGAGAACAGATCTATCGATCGACGATGAGATTGCAGATGCTCCACCAGCCCGTGCCAGCCCGACCACGACCCGTAGTCATTGACTGCCAATGTTGCGCCCGCAACGTCGGCCAGTGAAGCGAAACCACTATCCACCCGGGCCACGACTACCGACTGGTAGACCGGGCGAGATCGGCCCTCGAACACCGGGGCGGCCACGATTCGGCCGGGCAATCCCGACGCAAGCAACCGGCTACCAAGAAGGCCACACACCCAGGCGGCATCGAGCTCCCCGGATACAAACCGATCGAGTCGGTCGCCCTTCAGGTCCACCTTAAGTGGGTCGAGGGTTGATGCGCAGCTGGTCAGAATCTCATCGGCATTCGCAGCCAGCAGGCTGGTAATTCTCACGCGGGTTTGATGACGAGCAGAAGATCGCCCGGTTCCACATTCGCAACCTCGGCGATGGCGATGCGTTCCACGGTGCCAGAGATCGGCGCAGATACGACCGACTCCATTTTCATGGCCTCAATAATTGCGATTGCGCTGTTGGCAGTCACAGCGTCTCCGACTTTGACTTTCGTGCTAACGATGCCGGTGAAGGGTGCTGCGACGTGCGCCGGATTGCCGGGGTCGGCCTTCTCGGCCGACTTGACGCCAGCTTCGACAGAGTTGTCCAGGACATCGAGAGGACGCAATTGGCCATTGAGCCGGAAGACGACCCGTCGCATTCCTCGTTCGTCGGGTTCACCGATGGCTTCCAAACCGGCCAACAACTGCACTCCCTTGCCCAGACCGATCCGAACATCCTGGTCGCCGACGCCCATTCCGTACCAGAACAACCGCGTGGGTAGTCGAAACAGCTCTCCATAGGTCTCGAGGTGATCCTTGAGGCTCTGATAGGGCTTCGGGAACAGCAACTGGCTCAGGGTGGCTCGAACCTGGGTGGGATCGTCCAGGGCCACAAGCTGTTCGTCGGTGAGCGCAGTGGGTTTGGCAGACGGTCGCCGGCCCTTCAACGCGTTGGTTCGCAGTGGTTCGGGGAACCCACCCGGAGGCTGACCAAGTTCACCATGAAGAAAGCCGATCACGCTGTCGGGCAGATCGACCGATTCGGGGTCGGTGGCCACATCGGCGGTGGTCATTCCTGCGCCGACCAGGTGGAGGGCCATATCTCCCACGACCTTCGAAGTGGGAGTCACCTTGATGACCCGCCCCAGTAGATCGTCACAGGCGGCGTACATCTCTTCGATCAGTTCGAACCGATCGCCCAGTCCCATCGCGATCGCCTGCTGACGAAGATTCGACAGCTGCCCGCCGGGAATCTCGTGGCGATACACCGAGCCCGTCGGGCTGGAGAGACCAGCCTCGAACGGCTTGTAAAGCCGACGAACCGACTCCCAGTAGGGCTCGAGCGAGCTCACCGCCTGCAGGTCGAGTCCGGTGTCGCGCTCGGTGTTTGCAAACGCCGCAATCACCGCAGGCAGAGCGGGCTGGGAGGTCATGCCGCTGAGGGGTGCGGTAGCTGCATCCACCACGTCGACGCCCGCTTCGGCCGCAGCCAAATAGGTGGCGAGCTGTCCGCCGGTGCTGTCGTGGGTGTGGAGGTGCACCGGAGCGTCGAATCGTTCGCGCAGTGCGGTCACCAGGGTGCGAGCCGCCGGGGCTCGAAGTAGTCCCGCCATGTCCTTGATGCAGAGAACGTGAACCCCCTCGGCAACCAGCTCTTCGGCTACGCCGAGGTAATAGTCGAGAGTGAAGAGCTGTTCGGCGGGATCGGCCATGTTGCCGCTGTAGCAAATGGTGCCCTCGATGAGGGCACCCGTGTCGGCGCCGGCTCGGATGGCTGGCCGCATTTGTTCGATGTTGTTAAGGGCATCAAAGACCCTGAAGACATCGACGCCGGCCCGGTGGGCCTCGTGAACAAACGCTTCGGCCACACGGTCGGGATAGGCGGTGTAGCCGACGGTGTTCCGTCCTCGAAGGAGCATCTGAAGGCACACATTTGGTGCGGCCTCTCGCAGACGCTCCAGCCGGTCCCAGGGATCTTCGTGCAGGAATCGCATGGCTACGTCGAAGGTTGCGCCACCCCAGCACTCGGCGCTTAGGAGCTGAGGCATCTGCTGTGAGATATGACGTGCACCCGCCACCAGGTCGATGGTGCGAACACGAGTAGCCAAGATGCTCTGATGAGCGTCTCGAAGAGTGGTGTCGGTGACCAGAAGCTGTTTCTGATCGCGCATCCACTGGGCAAACGCTTTCGGGCCAAGCTCATCGAGTCGTTGCTTGCTGCCGGCCGGCGCGGCCTCGGTGGGACGCGGCGGCAACTTGCTCTGGGGGTCCTCATCAAGTGGGGGATCGCCGTGGGTTCCGTTGACCGTAACTTCGCCCAGCCATCGGAGAAGTCGGGTGGCGCGGTCGAGGGACACCTCACCCTCCATGAGCTCAGGTCGTTCATCGATGAAGCTGGTGCTGAAGGTGCCAGCCCTGAAGTCGGGATCTTCGAGGACCGCTTGCAGGAACCTGAGGTTGGTTACGGGACCTCGCACCCGAAATTCGGCCAATGCCCGCGACGCTCGGCCAATGGCCTGATCGAAGTTGTGACCTCGACAGGTCAGCTTGGTGAGCAATGAGTCGAAATAGGGTGTGATTTCCGCGCCGGCATAGCCTCCGCCACCGTCGAGCCGAATTCCCGCGCCCCCGGGCTGGCGGAACGCCAAGATTCGGCCGGTGTCGGGTCGGAACCCGTTGGCCGGGTCTTCGGTGGTGATTCGACATTGCAGCGCGGCCCCACGCTGGTAGATGGTCTCCTGGCGCAAGCCAAGGTCTGAAAGAGATTCTCCGCCAGCGATCCGAAGTTGGGTTTGCACCACGTCGATGTCGGTTGTTTCCTCGGTCACGGTGTGCTCCACCTGGACCCGGGGATTCATCTCGATAAAGACAAAATCACCTCGCTCGTCGAGCAAGAACTCAACGGTGCCCGCGTTGACGTAACCGATGTGACGCCCGAACTGCACTGCGGCAGCGCACATTTGGTCTCGAAGCTCCGGAGCAAGGTTCGGGGCCGGGGCTAGCTCGACGACTTTCTGGTGGCGGCGCTGGACCGAACAGTCGCGCTCGAAAAGGTGCACCACTTCGGTTCCGTCACCGATGAGCTGGACTTCGATGTGGCGGGGTTTGATAACGGCTCGCTCGAGAAAGACGGTGGGGTCTCCGAAGGCACTTTGGGCTTCGCGTCGCGCAATCTCGACCGCTTCGGTGATGAGCGCAGGGTCATCGATGCGGCGAAGCCCGCGGCCTCCACCTCCGCTGGCAGCCTTCACGAAGATCGGAAAACCAATCTTCTCGGCTTCGCCGAGCGCGGTGTCGGCGGTGACTTCGGGTGACTGGGTGAGAACGGTCAAACCAGCCTCGGCGGCGAGCGTCTGGGCGCGCATCTTGTTGCCACATAGCTCGAGCACTCGCTGGGGTGGCCCCACAAACGTGATCCCGTTGTCGGCGCAGGCCTGGGCAAGATCGGGGTTCTCCGACAAGAATCCGTAGCCGGGGTGGATGGCGTCCGCGCCGGCCACCTTGGCCGCCTCAATGATCTGGTCGATGTCGAGGTAGGGCTGTAGCGGCCGACCTTCTTTGCCGATTTGATAGGACTCATCTGCCTTCAGTCGATGCAGGCTCTGTCGGTCTTCCCACGTGTAGACCGCGACCGTTTCAATTCCGAGCTCTACCGCGGCTCGAAACACCCGGATCGCAATCTCGCCTCGGTTGGCCACCAGCAACTTCGAGATTCCCATGGGTCAAACGTAGGCGACCAGCGTTTTCTGGCCAATACACAGATTGTCTGATGCCTCGTGCGCCGATTGGCGCATCTCCTTGGACCGACCCTGGGTCGGGTTGTGGCCGCATTAGATTGGGCTGATGAGGCATCGCCGGTGATTACGCCCACCCACGTTGTCACCAATGCGTTGCTGCGACGCCGAGCCATTGTGGATGACGGCCTGGGTCGTTGGTTCGTTTTCGGGGGTCTGGCCCCAGATCTTGGGTTATATGGGTTGACCATCGGTGGATACGCGTTCTACCCGCTCGTCCGGGGGCTTTCGTTCGGCGAGACCTCCAACCTGATGTGGAACGACCTCTTCTTCAACAACCCCTTTTGGCTGGTGATTCAGAACACCTTCCACAGCCCGGTTGTTTTGGCCGGACTTGCCCTGGCAGGCAAGGCCAGCGGTCGGGCCAAACTTACGAGCTTCGCGCTCGGATGCATGCTGCACACCGCAATGGACATCCCGGTACATCACAACGACGGACCATTGGTTTTCTTTCCGTTTAACTGGAGCTACCGATTCAACAGCCCGGTTAGCTACTACGACCCCGATCACTACGGGCGTATCGTGGCGCCGATCGACCTGGCGATCACGATCGTCGGTGGTGCGTACCTTGCGACGAAGTGGTGGCGGGCTCGGAAAACTGCCGCGGTGGCCGTCGCCTAGCTGATTGACTAGAGGGATGGAGCACGCCTCAGCCAACGATTTGGAAGCCGGACTCGAGAAGGTGCGGTCCTCTCCCGAGGACGGGGGCGTGGTCGAGATGATCGTTCGACGCCCGGCGGTCGACGAGCGTGAGGTCGTCGAGTCGGCCGAACTCGTTGTGGGTGAAGGTGTGGTTGGCGACAACTACGTGGCACGCGGCGACTCAAAGCGCCCGGACGGCAGTGCTCACCCCGAAGCCCAGCTGAATCTGATGAACGCCCGGTCGGTAGACGCCGTGGCCATGGGAGACCGAAGTCGATGGCCGCTTGCGGGTGATCAGATGTTTGTCGATTTCGATCTGAGCGTCAGCAACATTCCGACGGGCACTCGACTCGCCATCGGGTCGGCCGTGATTGAGGTCTCGGCTAAACCGCACAACGGATGTGCCAAGTTCGCCGATCGGTTTGGGATGGAGGCGGCCCGCTGGGTGAACTCTGACAAGGAAGTTCGGCTCCGCGGAATCAACGCAATGGTTGTTCAGGCGGGCACGATCAAGACGGGCGACAAGATCACCAAGCTCTAGCTCTGGACCGGGTCGGTCTGCTTCACGGGCGTCGCGGTCGACATGTTGTTAGGGTCGGCCATGGTCGAAATTTGGCAATGGAACACCGCGACAACCGCCGCCACCTTGGGGTCGGGCGAGATCGGTGCGGTCGAGGTGGCCGAGGCTCATCTTGCTCGCCTCGATTCGGTCAACCCCCTCATCAATGCCGTCACGAACGATGTGCGCGGCGAGGCGTTGGATCGAGCGCGTGAACTCGACGAGGCGTTCAGCGCTGGTGGCGTGGTGGGGCCGCTCCACGGAGTACCGATCACGATCAAGGAGAACATCGACGTTGACGGCCAGGTCACGCCCAACGGCCTGCTCGCCAACCGGGACGTTGTCGCACCCGGTGACTCGCCGCTGGTAAGTCACTTCAAGGCCGCCGGAGCGGTGATCGTGGGTCGAACCAATACCCCTGAACTGAGCTACCGGTGGCACACCGATAACCCGCTACGAGGCGAGACGTTGAACCCTTGGTCGCCGAATCGGACCCCGGGCGGCTCGAGCGGCGGAGCTGCGGCTGCGGTCGTATCCGGAATTGGGACCGTGGCGCACGGCAACGATCTTGGAGGGTCGGTTCGACAGCCTGCGAACTGCTGTGGCCTCGCCGGGATCCGCCCCACCCTGGGCCGAGTACCGGCGTTTAATCCGAGCAGCGAGGGCACGGACCGAGCGTTGGCGTTGCAGCTGATGTCGGTGCAGGGGCCGCTCGCCCGCGAGGTTGCCGACGTTCGGACAGCTCTGGAGATCATGTCGCAGCCCAGCCATCAAGACCCGTGGTATCGCCATGGCGCGAAACCGGTGACTTCTAACCCAACCGCGGTAGCCGCCACCTATGGCCTTGGCCCGATCGACGCCGAGGTGCGGGATGCCATCGACCTGGCCGCCAAGCATCTCGACGATGCCGGCTATCAGGTGTCCTTCATCGATCCGCCAGACCTCGAGGAGATCCGCACCGGATGGCGGACGATTCTGGCTACCGAGACCGACTGCACGATGGACGTGGGCGCGATCGAAGGCATCAGCCCCGATCTGGTCCGCGCCGTCGGCTGGATGTTTGAAGGGAACGTCACCGATGTCGGCGGCCTCGTGCGGGCCTACGCCAGACGACACACGATTCTGCAGCGCTGGAATCGTTTCTTGGCTGACTACCCGCTCGTCTTGGCTCCGGTATCTCAACTGGTCCCGTTTGCGCCGAACGATGACACATCCGGCAGGGGCCGGTTCGAGGAGATTCTGGAAGGTCACACGTGTCTGGTGGCGGTCAACTACCTCGGCCTGCCAGGGGCTGCTGTTCCCGTCACCCTGACCCCGGACGGCCCGATTGGCGTTCAGTTGATCGGAGCTCCGTTCGCCGACTTCGACTGCCTGGATGCGGCCGCCGCCATCGAGCAGCGGGTCGGCGTGATGGCACACCAACTATGGAACGGTCATCCGGGGAGTCGGCTCGGTTAAAGCGCCTTGCCCGGGTTAAAGCGGCCGGCCGGATCAAACATGTCACGAACTCGACGTTGCACACCGAGATGGGTCGGCTCCACTTCATCGTCGATGAACGGACGCTTGAGCGTGCCAACGCCGTGTTCACCAGCGATCGTTCCATCGAGCGAGATCGCAAGTGCGATGATCTCGTGAAACGCTGCCTTAACCCGTTCTACTTCGGCAGCGTCGTTTCCGTCGAACACGAGAAGCGGATGCATATTTCCGTCTCCCGCATGGCCAAGCGTGGGAAGCATCACGTCGTGCCGCTCGGCGATGTCGGTGATGCCCGCAAGAAGTTCCGGCAGACGGTCTCTCGGTACAGCGACATCCTCGGGCAGCAGCGCCTTGCCGAGCTTTTCGAACGCCGGCCAGGCTTTGCGTCGGGCCTCGATCAGCATGTCGCCCTCGTGCGGGTCCTCCGCGTGGTACACGAACGTTGCACCATTCTTTGAACAGATGTCGGCGATCGCGGCGATTTGGGGGCCGGAGTCGTCGCCCTCGGTCTGCATCATCAGCAGGCAGGCGGCGTTCAGGTCGAGCCCCATCGAGTAGACCGATTCGACGCGCTGCAGACATGCGTTGTCCATGATCTCCATCAGGCTGGGCTCGTGGCCCTCCTGAAAGATCTCCACGATGGCGGCACCGGCGGGTTCCAGCGTGTCGAAGTACGCCACTGCGGTGGCGGGGGCCGGCGGTGCTCCCACCAACTTGAGCGTCACCTCGGTGATGACGCCCAGCACGCCCTCGGATCCAACGAACAGGCCAGTGAGGTCGAGACCGGTGCTCGACTTGATGGTCTTTCGGCCGGTACGGATCACTTCACCAGTGGCCAGCACCACCTCGACGCCCATCACGTAGTCCCTGGTCACGCCATACTTCACGCAGCACAGACCACCCGCGTTGGTGGCAACGTTCCCACCGATGCTCGAGATCTCGACCGACGCCGGGTCGGGCGGATAGAACAACCCAACCTTTGCGACCTCCTTCTTGAGGTCGCTGTTGATGACTCCCGGTTGCACCCGGCACATCCGGTTCACGGTGTCGATCTCGAGGATCTCGTTCATCCGATGCAACGACAGCATGATGCAGTCGTCGACTGCGTTGGACCCGCCGGTCAGGCCCGTGCCGGCGCCTCTAGGCACAATCGGAACGTCGGCTGCGTTAGCGGCTTCTACGGTCGCCACTACCTCGGCGGTGGTGCGGGGCATCACCAGAATGGCTGCGGTTCCGCCCTCTTCAAAGATGGCTCGATCGCTCGAATAGCTCCCGACGACGTCAGCGTCGGTTTGGATGCAGGCATCGTCCAGTCGGGACCGCAGTTCTTCTAACAAACCCATGAGCCACAGTATGCAACGTAGGGGCCCGTCCCCAAGTGTGGCGTGGGCGCATCGGGTCTGACCCGGGTGTGCTAGATGCGGGCGCGAAGTGCGTCGAGTTCGGCGTGGCTTCCCAGCGCGATCAGCACATCGCCGCCGTGGACTTCGGTCTCGGACGACGGGTTGGTGTGGTACTGATTGTCGCCCTTGCGAATGGCGATGATCAGGGAACGATGGTCGCCGGTGCTGAGATCCATGAGCCGGTGACCAGCAACGGGCGAGCTATCGGTTAGCACGAACTCCTGCACGCTGACATCGTGCTGGTCGTCGTGCAAGATTTCGTCGATGAACTCGGCCACATGTGGCTGCAGCGCAAGAGCCGCCATACGGGAGCCACCGATCTCGTGCGGGTTGATCACCCGATCCGCTCCCGCTTGAAAGAACTTCGGTTCGTTCTTCTGGTCGCTGGTGCGGGCCACGATGAAGAGCTTCTTGGTGATCGAGCGCGCCGAAAGACAAACGAACAGGTTGTCGGCGTCGTGGTCGAGGGCGAGAACGAGGGTGCCGGCCCGTTCAACGCCGGCCTCGCGTAGTACATCGTCGTTGGTGGCGTCGCCGATGATCAGCGGCAGATCCAAGACGTTGTCTTTGGGGTCGCGATCGATCACCACCACATCGGTGTCGTGTCGGCGACAGAAGTCGGCGACCGCATGTCCTACCTGGCCCCATCCACAGATGATGGTGTGACCGCTCATTTCAGTGATTGCCTTGGCCATTCTTCGCCTCCTGAAAGCATCATTCAACGTTCCTTCGATCAACGTGTCCACAAAGACACTGATCGTGTACAACACCGACCCCACGCCGACGATCACCAGCGCCAGGGTGAAGGCCCGGTAGGCATTGGTGTTCGCCAGCTCGAGATCTACTTCACCAAACCCAACCGTGGTGATAGTGATGACGGTTTGATACAGCGCATCGAACCAGGGCAGACCCAAGAGCGCGTACCCAATCCAACCGACCACCACGATGACCAGGACCAACGCCATCGATGTCTGAAAACGGCGCCACGGGTCGCGGCGCGGCCGTTGCCACTGGGGCGACTGGTTGCTGTTCGCAAGACCGCTCATGGGTGATTCGGGGCCGGAGGTGGTGTACTACACCGGTAACACGCAGCAATCTCGGCGTTCGATGCAGCTGGCATGAAACGACTTATGTCGGTGTTGTAGACACCAACGGGCCGCACTGCTCTCGTTCGGAAGGGACACATCATCATGGGATTCTCAATGGAAGAGTACGAGGTAGAGGCGGCGCCCGAGCGGCTTCTGGCCGATCTCAAAGCTGGCCTGTCCCAGGATCAGAAGTCGATTCCGCCCAAGTGGTTCTACGACGAGGTGGGCTCCAAGCTCTTCGAAGACATCACTCGACTGCCCGAGTACTACCCGACCGAGGCCGAACGGGGGATTCTTCTCTCGAATGCAGGTGCCATGGTGTCAGCCACCAACTCCAACACACTCGTGGAGCTCGGTGCAGGAATTTCAGACAAGACCACCGCTCTCATCGACGCAATGACCGAGGCAAACGGGCAGCTTCCCTGGTACGTGCCCTTTGACATCAGCGCCGACGCAATTGTCACCGGCGCCGAACGCTTGGCTGCCCGTTACCCGGGCATCAATATTCATGGAATCGCCGGGGATTTCGACCTCCACCTCGGTCACATCGGTGGCGAGGGTCGACGAATGATCGCGCTGCTCGGTGGCACTATCGGTAACTATCCTCCCGAGCCGCGCCAGAAGTTGCTCCGCACGATTGCCGGCACCATGAAACCCGAGGATTCGTTTCTTCTAGGCACCGATCTGGTGAAGGATCCGGCCCGCCTGGTCGCGGCCTATGACGACTCGGCGGGAGTTACCGCCGAGTTCAACCGAAACGTGATCAATGTGATTGCCGCGACGCTGGGAATCGATATCTCCGCCGAACAGTTTGCGCACCGAGCGATCTGGAACCCGGACGAAGAGTGGATTGAGATCTACCTCGACGCTCTCGAGAACGTGCAGTTCGATTTGGATGGCCAGGAGGTTCGGATCGACAAGGGCGAAGCGGTTCTCACCGAGATCTCGGCGAAGTTCACGGTTGCGCGGCTCGAGCAGAATCTTGCAGATGCCGGCATGCAGCTGGCGGAGACCTGGACCGACGGTGATTTCATGGTCAGTCTGTCAACCGCGGGCTAGCGAGACCGGCGGCTCCGCTGTTGGTTGGCACCCAGCAGGATCGACACAATCGGAACCGCGCAACCGATGTACACCCATACGGGCCAGAAATAGCCACGGCTGGTGATCGCCCAGATCACGGTGCAAATCGCACACGCCATGAGGAACGGCGACAGTGCGGTGAGCACAGCAGGACTGATCAGAGGTTCTGGCGCCTGCGGCGGGGGACTGGGTACCGGAAGTCCTTGAAAGACTGGGGCGAGCTCACCGCCGGTCTTGGCGGAATAGATCGTTGCCAGCCGTTCTTCCAGCTCAGCGTTGTCGATTCTTCCTTCAGCAAAGGCGGCCCGAACCCGGCCAACCGCAGCCTCTCGCTCGACGTCGGTAATACGTATCTCGTCCACATTGTCACCATAGATCGTGGCGGCTCTTTCGTCTTTCGATGGACGGTTGACGACCTCGGAGTTAGGTTGAAGGTATGGGAGATACCAGCCTTGCCGCCGAGAAGTACGTCAGTTTCACCACCTTTAAGAAGGACGGGACGCCAAAGCCCGCGCCGGTGTGGATCACCGACCTTGGCGACGGGACGATGGGCTTCACTACCGCGTCCTCAAGCTGGAAAGTCAAACGCCTAAGCAACAATTCTCAGGTCAAGCTGCAGCCCTGTGACTCCAGGGGCAACATCACCGAGGG
>CALHFG010000126.1 GCA_938029215.1 uncultured Acidimicrobiales bacterium | reverse complement strand
CGCCCTTCGGCTGCGAGCCGACGCTGAAGCACCTGCCGGACCCGCAAGCCGGCACCATCGGCGGCTAGACCGATCTCCGGCGCCTCCGCCCCACGGGGGTCGAGTTCCAGCTGACCCTGCATCTGTTCGAGAAGGTGTTTGTCTTCGTCGAAGGCCTCGGTGACGTTGCGGCGAGAGGTCTCGATGGCTTCGTCGGGCACGTCCGCAATGTCGAACGCCGCCGCCCAGTAGTAATGGGTGCGTCCCCGCAGGCCGGGCGTGACGATGTGGCAACCTCGCATGAGGAACTCTGCGCGGTCCCCTTCGTCCGGCTCGGGGTCGGTGACGTGCCAATCCGAGAACGAAACCGCGAGCGAGGGCATCGTTCCCACTTGGGTTCGAGCGACGGGCTGGTCCTCGGCGAATCCCATCGCGTGGCAAAACAGCGGGCTTAACGGTGCGGGATCAAACGACTGACGGTAGGTGATCACATCACCGTCGATGGTGGACTTGGGGATCGTGTCCCAGTCGTTCTGTTTGAAGGTGGTGGCGTGCAGGAACGGGAGGTGGGTGAGGTCGAGCACGTTCTCGCGGATCAACACCCAGTTGCAGGCAACGTCGTAGTAGCCGAGCACGACCGACCAGTCGGGATCGGCGGTGTAGGCCATGTCGACTGGGGGCTCGTGATCTTCGATTGCATCCGGGTCGCCCATCCAGATCCAGACGAACGCACCGGACTCTCTGAGCGGATAGCTCGCAACGGCGGCGCCGGCAGGTATCGACGTCTGAGTCGGCACCAGGGTGCATCCGCCGTCGGTGCCGAAACGCATGCCGTGATAGGGACACACGATCTCGTCACCGTCGACACGGCCCTCAGACAGCGGCGCCCACCGGTGCGGACAACGGTCGTCGAGAGCGACCGGCGTACCGTCCTCGGTGCGATACAGCACGACCGGCATCTCCAACAGCCAGCGGGCCATCGGGGTGGTCGTGATCTCGTCTCGACGCGCCGCAACCCACCACATGTTGCGTGGGTAGTTGTCGCCGAGGAACCCGTTGGGAATTCTCTGACTCATGTGTCCTCCTTGATCAAGCCGGCAAGCTCGTCGGCTTCGGCTGGGTCCATTGCGTACATGTGGTCTTCATCGGGGAATACACCGTTTCGTACGTCGGCGACGTAGGCCTCCAATGCGGCCGTTGCGACTTCGTTGATGTTGCCGTATCGCTTGGCGAACTTGGGCTTAAAGGTGTCGAATGCTCCGATGAGGTCATACGCGTTGAGCAGTTGACAGTTGATAGCCGCGCCTGCACCGATGGAGAATGTGAAGATACTCACCGCCTCATCGACCGCCTTTCCGACCTCGGCGGGAACTGCCTCGATCTCCATGCCGATGGCCCCCGCTTCCTCGATCGCCTTAGCGTGATCGATGATGGCCAACGCATCTCGGGCGGTTCGGCCCTGGGTCTTGAACCCACCCATTCGGTGAACCTGGTGTGGAATGAGGCCGACGTGACCCATGATCGGGACGCCGGCGTCGGCACAGGCCGCCAGTACGTCGAACTTGTCCCGACCGCCCTGGAGCTTTACCGCATCGCAGCCCGACTCCTTCATGATCCGGAGCGCGTTGACCACGGCGATATCGACCGTGGCGTAGGACCCGTACGGCATGGCCGTGATGCAGAACGTGTCGGGGGCGCCTCGCCGCACCGCCCGGGTGTGTTCGATCATCTGATCGACCGACATTTCCATCGTGTTCTCGTGGCCATACATGGTCATGCCCATGCTGTCCCCCACCCCGACGATGTCGATTCCAGCCCGGTGGGCCCAGGTGGCCGTCATGAAGTCGGCGACGGCCACCATGGACAGTCGCTCGCCCGAGGCCTTCTTTGCCGCGAGCTGCGGGACCGTCAGTTTGGGTCGGCGTTCGTTGGTCATCGGTCCTGCTCTCTGAACGGTATCTGCACGAGCTTGGCCGGGATCGACTCGCCATCGCGAAGAACTGCTACCTGATCGCCGATCTGACAGTCCGACGACACCAACCCGAAGCCGATATTGCGTCGGAGCTTGTAGCTCCAAGTGTTGTTGGTGAGGTCGCCGACCTTCTTTCCGTCGCTCACGATGTCGAACCAGTGTCCGCTGTTCGCCATGGGTTCCTCGCCGTCCATCACAACACCGAGCTGATGGCGCTTTGCACCCTCTGCGGCGATCTGGCGCAACGCCGCAATCCCAATGACGTCGTCGGGCACGTCGAGGTCGACGAATCGTCCCAGTCGAACCTCGAACGGATTCGTCTTTGCGTCGCAGTCACCAGCCCATGAAAGCAGACCGCTCTCAATTCGTTCACTTGGTGTCGGGTAGCCGGGAGCGATTCCCCACGGTTGCCCGGCTTCCTTGACGATGTTCCACAGCTCGCTGCCACGAGTCCCGTCCATCAGGTAGATCTCGAAACCGCCCTGTTTGGACCACCCCGACCGTGCGACCTTGAGCGGAATGCCGTTGATCTCGGCGTCACCAAACCAGAAGTACCGCAGTTCACGCACCCAGTCGCCAAAAATCGAAGCGACAACGTCCTCGGCCATCGGGCCCTGAACCGCCAAGGGCGACACATCGGGCTCGGTGACTTCAACATCGAGACCGCGTTCGGCCGCGACACACCGAGACCACAGCCCGACATCGCTGTCGGCTATCGAGAACCAAAAACAGTCGTCGGCAATCTTCAGGATGATGGGATCGTTGATGATCGTTCCGGCGTGGTCACACAGCGCCACATACTTTCCTTGGCCCTCAACGCATCGACTGAGATCCCGAGGGCTCAGGATTTGAGCGAGCCGTGCCGCATCGGGGCCCTTCAGCTGTATCTGTCGTTCACCTCCGACGTCCCACATCGAGACGCCATCGATAAGCCGCCAATACTCTTCTTCACGGTCGCCGTAGCCAAGCGGCATCAGCATCCGGTTGTAGGGATGCATCACGCTCACACCTTCGGCGATGGTTGCGTCGTAGTACGGCGATCGCCGGAGGCTGGTGTGGGGAAAGATCTCGGCCAAAGTGGGTCTCCATCGACGGTTGTTTCAGCCGAAACAGTACCGCTCTTGTCGATTCAGAGACCAGCGAAACGACCCTATTCCACGACGATTTCAACCCTGGAGGCGAGTCAGGATTGAGCCCCCGTAAGGTCTCGATCTTCGAGTTCCCAGGCGTGATCCAACATGTGCCAAGCACAGCGCCGAATCAAGAACTGCAACTGCCACGAACGCGCAGCTTCGCCCCGATCATGGTGTTGCCGGATCGCTTCTGCGAAGGCCTCGCGGTAACGCTTCAGCGCCTCTGGGTCATCCCTGGTGTCGATCGGCACTTTCACGCCAACCTTGGGAGCGAACTCGTCGATCTCGGCACCGTTGACATGTCTAACGATGCGGTCCTTATCGCGACCACCACCCCGAGGGCCCTTGCGCAGCTCGGCCGAGACCCGAGCTGCGGTGTCATCGAACGTGCTCCAGGCCGCCTGAAGCAGAGCGATCTTCCGGTCACAGTCGTCGTCGGTCATGGCTTCGTGTTCGGCTGTGGCCGGCCGGCCCGACACGCCGTAATAGTCGGTCATCCCGATGCCTTCGACCTCTTCCACCACTTCAAGGTCACCGAGGCGCCCGAAGTCGTCGCCGTAGCCCGCAAGCTCTGCGACCCGGGCAAAGCGGGATCGATAGCTTTCGAGGACGGCGACCGCATCGCCGCCCAACTTTGCGCTTCGGTCCCACCCAGGCCAATCGAATGCGCACGCAACCACGCGCTTCTTCTTGCCGCTCTCAACCATCACTCTGATGGGCTCGCTCATGAAGCCACAGTAGTTCCCTCGCCCGTGGTCGCTGTGGACAGCAAGGTCAATCAGGGACGAAGCGTGCGTCGGCGGGGACGCTGGCGCGCGTGCGGGAACACCTCGCTGAACCGACTGAGCGCATCATCGGTCGCCACCAGCAGCAGCTCCGCATCAGCGGGGAGCGGAGTCTGAGCGTCGGGGTTCGCCTCAATACCGTCGGCGGTTTCGATAGCCACCACGTTGCAACGGGTACGCCGACGGATATGGGCATCGGCCAACGTGCGCCCCACCAGTTCCTGCGGCATGGGCGAGCGGAACACGTGAAGACCGTGCGCAATGACCAGCATCTCGTCGCGTCGGAGGTGGTTCCAAATGGCCGATGACCCGGTATCGGCATAGGAGAGAACCGAGTCGGCTCCCGCCCGGTAAAGCGTCGATACGTTCCGGTCGAGACGGGACCGCGCCACGATGCGGATGTCGGGCCGGAGCCCTCGGCAATACCGCGTGAGGTAGACGTTCACGTTGTCGTCGTGTGTGGTGATCAGAACGGCATCGGCTTCATCGATTCCGGCCTCGGTCAACACGGCCCTATCAGCCGCATCACCTACGACGTATCGGGTTCCGGGACGAGACCGTTCCTCGAGCTGTTCCACGATGGAAAACTCCACGCCCTCCTGCCCGAGTGCGGCACCGACCGCACGGCCGACGCGGCCGCCGCCAATCACGACCGCCTTCGGGGCGGTCCGACACGATGGGTCTACCTCCTGCTCAAAGCTCTCATCGAACCCGCGCAGTTGTTCCTTCGAACCGGCCAGCAGAAGGAGCGCTGATGAACTCAGCACCGTCTCGGGGGTTGCGATCTCGAATCCGCCACGGTCCCACACACCGACGAGCCCCACGTTGAAGCGCTCCCGAAGCCGAGCTTCGGCCAACGTATGCTCGACCAGATCGGTCCCGATGACCCCGGCCTCGGCGATCTGCAATCCGGCGAACTCGCCGATCACGTAACTCTTCCCGCCAAGACCCAGTGCGCGAGCGGCCATCGAGGCACCCAGAACCTCACCCAGCTGAATCACTTCGTCGGCGCCAGCGATCTCGAGCACGTCGACCGAGGCGGGTCGGTTAGCGGTCGCCACGATCTCGACTTCGGGGGCGATCTCACGAACCGTGAAGGCGATGTTCGTATTGGTCTGATCATCCAGCGATGCCACCACCATCGCCGCATTGCCGGCCCGGGCCCGTTCGTAGGTGAGCGGGTCATCGAGCGCTCCGACCATGACCTGTCTGCCGACGTCGTGAAGGCGCCCGGCCTCCTCGACATCGTCGACGATCACGACGTAGGGCACCTCGGCCTGTTCAGCATCTTCGATCAGCGCCTCCTCAACCGGGCCCATCGCCGTGATGATGATGTGGTCCCGGAGGGTTGCCGGCATCGAACGCGGCGCACGGCGCCGGTCCCGTTCTGTCATCCAAGGGATGAACACAAACTGGATGAAGACGAAGGGCAGAACCACCAGAAGGAACGTCGAACCCGACAGGAGGACCACAACGGAGAAGATGCGACCTGCATCGGATTCAAACGTGATATCCCCAAACCCGAGCGTGGTCATGGTGGTGAGCGTCCAGTACACCGAGGTCGGCCAGGAGAACGATCGACCTTCCGAAGCCATGATCTCGTGGAACAACGTGCTGAAGACAGCCACCATCGCAACGAAGATCGAAAGCAGGGAGACAACGGTCTTGCGCTGTCGACGTTGTTCGGCTCGACGGGTGGCTTCGAGCATTCGGTCGACATGATCGAAGCGGTCCTCGGTGCTGATGCGCCCCGCAAGCTGAGCGAGCGTGACCCCGAGCGACTTCAACATAAGGTTTAGAGCGTAGCTTCCAGCCGGCCTGGCCGCCGGGCTGCCCACCGA
>CALHFG010000125.1 GCA_938029215.1 uncultured Acidimicrobiales bacterium | reverse complement strand
CCAGCATCGAAAGTGACCTCATGTCGTCCGACGTGTCGGGGATAGGCCATGCTGCTATGTCCCTCTCCTTCATCGGGTCCGTGGTGAGGGTGGAGCGTGCCGCCAAAGTGCACGTTTATGAGCTGAATCCCGCGACAGATTCCCAGCACGGGAACACCGTTGTCGATTGCCGCACCGAGCGCCGCCATCTCAAAGGAGTCGCGTTCGGGCTCGACCGCCCACAGGTTTTCAGTCGGCGCCGACCCATACAGCTGGGGCATCACGTCGGTTCCGCCGGTGAGCACCAAACCGTCGAGCCGAGCGACTACGGCGACGGGATCAACCGACATTGGCAACTGAACTGGAAGGGCATCGGCGGCCGCAAGCTTCTCGCTGTACTCAGCCCAATGCAGATCGATGGGAGCATCTTTCAGAATGCTCGGGGCATTGGAAAAGTTGTACCCCGGCGTCTGCCGGCCTGTCACACCGATGAGAGGCTTCATGCCGATGAGGGTACTCCGCCCGGCAGGCAGGGCCGAACCGGCTCAGAGACCCGGCGGCCGAATAACAGCGCTGATCTTCTGTCGACCCATCGCGACATTCAAGATTGCTAGCGCGGGAGCCATTTCATCCCGGAGCTGCTTGGAGACTTTGCGAGTCGTGAGGACAGACCCAATAAGCGAAAAGGCTGCGTACTGAAGCCAGTACTCCTTGGGCGCATGGTCGTAGTGCGGCTGGCGATAGATCTCGGTGGGGATCAACAGCTGTTGGGTGTACTTAATCTTGCCAACCTTCGCATACCCGCTTGAGTTGGCTCGGAGATCTCGAATCTTCCGTTCGATGACCGAGTTAAAGCTGTCAACCCACTCGGCGGTTGCAGGTCCGTCATCGTCCCAGTCGGCGACCATGATGCAGGCGCTCGCCGAACGGAACAAGCCGAGCATTCGGCCGTTCCGAACCTCGAAGGTGAGCTCGTCATCGTCGATCAGGAACTCATAGGTCGAAACGAGGCACTGCGAAATGGGCTCGTTTCGCTCTTGCGCGTCAGCAAACTGACTGACCTGAGAGCGTTGCTCGGCCAGGCTGTTCATCTGCTTTTGGATGTCGGCGGTGCGCCGCTCGTGCTCAGATGCCTCAGAGGACTCGAGGTCGATGGATTCAAGCAGCGCGCTGAGGGACGCTAGTACGGCATCTTTATTGCTCGGTGCCGGGGTGGCAGCAATGATGTCAGCGGCTTCCATTGATGATCTATCGACCCAGATTTGGCACGCCTTGAGAAACCAGCCAAATCAGCATCTACCGGGGCATACGCTGGAGCGGTGCGGCCTCTCGATCTCAAATTCTCCCAGAGCGCAACCGACCACCGGACGCTGCCTGAACTGGACGCCGAGGTTGCCTTCGTCGGACGGTCAAACGTGGGCAAGAGCACTCTGATCAATCTCATCGCGCATCGAAAGCGTTTGGCTCACACGTCGAAGACTCCGGGGCGGACCCAACTCCTCAACCTGTTCGTGCTCGACGAGAAGCCTCCAACCCGGGGTGTCATGGACCTGCCAGGGTATGGATACGCGGCGGGCGCCTCGAAGAGGGCGCAGGCCAGCTGGCAGGTCATGATCGAGAACTACCTGTTAGAGCGTGACTCGCTGGCGATGGTGTTTGTGTTGGTCGACGGCCTAGTGGGCCCAACGGCGTTGGACAAAGGAATGCTTGCGTGGCTTCGGAGTCACGCCATTCCCCACATCGTCGTGGCCACCAAACACGACAAGGTGAAGTCGTCCAAAAGACAGCGGCGCAAGAAGGACCTTGCCGAAGGCTGTGACCTTGAACCCGGGGACGTGATGTGGGTCAGTTCGGCCAGCGGGCTAAATGTGGACAAGCTTCGAGGTGCAGTGATGGATTGGCTCGCGCCCAGCAAATAGGCCGATTCTGGCGGCCCCGCTGGTTGTTCAAGTAGCGAGAACATGAGGCCATCTGCACTAGACGCTCAAGGATTTTTTGCCTAGCGCCGAAGAACTAACCGTGTTCGCCGCCTCATCGTCCCTTCGCCGCCGACTTTTAGCTGTTTGCTTGGGTTTCTCCCTCATTGTTTTGCAGCCGGTCAATCCAGCCGCTGCCCAAGCGTTGCCTTCCGATCCCGTTGCCCCGGGGTCAGCCTCAGAAATGAGCGCAGTTGAACGTGCGCTCGCCGACCGAATCGCCAGCGACCACAACATCGCCCGCGCATCCGCCGGCCTCGCCCCGTTGCGGGAGTTCGCCCCGCTCGCCCAATACGCAGGAGCGAACGGTGAGACGATGCGGGCCAGTCAGACCTTGGGCCATTCCGAACTCATTGCACTACTGGATGACTTCCCACGGAACATGTGGGCCGCTGAAAACTCCCTCGTCATGTTCAACTCCGCTTCCGATGCGGTGGGTCTCTGGCTCGATTCAGAGCCACACGCCAACAACCTGATGGCGACCCGTGCAACCCACGTTTGGGTCGATGTTCGATGTGCCGACGATGGCCGCATGTGGGTGACCGCCCAGTTCGTCGAACGGACCGTGGACCCCAACGTCGATGCAATCCCCGGAACTCAAACCTCGATCACCGACGCTCAGACGGCTGACCTTCGATGCCCGATTGCCACTGGACCGTTCGTGTCGGCCGAAGATTTCGTATCCCAGCAGTATCACGACTTCCTTGGACGCGACGCCGACCAAGAGGGCCTGGCCTACTGGACCGAGATGCTCAACACTAAAGAAGCGACGAGCGCCGAGGTCATTCTGAACTTCTTGAACTCCGCGGAGTTCTCGGGTCGAATCCGCCCTCATGCGGAGCGAGCTTTGCTCGACTCGGACACGCTGCCTTCACGAGAAACCGTCGATCTTTGGCGTCGAAGCGCGCCCCGCCAAGCACTTGTCGAAGACACATCTGCCATCCGCGCCGAAGTCGACGTACTGATGATCTACGTGGGCATGCTCGATCGCACGCCAGACCTCGAAGGTTTCGCCTACTGGACCGATCTCGCGCAGTCTGGGGCATCGCTCGATGCACTCATCGATGGGTTCACCTTCTCACCCGAGTACGCCCTTCGGGTTTCTGGCTAGTTCTTCACGAACCGAGTAACCACCTCGGCATGGCTCGTCTGGTTGAAGAGATCCAACACCTCCACCGAATCGATTCGGTAGCCGGCTTCGTAGAGCAGGCCCGCGTCTCTGCCTAACGCTCCAACATCGCAGCTCACGAGAACGACAACCGGTGCTCCTGTGGCCACGATCGGTGCCACCCCGCCGGCTTCCAGCCCAGAACGAGCGGGGTCGGCGATCACCGCGTCAACAGGCACGGGGTCCCAACGTTCAAATCGTGAAACCACCGCCATCGCGTGAGGGGCGTTCACCCGGGCATCCGAGACAGAGACCGGGTTGGACTCAACCCCGAGCACCGCTCCCCCGCCGGCGATCCACTCGCTGCCGATGGTGGCAGAGAACAATCCACCGCCGCTATACGCGTCGAGCAAGACTCCCTCTCTGCCGACGTCGGCCAGAGCTGCCCGGACCGACGCGACCAACGCAGACGCTCCCTCCGGAGACGACTGAAAGAACGCTCCGGACGACACCCGAAGCCGGACACCGTCCACCTCCTCGTGAATGGACGCGTCACCCGCCGACTTCGACACAGTCACGTCGGCGGGAACACCGATTGGCTCGCCATCCCCGTGGACAACCAGCATGCGCTCGCCGGTTGCGGCACCAATTCTGATCGACACCTCATCGGCCCCGGGGCATCTGACCACACTCATCAGTTCCTGCACCAGTGGGTGCACAACCATGCACGACGTGGGAAGGAACGATTGATGTGAGCCTCGCTGCCGATAGCCGAGTCGGCCATCCGGACCAACCAGCAACCGCACGCCCGTCCGGTAGGAGTCCTCAGGGAGTGGCCGAGCGGATGTGATAGCGAACACGGAAGTGTCAATCTTGCCGATGCGGCGCAGTGCGTCTTCGACCATTTGGACGCGTAGTCGGCGTTGACCGTCGGCAGAGACATGTTGCCAGTCGCATCCTCCACACCGCGGCGTTCCCGTGGCATGGGGGCACCGGGGCACAACCCGATCCGGCGACGGCTCGAGAACTGCCACGACCTCGCCTTCGGCAAAGCGCTTGCTCTGCTTGGTGAGCGCAACCCGCACCCGTTCGGTTGGGACAGCCCCTCCGACGAACGTGACACGGCCTCGTTCGTCGATACCTAGTCCTTTTCCGCCAACAGCAATTCGGTCAACGGTGAGTTCCGCCTCTTTCACTCCTCCATACTGGTCGCTGTGTCTGCGACTTCCGCCCCTTCAATCAAGATCATCCCGTCGGTCCTCCCCGCCGACTTCGCTCGGCTCGGCGATGAGTGTCAAGCACTCGAACAGGCCGGGGTCGACCGGATCCAGTTCGATGTGATGGATGGACGATTTGTTCCGAACATTACCTTCGGGCCCGATGTCATCGCGTCGGTTCGAGGGGCCGTCTCGGTGCCATTCGAAGCGCACCTGATGATCGAAGAACCAGATCACCTGATCAGCCGCTTCGTCGAGGCTGGCTGTGAGCTCATCATCGTGCACGAAGAGACCTGCACTCACCTGCACCGAACGCTGGCCCATATCAAGGAGCTAGGAGCGAGCGCCGCGGTGGCGCTCAATCCCCACACGCCAATCGACCGAGTGGCACACGTGCTCGACTTGTTGGATATGGCGCTGGTGATGACGGTGAACCCCGGCTTTGGTGGCCAGAAATACATCCACACCATGGAGCCGAAGGTGAAGGCGATGCGAAGCCTGCTGGACACCGCCGATCATTGGATCGACCTCGAGGTAGACGGCGGGATCAGCCACTCGACCGTCGAAGGCGCGGCTGCAGCGGGCGCAAACGTGCTGATCTCGGGCTCGTGGATGTTCCGCCACGCCGACGGACTGGCCGCAGCGGTCACCGAACTCCGCACGCTAGCCACTGGCGCCTACCAGCGGTAAGTCAAGTAGTGGCACGAATGGGTCGATCCCCATGGTGTGAGAAAGCAGTACACACTCCTGGTGCTGCTGGTGCTGTGCATTGGCGGGGTCGGGGTGATCGGTTCGACACTGTTGGAACAGAGAAAACCGGAGTGCCCTGAGATCACCGCCGACGAGATAGCGATCAGCCGGAGCCGGCTGGGCTTTCCCGACCGTGACCTTCTGCCTCAAGACGACCCGCCGGTCTGCAATGACCATGTCTTCGCGGGATCCGTTTCCTTCCACGACCGCACCCTCTCCCCCGAAGACGTGGTCGAAATGGCTGCCGCCGCGGGCTGGGTGACCGACGCGGAGAACCTGGCAGGCACCACTTGTTTCTGGTCTACCAGGCCCGACTGGGAACGAATTCAGCTGACAATGACAAACGACGGCGAACCCGTACGAGGGCTAACGGTCAAGTTCAACGCCAATCGGGCGTGCCGGCCCGACCCAACCTAGGAACGGTCTCCGCGCATCATCGACCCCAGAACGGCGCGCCACCCTCGAACGGTAAGTCGGTAGGTGTGCCCACCCACCGCGATCCGTTGCGGTCGCTGATTCAGATCCATAGACGCGTTGTACGGGTCGGCCACCTCGGGTGTCAAGGTCTTGCCGAGGCCCTTCAGGATGATCACATCGGTAGGCGTCACTGCGAGCACGGCAAAGATACCGACCACCCGAAACGCAGCCCAGAGGACAAACCAGCCGCCAAGGAACAGCGCCGACTCAACCGTTTGCGACACCGATCTGGCGACGAGGGCCGAACCCAGATAGGCCACGGCGAACGGGATAAACCTGTGAACGCGGTAGGCGCGCTGCGCAGTGAGAACTTGCTGTCCGAGCGCGGCAACGGCTCGTTCGTGGAGCGTTGGAATAGGCCATCGCTCTCTCAGCGAGGCGACAGCCGTCACGCGTGTTACTCGTTGAGCTCGCCGGCCCGAGCGATGACCTTGTCGAAGAGGCCGTACTCCTGTGCTTCGGCGGCGGTGAACCACTTGTCACGGTCGGAGTCACGCTCGATGTCTTCTACCGGACGACCGCTATGGAACGCGATGAGTTCTGCCATCTGACGCTTGATCTTGATCAGGTTCTCAGCCTGAATCGCAATATCTGACGCCTGACCTTGGATGCCAGCCGACGGCTGGTGCATCAGGATGCGGGCGTGAGGCAGTGCGTAACGCTTACCCGGCGCACCAGCGGTAAGCAAGAACTGACCCATCGACGCACCAAGCCCCAGACACACAGTGGCAACATCGGGCTTGATGAACTGCATCGTGTCGTAAATAGCCATACCAGCGGTGACCGAGCCACCGGGTGAGTTGATGTAGAGCCAGATGTCCTTGTCCGGGTCCTGGCCAGCGAGGAAGAGCATTTGGGCAGCCAGCTGATTGGCGATGCCATCATCGACCTGCGTGCCGAGGAACACGATGCGTTCCTTCAAAAGAGCGTTGTAGATATCGAACCCGAAACCGCCTGCGGGTAGTTCGGCGGTGGGCATGCCGGGGATGGTCGTCATAGCTGACAGGCTATCGCTCAAGGCTGCTCAGGAGGTTCACCTAGCGCCACCTTGTGAACCAGTTGTCGTAGTGCCCGACCCCGATGTGAGATCTCGTTCTTCTCCTCCTTGCCCATTTGGGCGAAGGACCGGCCATCTCCGTCGGCGGGCACGAAGACCGGATCGTAGCCAAACCCGCCGTCGCCGGTTGGTTCGGCAGTGATGACGCCTTCAGCCACGCCCTCCAACACCAGATCGGGGGTGTTGTCGGGGTATGCCACCACCAGCACGGTGCGAAATCGTGCGGAGCGAACCGTTTGACCTTCAAGCTCGACCAACAGCTTCTCCCATCCCCCGTACCGCGCTGTAAGGACGCCCGGCCGGCCGTCGAGCGCGTCCACGAACAGTCCGGTGTCGTCGGCCAAGGCGGGCCGAGCGGTTGCGGCACAGACCTCGTGGGCTTTCTTGGCGGCGTTCCCTACCAGGGTCGGAGCATCCTCGACGGTCTCGGGGAGGCCGTCTGGCCGGGGCACCACTTGCAGCCCTGTCGGCGCGAGCAGCGCAGCGATCTCGGCCACCTTGCCCGGGTTCTGGGTTGCAAGAACGAGTTCCACTGTCGGTTCAGTCGCGGGGCGGGCGGGCCGCCGGCGGGGTGGCGATCACCGCATTTTGCGCTTCAGTGATCTGCGCCACGCCGATTTCGCCGAGGTCTAGAAGTTCGTTCAATTGGCTCCGGCTGAAGACTTCGCCTTCGGCGGTGCCTTGAACCTCAATGAGGTTGCCGCTGCCGGTCATCACGATGTTCATGTCGACTTCGGCCTTGACGTCTTCTACATAGGGAAGGTCAAGGCGAGCTTCGCCATCGATGATTCCAACGCTAATTGCGGCACACGTGTCGGTGAATGGGCTGGTGGAAAGTCCCAGGCGGGTCACGGCGTCGTGAAGGGCGACAAAGCCTCCGCAGATCGAGGCGGTTCGGGTTCCGCCGTCGGCTTGCAACACGTCGCAGTCGACGGTGATATTGCGCTCGCCCAATTTCTTCATGTCGACGACGGCCCGCAGGCTTCGGCCGATCAGCCGTTGGATCTCCTGATCGCGACCCGACGTGCGACGACGGATTCGTTCGGGGCTTGATCCGGGGAGCATGTTGTACTCGGCGGTCACCCAGCCCTTGCCGGTGTTACGCATCCAGCGGGGAACATCTTCTTCAACCGAAGCGGTGCACAACACGTGGGTGCGGCCGAACTTCACCAACACCGACCCATCGGACATGTCGGTGAAGTCGCGCTCGAAGGAAAGCGTGCGGAGTTCGTTGTTTTGACGGTTATCGGGGCGTGCCATAGTTCGCTCACGCTACCGCTCACAAGCAGTCTCACCCATGACGATCGACAGTATCGACACCGAAATTCTCACCTTGATAGGTACAGCTTCCCGATCGCTATCGCCGACCCGTTCGCGTGTGAGACAGTGAAATCACAAGTTCGTGGGTGATGACGCGAGAAGGCCGGGACCGTGAGAAGCGGCCCGGCCTTCCACCTTTTTCGGCTGGTGTTGCTCTCCCGCCTGACTAGCTACTGAGGCTCGCTGTGGCCCGGGCTGGCAGGAATCGGAGGACGAACGCTGACCCCGCTAACGTGACCGCCACCGCCACATAACAGGCCACTGCGAGGCCATCGAGGAATGCCAGGTTGACGTCGTTGAGAAACGTCACGGCGTTAGGCCCAAGCTCTGCAGCGATGAACTGTGCCGCCCCAACCGAGTCAAGCGCCACTTCCTGCGCTTCGCTGGGCAGTGCGCCCAGAATCTCCGATTGGTCGAGGCTGGAGACATAGAGCGAGTTGAACACCGAACCGAGGATCGCCACGCCAAGGGTTCCACCCAATTCTCGCGTGGTGTCGTTGACCGCGGACCCAACGCCGGCCTTGTCGACGCTTAGGGAGCCCATGATCGACTCCGTCGCCGGTGCAGTGGTCGACCCCAGACCGGCGCCGAGCAAGATCATCTGACCGACGATCGCCAGATACGAGGTGTCGCCGGTGACGGTGGAGATCCAGCCGAACGCCACCGCCATGAGGGCCAGCCCACTAGCCACCACTCGGGTGGTACCGAAACGCTCCACCAGTCCGGGAGCGAGGATCGAAGCCAGGGCGATCGCCACGGCAACCGGAACGGTGCGGACTCCGGCCTCCAACGGGCCGTAGCCACGAACGAACTGGAAATACTGGGTGATGAGAAATACGAATCCGAACAGCGCGAAGAACGCCGACGTCACAGCAATGCTGGCCGCAGAGAATCGCAGGTTCTCAAAGATCCGCACCGGCAACATGGGGTGTTCAACGCGAAGCTCCCACCGGATGAACGACAGGAGCAACATCGCCGCGGCTGCGAACCCGAAGAGGGTGTTGGCAGAGGCCCAGCCCCACTCGGGTGCTTCGATGATGGTGAAGACCAACGCACCCAGCGAGGCGATCGAGAGTACGAAACCGACCCGATCCAGTGGAGGCGTCTCGGAGTCCCGAGAGTCGGGGACCAAGAGCGCGGTCATCACCAGGCCTGCAATGACCACAGGCACGTTGATGAAGAACACCGATCCCCACCAGTAGTTCTCTAGTAGCCACCCTCCGGTGATCGGTCCCGCTGCCACTGCGATGCCGCTGGTGGCCGCCCAGATCCCAATCGCCTTCGCGCGTTCGCCGGCATCGGTGAAGACTGCGGTCAGAATCGCCAGGGTCGCTGGGTATATGAGTGCCGCGCCAATTCCCATCAGCGCCCGGCCGATGATAAGGGCGTTCGCCGAATCGACCGAACCCGCATAGGCCGACGTGGCTCCGAACAGCGCAAGCCCCAACATCAGGGCTCGCTTGCGACCCCATCGATCGCCCAAGCTCCCGGCGGCCAGCAGTAATCCGGTGAACACCAGGAGATAGGAGTCGACGATCCACTGGAGCTGCCGGGTGGACGCATCGAGATCGACCGCCAGCGACGGCAACGCAATATTGACGATCGTGCCGTCGAGGACGGTCACGAACGCAGCCAGGCACACAACGGCCAGGATCGCCCATCGTCGAGGGTTGGGTTCGAGAGCCGGTGGTTCCGGCGTATTGAGCTGATGGTCTAGTGCAGCGGTGTCCATGATGTCTCCGATTCTTCAGGTCTGATGTGGTGCGACTTGCATGTTTCCAGTGGTAAGTTTCCACTGGCAAGTTGCCACTGTAAAGATTGACCTTGACACTGTCAAGTCCTACGATGGAGAAATGCAGAAGACGTACCACCACGGCGATCTGCCGGCCGCCTTGCGCACCGCCACCGCCGAACTCGTCACCGAAAAAGGTCCATCCGGGTTCTCACTTCGCGAGGTCGCCCGCCGAGCTGGCGTTTCACATGCCGCTCCCGCGCATCATTTCGGCGATGCCGAAGGACTACTGACGTCTGTTGCAACCGAAGGGTTCTCCACCCTTGCCGACGCCCTCGATGCAGCCTCCACCGGGATAACCGACGCTCGCGAACGTCTAAACGCGTGCGGCACCACCTACGTGCGCACCGCTCTGGCCTACCCAGGTCACTTTGGAGTCATCTTCCAGTCCGACCTCATCAATGAAGACGATGACGCTTGTCTACTCGCAAGCATGCGGGCCTACGCCGTGCTGCAATCGACCATCGAAATGGTCCGTGATCAGGTCAACCCCGATCTCGACGTCGACGCCATGGCAACGCTGTGCTGGGCCACCATGCAAGGCTTGGTCGTGCTCGCTCCAAAGTTGTCTCACGTGGCGGAGTCCACCGACACGGCGCTACTCACCCTCGATGACCTTGTCGCCCAGTTCACCGATATGTTCATCGCCGGCTGCCGGCCCTCCTCCTAGGTTCGGGTTCAGCGCCGCTTCGAACGGTGGTTACTTCACTACAAAACTGAGAACATGTTGAGTGTCCAGTCGCAGAGTGGCCGGCCGTCTGACAGGGTGAAGTATGCGAAAGCTTGGAAGTTTCATATCAATCGTTGGCGTTCTCGCCCTTCTCGCAGGACTTCTTGCGAACTTCGTGGTTGTCCCGCGCGCCAAGCGACTACCAGCCGATTTGAGTTCGAACATCACCTACGACGGCACGCTTGGGCTGGCGTTGAACGCCGAAGCGGTGGCCTCGCTCGACATCCCCAACCTCTTCCTTCGTGACGTTCCGATCACCGTCAACCGCCAAGTGACCGTCGAAGAGACCGACGGTTCCAAGGCGCTTGTGCGCAGCAAGGCCGACCTCCTCGATCCAACGGGCGGCGTGATTCAGCAGACCGATAGCTGGTACCCGGTCGATCGCAAGACGATGGAAGCGATCGAGAACTTCACCGACATCAATCCCGACCCTAGAAGCAGGACCGGCCTGGTAACCGGCTTCCCGATAGGCACACAGAAGACGGACTACACCGGCTGGAACGGTGAAGCCGAAGTGACGACCCAGCTGGAGTTCGTGGGCGAGGTGGAGCGTGAGGGCAACGATGTCTATCACTTCACGGTGGTGAACCCGGCCGCCAAGATCGTCGAACCCGACGCTTCCGCACTTCCCCCGGTACTTCCTAAGGCACAGTTGATCGGGCTCGCCACCGTGCTTGGTCTTCCCGCCGAAACATCAACCCAGCTCGCTGGCGCGCTGGAACTGGCGCCGGATCCGGTTCCGATCACCTACACCTTTGCGTCGAACTCTGACTTCTACGTCGATCCCGGCACGGGCATCCTCATCGACTACAACACCACGGAGAGCCGCACCGCGGGCATTGAGATTGCGGGAGCCTTCCAGCCTCTGGCCGATGTTTGGCAGCTGTCGTTTGAACAAAGCGATGCATCGATCGCCACCGCAAAGGCGGATGCCGATGAGGCCAATGGTCAACTGTTCTGGTTGGGCACGATTCTGCCGTGGGCGCTGATGATCGGCGGAGCTTTGGTGGCGCTCTTTGGACTACGAATTCGGATGAAGAACAAGCCCACCCCGACGCTGGAAGACGAGGCGAAGGACCTACTGCAGTCAGCCGACGACCTCAAGGCCAAGGCCGACTCGGTGCAAGACAGCGCGAGCAACGCTGGCGACATCGTCGATGATCTGAAAGACCGCTTCTGACGAAAGGTTTTTCCTGAGAGGGTCAGATCCCGGTCGACGGGGTCTGACCCTCTTTGCGTTTTCTTGCAAAGCGGGATGGCAAATTCTGGGGTTTGTGATCACCGATCGGCCCAAAAAACTCCGCTCTGGTAGTACCCGGTCACGGAGAGCGGAAAGTCGGGCGTTTCAACCCAGGGTGTGTCGGTAGACATACCCAGACCGATACTTCGAAACCGATTTAGGTTCGCTCCATGCAGATGAACACCGGGGCGACAAAGCATGCGCTGACCCATCCTCTCGAGGGTGGCTTGGCCGCGCTGGCTGACGCAAGACTTCGAATCGACCCGCTCGGAACAGTCGAGCGGAAAAGAATTGTGGAAGGTCTCTTCCACGAGGGAGACCGTCGCAAGCCGATGCTCCACCGCTTCTACAGCCTGATGACCCTGTCAGTGCTGATCGCAGTACTCGGCCTTCTGGCCGACTCAACCGCCGTTGTGATCGGCGCCATGCTCGTCGCTCCGCTCATGGCGCCGGTCCTCGGTGTTGCCGCCGCCCTCGTGATGGACTGGAACCAGCGAGCCATGCGCTCGCTGTGGGTCGCCACGACCGGCGCGATACTTGCAATCGCCCTGGCAGCCCTGGTGTCGTGGATTCTTCCCGGTGACCCGCAACCGCTGCCCAACGAACTGCTCGCCCGCACCTCCCCACGCCTGGTCGACCTTGGTGTCGCTCTGGTAGCGGGGGCTGCGGGCGCGTATTCTCACGTACGCAAGCAGGCTGGCGATGCCATCATCGGCGTCGCCGTTGCGGTCGCTCTCATCCCGCCGCTGGCCGTCGTTGGCATCACCCTCGAACTGGGCGAATGGCAGATGGCGCTCGGTTCGTTCCTCCTCTTCCTGGCCAACGTCATCGGCATCATCACCGCTGGCGCACTGACCTTCATCCTGTTCGGCCTGGTCCCAAACGGGCGCCTGTTCGAAACTCGGCAGCCGATTGCCCGTCGACTACGCCAGACCGTCATGGCGACGGTGCTGGTCGTCGCACCTCTGCAGATCATCGACGAGTGGCGTCCCACGCCAATCATGAGCTCGGCGCCGGGCCAGGCGTTGGTAACCGATGTGGTGAACAGTTGGAGGGCCGACGTCAGAATCATCAGCGTCGCCGTCGAGGACCTGGTGGACGAACGGGAAGCTCCCACCGTCCACCTCACTCTCGCCAGCAGCGCTCCCCGCAACGAACCTCTCGGGGTCGACGTGCTGTCCAATCGAATCAGCGAAGCCTTCGGCTCGTCGGTGAACGTCATCGTCACCTCGGTGGAAAGCAACGTTGAAAGTGCGACTACCACGATCGAAGAACCCGAACCCGCCACCGACCTATCCCCCCTAGAACGAAAGGGCGAGTGAGATGCACACCATCCCTCTAGCAACATTCACCTGGCAACGAACTACACCTCGCTTGGAGGTACACCCCCAAACCATCAACCTGGCGTTCCCCAGCCGTTTCGGAGACCTGCCCTGGATGCTCAACCGCGACGAAGTTGCGATCGTTGATACCCGCGATCAGATAGCTGAACTCGACGACGACCTGATGGGCCGTTCCGAAACTGACTTCAGCCACCTGAACGTCCCCTATCTCGCTACCTCAACCGCAGCTGCCCCGCCGACGACCGGCCTGCTGTTTGTTGAACCCAAGAAACACCCATCTCTCGGTCTCATCGATGGGTTCCTCGTCCGAGAAACGAACCCAGGTCAGCTTATTGAGCTCGCCGCTGCTCTCGGGATGCAGACCGCTACGGATCTGCATTGGTTCGCGGACCATCGCTGTGCTGCACCCCCGGCTGCAACACCGATTCACTCGACCATCCGCAAGGTGGAGAGTGCCGGTGTAGCTTCTGCCGCAGCCGGCGGTGGTCTGTTTTTCCTCGCCGCTGGCCAGAACATGCATCACCGAACCGGGCGCCTCGGTTTGGCATTGCTCGTCGGCGGTACCGGGGTCGCGGTTGTAAGCGACTGGCTGGGACGGCATCGTTCATCAGATGGAGACACCACCACCGGTCGAGAAGACTCCGTCTACCCCCCTTTCGGCGCTGGTGAACTCATCGAGGGCGACAGCCAGCGCGTCCGCTCGTAACGAAAAGGTCGAGGCGCTTGCCGCCTTCCTCGTCTCGGTTTCCGCCACCGAGGCGCACTCTGCCGTGGCGCTCCTTAGTGGAGTGCCACGGCAGGGCCGCGTAGGGATCGGTTGGGCCACGGTAGGCACCGCATTTGAAGGATTACGGACAGGTACGTCCCCGCGCCCTCACAACGTGACCCCAACACTGACCTTGGCCGACGTCGACGCCGCAATCGACGCTGTCGCAGCGGCATCGGGGCCCGGCAGCGATGGCCTCAAGACCGAGATCATCGAGACGCTATTCAACGCAGCAACCGATGACGAGGCAGAGTTTCTTGCCGCGGTGCTGGTTGGGGGCCTCAGGCAGGGGGCACTGGCGGGCGTTGTAACCAGCGCGGTGGCCAAGGCCTATGGAGTAAAGCTGGGATCGGTTCGGCGGGCTGCCATGCTGCTTGGAGAACTTGGCGAAGCCGCACAGATTGCTGCCTCCCGCGGCGAGGCTGGCCTGGCTGAGGTCCGCCTGCAGGTTGGCCGAGCGGTGGAACCGATGCTCGCGTCTAACGCGGCCGACGTCACCGATGCACTGGCAGAAACCGGCATGGCAGCAGTCGAGTGGAAACTGGACGGGATCCGGATCCAAGTCCATCGAGATGGTCAACGGGTACGAGTCTTCACCCGCAATCTCAATGACATCACCGACCGAACGAGCACCGTGGTTCAAGCAGTGTTGGAAATGGATGTGGAATCGGTGGTGCTCGATGGCGAGGTGTTGGGTTCTCAGCCTCACTTCTTCGACATCATGTTGCTCAACGGCACCGACCTCCTCAACGAACCTCTGGCTCGACGGACCGAACTGTTGGGAGAGGTGGTCGGACCGCTAAAAATCCCGAGCGTCATCACCGACGACCCCGTTGACGCCCAGGCCCAACTCGATGCCGCTCTGGCAGCGGGTCACGAAGGCGCAATGGTCAAGGCCATCGACACCACATACGAGGCCGGCAAGCGAGGCAAAGGCTGGAAGAAGGTCAAGCCCGTACACACGCTAGATCTTGTTGTTCTTGGCGCCGAATGGGGCCACGGTCGGCGCAAGGGTTGGCTTTCCAATCTGCACCTGGGCGCGCGTGTGTTGAACGCCGACGGCGAAAACGAGTTCGTGATGGTCGGCAAAACCTTCAAAGGCCTGACCGATGCAACACTCGCATGGCAAACCGAACAAATCTTGGCGATCGAGTCGCACCGAGAAGGCATCACCGTTTTTGCGCGACCCGAATTGGTTGTGGAGATTGCGTTGGACAGCAGCCACGAGTCAACCCGTTACCGAGGTGGCGTCGCTCTGAGATTCGCCCGCGTCCGACAGTACCGCGACGACAAGACCCCATCCGAGGCCGACACACTCGAGTCGGTGCGTTCGCTCATGGTGACCCTGCCGGTACACGACCTGCCGGAATAACGCTGGACCCGGGACCTATCGAGTGGTGAAAGTGGCAAAGTTCGATCGGAACGAGCTGTTACCGGCTCCGTCGATCGCACGAATGAAAAATCGGTAGCTGGTCGACCCGTTGAGGCCTGTGATTGTCAACGACGTTCCGGAAGTGGTTCCGATCACCGTACGGGTTGCATCGTCGAAGATCTCATACGACGTCACACCGACGTTGTCGACGGCAGCGTTCCAGCTGAGGTTCACCGAATTGCTATCAAAGGAGGTCCAACGGAACCGTGTTGGCGCCGACGGCCGTTGAGTGTCGATGACGCCGCCTGTGACCTCGACCGAGCGTATGCCGGTCCGGAATCCAACGTTGCCGGCCTGGTCGAACGCTCGGATGTAGTACGAGTAAGTCCCAGCTGCCAGTCCCGTATCGAGATAGGTCGTGGTGGACGAGGTTGCAACCTGCGTAAACCCAGCCCCACCGGTGGAACGATAGATCCGGTAGCCCGTCACGCCCACGTTGTCCGACGCGGCACCCCATGTGATTTGCACGTCATTGCCTGCGGAACTGATCACCGGCGCTGAGGATGGAGGCGAAGGACGCTGGGTATCCACCGTGGTGGTGGTCATGCCGGCTCGAAGTCCCGTGCGGTAACCCACGTTGCCGGCAGCATCGAATGCCTTCACTGTGTAGTAGTAGGTGACCCCGCTCGCTAGGCCGGTGTCGGTGAACGATGGGGTGGGGGACGTCGCGATCTGGGGGCCCACGACGCCCGCCTGCTCGCTGCGAAATATCTGGTAACCAGCCACGCCGACGTTGTCGGTGGCCGCGGCCCATTCGATCGAGACGGTGTTGTCAGTGACATTGACCAGGTCGACGCGACCGGGAACGCTGGGTCGGACGTCGTCGGCGGCGACGGTGCTCGGGAAACGAATAATGGAGTTGGCTGGGGTGCCATCGGCGACGACGAAGTTGCCGGCAGCCCACATGTCTCCGTTAACGGGGTCGGTTTCCAGTGCCCAGATAGCGGGTGACGAAACACCAAAGGTGACGTCGAAACCACCATCAAAGTCATTGGAACCTGGAATCCAGCGATCGATCAAGTCACGGAT
>CALHFG010000124.1 GCA_938029215.1 uncultured Acidimicrobiales bacterium | reverse complement strand
CTGGACTCCCGACGCTTTGGAACGATCAGCGAAGACCGCGTCGTCGGGCGAGCGTTCTTCTTGTTCTTCCCGTTCGACCGAATCGGGAATTTGTAGGATTCCCTCCGGGGGCCTCTCGCTCGCCTGCGGGCCTATCGCCGGTGTTCTCACTCGCTGGCGCTCGCTTCACCGCCACGGCCCTCCGGGTCGCTCCGGAACGGCAGTCTGATTCCCTCCGGGCACGTCACCGCATCAGGTTTGCAGGCCGGCGATGACGTCGATCCAGAACTGGGTGGACAAACCCAGCGACTCGGTATCGATGCGCTCGTCGTTTCCGTGGAACCTCGCGCCAAACGACCCTGGATCGAGCGTGGGTGACAGGAGACCCGTGCCATAGGAGACCGCACCCATCTCCCGGTAGATCCGTGAATCGGTGAAGCCCACCGACATGCGAGGCGAGAGTTTTGCGGTAGGAAACGGGCGGGCCACGGCGGCACCGATCGCATCCCACAGCGTGTTGTCGGTCCGGCTGATCGAGGACGCATCGTCCATCAAAATCTCAACGTCTACACCGTTCGCCAGGTCGCCGAGAGCGGCATCGAGATGGGCTTGTACTTCGGCTGTTGTATCCCCGGGCAGCGTGCGAACATCGACGTCGATGGAGATTGAATCCGGAATCACGTTGGTCTTCATCAGACCACCGTCCAGGACGTTGCAAGAGAACGTGGTGTGGGTGCACGCATGAAGGTAGGAGGCGGTATTGGCAGGCATCGCGGCAAGTACCTCGTCGACTCGGTCGGGGTCGAGGAGAAGTGCGGTCGTGTCGGGGTCGAGCTCCATTGCCTCCACCTGGGCCCGCCAGAGTTCGGTCGCCGCGGCTGGTGGTGCATAGTCAGTGATTCGCTGGATGATGCCGGCCGCTTTCACCAAGGCGTTGTCCTTGCGGTAAGGCATCGACCCGTGGCCGGGGACGCCCTTGATGTGTAACCGGCGCCATGCGACCCCCTTTTCCGCGACCGTGACTCCAATGTTCGGTGCTTCGGCAGATCCGTCGTGGAGGCCGCCGTTCTCCGTCATCACATAGTCCGCTCGGATTGCGTCGGCTGCGTTGTCCGCCATCCAGCGCATCCCATGGGCGCTGCCGGACTCTTCGTCGGCGACCGCGAAGTAGATGAGATCTCCCTTCGGTTTGAAACCGGTTGCCGCCAGGTGCCGGAAGGAAACGGCCATCGATGAGGTGAGGTTGAGCATGTCGACCGCGCCCCGCCCCCAAACCTCCTCGATCCCATCGGTGGTGACCACGTCGCCAGCGAATGGATCTCGAGTCCAACCCGACTCGTTCACAGGCACCACGTCGGTGTGGCCCATCAGGCAGATGCTCGGCGCGTCCGGGTCTGAGCCTTCGATCCGCGCAACTAGCGACACGCGGCCCGGGGTTGGTTCGAACCGTTCGATATCGAGCCCGACGCCGTCGAGGTATGCCTCGATCGTGTCGGCGTTGCGGACCTCCTGCCCGGACTCGGCGGTTCCATCGTTGACACATCGGTTCCGGATGAGCGCCTGGAGCAGCTCGACCGTCTCGTCGGTTCGGCCCTGGACGTCGCGGAGGTCAGACATTGCCCCAGTTCAGTGGAGGGGGCGGACAAAGGCAACTCCGTCGGCCTCCTAAACTGAACGGGTGAGCGACACCGGTTCCAGTAGACAACAGAGCCCCGCCATTCCCGGCTGGGTGTGGGGAATGTTGGCAGGTGTCTTTATCTTCGTCGCTGGCTACTTCATCGGCGGTGCTGGTGGGAACGACACCGTCGACGTTGGTGGCGGATCCTTCGGCAGCCAAGAGTCGGCGGTGACCACCTCGCAAGCACCCGAGACCACCACTGCGGTTATCGATGAACCCGCGACGTTCCAACAGTTCTCTGACCTTCCGCCAATCGCAGTCACCGAGCTTCCACTCGAGGCCATTGACACATTGGACCTTATTTCTTCGGGCGGTCCCTACCCGTTCGACCGCGACGGCCTGACGTTCCAGAACCGAGAAGGTCTGCTTCCTGATCACCCGCGCGGGCACTATCAGGAGTTCACGGTCATCACGCCCGGCCTCGACCACCGGGGAGCAAAGCGCATCGTCGCCGGAGCCGATGGGGAGCTGTATTACACCTCAGACCACTATGACTCGTTCCGTGAGATCGTCATCGAAGACTGACACACAGGGTTTCGAAGGCTGTCCAACACAGAAGCTCAGAAAAACAGCTCCATACATTCGGTCATCCGATCGACGTGGTCGCTATAGAAACCATCGATTCCCATGTCGATCATCGCAGTGATTTGGCGGTGCTGATGAGCGTCCCATCCCAGCGCAAACAAACCGAATCGATGGGTGGTTGCAACCTGCCCAGCATTCCAGTCGCCGCAGGGGCGGTTCAGAGCGTCTATGCCTAGGTCGGCCAGCTTGGCGGTCCGACGCTCAACCCCCTCTTCGATTCGTTTGCGTCCGGGCGAGTCGACCAAAACGGCGGAGGTTCTAGTCCGCCATTGGACCAGTTGGTCGATATGGGGAAAGCACAACCACAGGTTCGTCTCGGCGTTGACGTTTCGGGCAGCGCCAACCACGGCGTCAAATGCCGATGGATCCATCACATCAAGACTGAGCTGAAGGTCGCTTCCAACCGTCTCGTAGAGCTCGTCGAGGGTAGGAATGTGACTAGGTAATTCGGACCTTCTTACTTCACCGATTCGCTTCTTTCGAAGGAACGAACCCACCACGCCATCGTGATCGAGAACGGCTTCACCGTCGGCCGTAACATAAACGTCAGATTCGATCCCGGTGGCGCCGAGCTTCACTGCGAGTGAGAACGCCTCCAACGTGTTTTCTGGTGCATGGGCCTTCGCACCTCTATGGGCGAAGCTAATAGGGGGTGTCCGCAGCGATGTGTGTCGAGGCGGCCGTGGTGGCGGGTTGCTCTTGGTGTTTGATTCGGTCACGTTGTATCCAAACGATGTTGCAGCTGTGTTTCACGGCGAAGAGGGGTCCACCGCGGATCACCTTTGGCATTACAGACTAAACGGCTTGTGGGGTGAGGTTTCGCCGATGTTTGTCCAAAGTCTCAAGAACTGCGCCCGAGGTGCCGAATCTACTTGTACGCCAAGTAGGAGGAAGTAATTTCATGGCAACCATCAGGGCCAGCTGTCAAGACTGCGGAGACGTGGAACTCACCACGTCAGACGTTCACGTTCGCATCTGTGACGACAATAATGCTGGAACATATTCCTTCCGGTGCCCCCACTGCGAAATGACAGTGGTGAAGAGCGCCGAGCCCCGCACGATCGATCTTCTTGTTGCTTCGGGAGTGGCATTCACTACTTGGCGCCTCCCCGCTGAGCTGGAAGAAAATCATCAGGGTGCACCCATCAGTCACGATGATCTTCTCGACTTTCATGACCTGCTGAGCGACGATGCCGCTCTCGAGCAGGCAATGGCTCAGTTCAGCCAGTAAACGAACCTACGACGCAGCAGAACGACCCGGGCTTCGGCCCGGGTCGTTTGCTGTTTTCATGGCCTCCGCTCGGGTAGCTAGACCCTTTCTCTTTCATCCAGCGCGGTACCATGTAGGCATGTTCAACGTTGGAGGGCAGGAGTTTGCCCTCATCATCGTGCTGGCCCTTGTGGTGGTTGGCCCGGACCAGCTTCCGGGGCTGATCCGCAAGATGGGCCACTATGCCGCACAGGCTCGCCAGATGAGTTCGTCGCTTCGGGCCGAATTCATGGCAGCGACCGAGCCAATGCAGGACACCTTCAAGGAATTCCAAGAAGGAATGAACGAATTCCAGACCGGAATGACCGACCTTTCCAAAACGGTCACCGATGCCGCCGATGTTAAGCAGTGGGGTGCAGGCACCGAGGATGACCCCATCGTGCCGCGTGGCTTCGCTGATCAGAACAGTGCCGACGGACCGAACGGCGATGCAGACGTTGTTGACAAGCGAGTAGATGAGGGGGCCGATACGCCGTCTGCCACGTCTACGAGTTCGGCGGCGGCGGTGCCGCCGACGGTTGCGGCTGCGGCCAACGAGCGGCCCGACCCCTGGGCCGATGAGCGGATCCAACCCATTACCCAACCCGAGCGGGCGAAGAAGAAACTTGAGATTCCGGAGCCGGTAAATCCGTGGGCCGATGTTCGCGATCATGTCGATGTGGGCGGTCCGGTTGCCGAACAGAGCGCAGCGGCAGCCGATCAACTGGATGCGTCGATTGAGCAAGCCTTAGATGCGGAGCCTGATGAAGAACCCGCTTAAGCGCAACCCGCGGGGACCCGGCCCGGGGGAGATGACGCTCCTCGGACATCTCCAGGAGCTACGGACTCGGCTAATGAAGATCGCGGTTGCGGTCTTCATCGGCGCCATTGCGGTATGGGTGTTCTACGACCCGATACTTGCGTTCCTGTCGGCGCCATATTGCGACCTGCGGTCCGAATTGCAGCAGTCCTGTACCTTCCTCGCCACCGACCCTCTGCAGCCGTTCAATGTCAAGCTTCAACTCTCGGGTTACGGGGGCATCATTCTTGCGCTGCCCATCATCCTGTTTCAGCTCGGTCGATTCGTGCTGCCCGGCCTCTACAAGCACGAAAAGCGAGCGCTCGCTCCCTATTTGGTCGTGTCCACCATCCTGTTGGCTGGCGGCATGGTTCTGGCGTATTGGTTCCTGCCCCGGGCTCTCTCGGTCTTGGTGAATGACCTCGGTGGCGACCGTTTCGAAGCGAACTTCGAGGCGACCGGGTATCTCAGTTTCCTCACCAAGATGATCTTGGCCTTCGGAATTGCATTCCAGTTACCGGTGGTCCTGGTGTTCCTGCAGCTGGTCGGGCTTGTCCAGCCGGACACGCTCAAGAACAACCGTCGCGTGGCGATCATCTTTGTGGTCGTGTTGGCGGCGATTATCACACCCACCGGTGACCCGTTCACCCTTGGGGTGCTCGCGGTCCCGATGTATCTGTTCTATGAACTCTCGATCCTGATCGGCTCGCGCCGGAAGAAGAAGGATCCGTACGCCGAGTCCACCGCGTAACGGTGACAGAACAGAAGCCGGCGCAGCGCTCATTCACGCCCGACAAGTTTCAAGTTGAGGCCACCGATGCGGTCGATGCGGGCGAGCATGTGGTCGTGGCCGCGCCGACCGGCTCGGGCAAGACCTACATCGCCGAACATGCGGCCCGTCGTTCGGTAGCCGCTGGCCGGAGGCTGTTCTACACCACGCCGATCAAGGCCCTGAGCAATCAGAAGTTCAACGACTTGAAGGCCGAGCACGGGAGCGACAACGTCGGTCTGCTCACGGGCGACAATGCCATCAACCCCGATGCCCTCATCGTGGTGATGACGACCGAAGTCCTGCGGAACATGCTGTATGCCGGCGCCGAACTGGAACAGCTGCAGTCGGTTGTGCTCGACGAGGTGCACTATCTACAAGATTCCTACCGCGGTCCGGTGTGGGAAGAAGTGATCATCCACCTTCCACATCGAGTACAGCTGGTCTGCCTTTCCGCCACGGTCAGCAACGCGCCGGAGCTTGCCGAGTGGATTCAGACCGTTCGGGGCCCCACCACTCTCGTCGTCGAAACGAAGCGCCCAGTAGAACTGGAGAACCGGTATGTGGTAGCGGAACGAGATGGTCGATCGATCACCGTCATTCCAACCATGACGGGTTCCAAACCCAACAATCGAGGGTTTGAGTTCGATCCCGACGCGAACGCAGCGTTCGATCGTCGCCGGCGAGGAAAGCGCACTGGCGGAAAGCAGAAGCGATCGCCGCGGCGATATCGAACACCAACGAGGGCCGAGGCACTTCGTGAACTGCGCCGGGCTGAGATGCTTCCGGCGATTCATTTCATCTTCAGTAGGGCCGCCTGTGACGACGCAGCCCGAGAAGTCTCGTCGGCTGGCATCACGCTCACGACGCCCGAGGAGCGGGTGGAGATTCGATCACTGGCGGATCAACATGTGCATCAGTTGACCACCGAAGAGTTGCAGACGCTTCAGTTCGACAGCTTTATGGAGCAACTAGAGGCGGGCGTGGCGGCCCACCACGCCGGCATGGTCCCGGTATTCAAGGAGCTGGTGGAAGCGGCATTTGTGCGAGGCCTTGTAAAGATGGTCTATGCCACCGAGACCCTCGCTCTAGGAATCAATATGCCCGCGAAGTCCGTGGTGATCGACAAGCTCACCAAATGGACCGGTGAACACCACGAGTTTCTTACACCTGCCCAGTACACCCAGCTCACCGGCCGGGCCGGCCGCCGGGGGATTGACGAGGTGGGGCAGGCCCTGGTGCTCTGGTCTCCGTGGGTCACCTTTGAACAGGTTGCGAACCTCGCGTCGAGCCGCGAATTTGTGCTCACATCTGCGTTCCGCCCCACCTACAACATGACCGCAAATCTCGTGCGGCGGTACGAGCCCGAACGGGCCCGGCAATTATTGAACCTCTCATTTGCGCAGTTTCGGGCCAACGCGGGCATCGTCCGTTCCGAGCACGAACTGGAGCGGTTACTCGATCGACGCGACGAGGTCGTCCGCAAGATCGAAAGCGAGTACGGCCCGGTAGATGAACTACGGGCCGTCGTGCGGGAGGTGCGTACCCGCTCAGAGACAGACGCTCCCACCGACGATGTGAGCTTTGCGCTTAGCCAGCTTCGTCCGGGCCAGATAATCGAGGCAGAAGGACCGGGCCTTCCACCCCACTTGGCGGTCGTGTCCGTTGCGTATCGGAAGGGCAACCGCGTCAAGGTGGTCGGGGTCGACGTCGACGGCGATACGTATGAGCTAGACGGCAAGTCCCTGGATGAGATGCCGATCATCATCGGTTCGGTGGAGGTGCCCGAGCCATATCTGCCGAACAGCGTCAGCTTCAAATATGAGATGAGTCAGGACCTGTCCCGCGCACGACTCACGAGCACCAAGCGACGACGGAGGACCACCGCCGACTCGACCACGGCAAAGGCCCGGCTCGATGGCGATTCGATCCCTCGGCCAGCGATCAAGGCGCTCAAGCGACTGCAGAAGCTGGACAACGACATCGATCGAATCCGGCGCGTGGTGGTAAAAGATGTGGATTCCCTTGCCCGCCAATTTGATGCCGTCTTGGGGGTCCTTCGAGACCGGGGGCATGTCGAAGACTGGTCGCTCACCAGTTCGGGTCGACGATTGGCCAGCACCTACCACGAGGCCGATCTATTGGTCGTCGAGTCGCTGGAAGAAGGGGTTTTCGATGGACTGTCGGCCCCTGAGGTAGCCGCCTTGGCGTCGGTCTTCGGCTACGAAGAGCGCGGCAAGCCTAGTAAGGCACCCTCGGGCAAAGGGCGGCGACATGATCGGGGTCCAAAACCTCCTAGTGGCACCATCTTCCCGACGAGCGAGCTGCGGCGTCGGTACAAGGCGGTCGAACGGCTCCATCGGTATCTGGCGCGCGATGAGCGGAATGCCGGGCTTCGGGAGACGAAGGTGCCCGACCCGGGGTTTATGAATGTGGCCTACCAGTGGGCGTTGGGTCTTGAGCTCGACCCCGTGCTGTCAGCCAGCGAGAGCACGCCCGGCGATTTCGTCCGCAACATTAAGCAGCTGATGGACCTGTTGACTCAACTAGCCCAGCTGGCGCCGGTACCGCTCACCCAACGTGCCGCCCGCCAGGCGCTCGATGCACTCTTCCGAGACTTGGTCACCGTCTCGCAAATCTCCACCGACGCCGAGATTGAAGCTGCCGACGCGGACCTGGCCGAGAACGAAGCCGAAAACGAAGCCGAGGACGATGAGAACTCCTCGCCCGAGGTCTAATCGTGGTTATCGGCAAGGGGTCTTCTTATGGCTTTGAGTCGTCGATCGATCCGACCTGGCCAACGCTGAGGACCGACGCCCAATTGGCTCGTCACATCGCAGAGAAAGGCAGCGACCCATGCACGATCACCGGAGGAGACCTACTTGCGACGTTGGGTGGGGGAGCACCGGCCGGTGTTTCACATCGCGCGTACCCGGTTGATCTCCTAGAAATCGAGCTGGAAGATGGCTCGCTCCACGTGGCAGCGGCGCATGTGGTTGTTCGTCGCCGGCTGTGGGCGGGCGTGTTCTTGGCGGCGATGAATGCGGCGTACGTCGACGGGTTGTATCTCGGCCCCCGTTCTCATCCCAACGACGGCCTTGTCGACACCACCGTCGGACAACTGGGACTCCAGCAGCGACTGATGGCGAAGAAGCGAGCCATCACCGGAGTCCACCTGCCCCACCCCGGTTTGAAGATGACGAGGAAGCCCGAAGTTGTGCATAGTTTCGAGCGGGGCACCCCGGTTCGTGTGGATGGGGTCCTGGTCGGTGAAACGACAAGGATCAAGGTGGTCGTCAGGCCCGACGCTGGCCTCGTGGTCGTTTAGGAAAAGGCCTAATCTCCTCGCCTGCATCCGCGGGCATCGAGCCGTTCCCGAATACCCTTAACGTCCGTGGGAGCGTACGTCGCAGAGGAGTTCACGTCGGCTGAGTCCGACGTGCTTCGCAGGTATTTTACAAATCTCGATGGGCCCGTGTTCGCTCTGGTGAACTTGCCCGAGGTCGTCAAGGGAGCCCTGTTTGCACGCTATTCGCGTTCGGCGAAGAGTCTGCGCCGTTTGTTTCTCGACGAGTTTGTGAACGAACTCGATATCGAGGGTGACGCCACTATCGACGCCACCATCGGCCTCGAACGAGCCGAGAGCCTCTATGAGCGCATTTTCGTGGAATACGGCGATGACTCGGTGGCTCAGTTGGGCGGGGTTCACCTCGCATGTGAACAGGCGTCGAACCTGCTGACCAAGGTGCTCGAGTGGGGCCGCTTGGCCTCATACCTCGAGCAGTCCACCCGCTACATCCCCTATGACTCGCGCTATGGGGGCCGCTACCGGTATTTCCGCGACCCGGAGATCCTGGCGTCCACGTTCGGGACGCGGTACGTCGGCGACATGGATCGGTTGTTCGACACCTACGCCCAGATGGCGCCCAAAGTCGAAGAGCACATCAAGCAGGTGATTCCCAAGGCCCCCGGCGACAGTGACTTCATCTATCGGCAAGCGGTGAAGGCCAAAGCTTTGGATGCGGTCCGTGGAATTTTGCCAGCGTCGGCGCAAAGTAACGTCGGGATCTATGCCAGCGGGCAGGCCTACGAGCAGATGCTCATTCGGATGAGAGCCAACCCGCTGCCCGAGGCCAACGCGTACGCCGACCTGATGCTGACCGAGCTCCGAAAGGTCATTCCTTCATTCGTTCGACGTGTCGACCTGCCCGAGCGAGGCGAGGTCCACAGCGAATACCTGAGCGACATCAACCTCCATATGAACGAGGTCGCAGCAGACCTACTCACAACCGGGCCCGCGGATCAGGGAGCACGAGTCGACCTCGTTGACTTTGATCCCGAAGCAGAGGTGAAGATGGTCGCAGCGATGCTGTACCCGTATTCTCGCCTCTCCGAAGCAGCCCTGACCGATCAGGTGCACGCCATGACGGTCGAGGATCGGATTCGCGTAATTCAGGCCTACACCGGCAATCGACAGAACCGCCGCCACCGTCCGGGCCGGGCGCTCGAGCGTCCCGCGTACCGCTTCGACATTCTCGCCGACTACGGCGCGTTCCGAGATCTGCAGCGGCACCGGTTGCTCACCGTCGAGTGGCAACAACTCAACCCCAGTCATGGCTACACCCGGCCTGAGCTGATCGATGAGATTGGACTCACCGACGAGTTTGATGCCGCCATGCATCGCTCCGCTGCGCTGTTCGGCGCCCTCGAGCCGTTTGGCTCATCCGCTTCCTACGCGGTGTCTCTTGCGTATCGGGTTCGGTTCATGATGGACCTCAATGCTCGCTCGGCAATGCATATGCTCGAGCTGCGGTCAACGCCGCAAGGGCATCCGGCCTATCGCACGGTTGCGCAAGAGATGCACACCGCCATCGCCGAGACCGCCGGTCACAAAGCGATCGCAGGGATGATGACCTTCGTGAATCACAGCAGCGAAGCCGACCTTGAACGGCTCGAAGCTGAGCGCCGAGCCGAACAAAAGCGAGCGATGCTGTAATATTTCGCTGCGCTCGCCTGTTGCTTGTGTGGCGAACGGGTTGGTTGTTTTGGGCGTTTTTGAGGGGTCTGTTGTCTGAGTTTGGCGGGTCGCTCCGCTGGCCTGCGGGCTGCCTGATCGAGCGTATGTGCTGCCTTGCTGGCGCGGCGGCAACGTTGAGGTTTTCAGGGCGCTCGCCTGTTGCTTGTGTGGCGAACGCTGGCGCTGACCAGCGGGTTGTACGGAAACAGATCAGTTCCTCTAATGGCAGTGGGGTATGGGCCGATAGGCCTACATGCACTCGAAGATCCTTAAAACCGTTGCCGTTCCCGCGCTTGCCGGTGCTGCCATGCTTTTCTCGGTGGCACCTGCGTCTGCGCATGGCTCCCACACCGTGAAGTCAGGCGAGACCCTGGGCCACATCGCACGAAAGTACGACGTATCCGTTTCGGCGATCGCGAAAGAGAATGACATTTCGAACCCAAACCGCATTCGTGTTGGGCAAGTTCTGAGCATTCCCCACAGCGGACAGTCCTCCACACCGGCCCAGCCGGCTGCGGCGGCGTCAACCGACAAGCCGAAGGCGGTCAACCCGGCCAACTTCTCCGGAGGTACCGGAAGCTATACGGTCGTGTCAGGCGATTCGCTCAGCCGAATCGGATCGAAGCTTGGCGTGAGCTGGCGCGAGATCGCCAAGCAAAACAACATCAGCAGTCCGTACCGCATACGAGTGGGCCAGAAACTTCAGGTGCCTGGCTCGGCTGCTAACTACCCGAACCTGCATCCTCGGATCGTGAACGATCCCGTCCGGCTGGCAATTCTGCCGAGCCTTGAGAAGTGGAGCGTCCACTATGGCGTTCCGACCGATCTTCTCATGGCCGTCGCATGGCAAGAGTCGGGCTGGCGAAACGATCAAATCTCCAGCGCCGGTGCGTTCGGGATCGGTCAGATCATGCCGGCCACTGGCGAATGGATCGCCAACAGCATTATTGGTGACCCGTCGCTGGACCGTACCGAGCCTGAGGACAACATAAGGATGAGCGCCGCCTACCTGGGCTGGCTGCTCGTCGAAATGGACAACGAAAACGACGCAATCGCCGCCTACTATCAGGGCCAGGGAGCTGTTCGGGCTAACGGCTGGTACACCAGCACACACTCGTATGTGGCCAACGTGACCAGCCACCGAGCAATGTTTGTCTCCAAGTAATTTGGCCGGTGTGTCGAATGAGACAGTCGCGACGGTGGGAGTTGCCGAAGGATTCTGTAGAGTCCGCCGCATCCAGCGGTCGCGTTCAATAAAGGTGTTTCATGGCTGAAGATTTCGAAGACGAAGTAGTTGAAGACGAGGAGGCCGTCGGTGACCCCGATGATGTCGATCTTGTCGATGATCTAGAAGACGATCTCGATGATGATCTCGAAGCCGATATCGGCGAAGACGACTTTGAAGCTGCCGACGTCGAAGATGAGGAAGAAGCAGAAGATGAGGCGCCCGCACCTCGCGCCCGCAAGGTAAACACCGACGATGAAGATGACGACGATGAGCTCGATCCCGATGACATCGAGGCCGATCTCAGCGACATCCTTCAGGACCGCATGGCAACCGACGATGACGACGAAGATGAAGAGGACGATGACGCCCCCAAGGTGTCGGCCCAACGCGATCGTGAGTTCGTCTGCAATAGTTGCTTCCTCATGGTGAACCGCAGCCAATTTGGCTCAGCCAAGAGCCCTCGCTGCCCTGTCGGCGACCCCGATTGTCCCTCGATTTCTCAAATCTTCTCCTAAGGGAGTAACAAACAACTATGGCATCCAAGGAAAAAGACGAAGATCTCGACCTTCTCGATGTCATGTTGTACGCCCCCGTAGGGTTTCTCTACGAGTATCGCAAGGTCATGCCGCAGCTGGTGAAGAAGGGCCGCTCCCAGATGCAGCTCGGCATGTTCATCGGTCGAATGGCGGCGTCAAAGGGAAGCGCCGGCGCCGAACGTGCCGCCGCCGATGCCCTCACCACAATGGCCACGATCGCAGCGCGGGGAATTACCGAATTCGGACAAGCGGTCGGGTTAGCCCCGCCTGAAGACGAGGCGCCACCAGCCGAGGTGACATCGGAGATTGCACCTCCGCCTCCCGCCCCCAAGGCCACCACGCCCAAGGGTGATTCGGCCAAGAGCGCGCCAAAGAAGCCGGCCAAGAAGGGCGCTCCCACAAAGGCGTCGGCAGCGAGCAAGGGCCCACGCCTCCCCATCGCCGGATACGACGATTTGACGGCTCGAGAAGTGGTCGCGCTCGTCGGTGATCTCACCGCCGCCCAACGGACTCGGGTTCGTAAGCACGAAGAGGCCAACCGGAACCGCAAGACGATTCTGGCAAAGCTCGATCGTCTGGAATCCTAGATGGCCTTCGAGTCCGCTCGGCTCGCAACCCCAGACGACCTGAACGACATCGAGTGGATCGGTGATGCCGCGCTCGCTCCGATGCCAGAGGCTCGCGGTGGCCCCGTATTCTCCTCCTTTGAGATTGGCTTCCAAAGCCCCGCCGACCGAGCGTCGGCCGCCATCCCCGACCAACGTTGCGTCGTGGGGGAGTTCGACGGGATCGTCTTCGGGTATGCCATCTTCACCGTGGAGCTTCGCGACACCGGCGAAAAACTGGGTCGCCTCTTTGACTTCGCGGTCTATCCGGACGCACAGGGAGTCGGAATCGGGGAAGCGATGATGGATCTCGTCGTCGCCGACCTCATTTCACGAGGATGTGTAGGGGTCGATGCGTGGGCGCTGCCGGGAGATCGAGCGACGAAGAACTTCTTTGAGACCTTCGGGCTCAAGGCTCGTCTACTTACCGCCCATCGAGCGTTCTGAGGTCCGCCCGTACCGTTACCTGTTAACGAGACGTTGGGTGAACCAAAACACAAAGAGCCCGGTTAGAGCGAACTCTGAACCGGGCTCGGAATACGTGATGACTACTCGGCCGGGGGAGTCTCTTCCTCCGGTGAGTCAGCTGCAGGCGCTTCGGCTTCCGGAGCAGCAGCTGCTTCTTCAGTGGCTTCCACGGCCTCGGCAGGCGCCTCGGCGTCTGCCGCAACCTCTTCTACTACCTCAGGTTCGGGTTCTGGCTCGGGGACAATCGTGCCCGGGCGCGGCCGTGAAGGCGTTCGGAGGAGGTCAGCATGACCCTTGTGGACCTTGGGTCCGGAATCACGATCTCGTTTCTCACGCTTCTCACGAGGCTTGCGCTCGCCCCGTTCACCTGCCGCTCCAGCACCTTCCTTGCGAGGGCCCCGGGGACGGTCGCTGCCTCCGGGTCGACCGCCTCGGCCACGGGGGCCAGCAGCCTTACGTGCAGCCCGAACGCGCTTGGCAGCAGCCTTGGATTCGGCTGGCTTGATTCCGTAGTGGGCGGCGATCGCCGGGACACGATCAGCCACGGACCGGATGATGTCGAGCGACATCTCGTCGAGATTGTCTGGATAGTGCTCCGGCGTCACGGCATTACGGATGGGGGAGAACGCCAGAGCATCAACTACCGACGCCCAACGATCAGGAAAGGTCTCAGGGCCAAGCGCTGCTGCGGTCTGGGCCGCGAGCGGTTCGGCGATCTCGACGGGAATCGGCGATCCGGCCTTCACCGGGCGCGACGTCAGACGCAGCGCACGGATAGTGCGCTCTTCCTTCACGGCGGTTTCGAGATCGGAGAGCCATTCGGTGTGGTCGGCCTCAATTCGACGACTCAGCGCCTCCCGAAGCTCGGCTGCCATCGCTCGCGTTTCTTCGTCGCGGGCACCCTTGTCGGCGGCAACGACAACCTGACGAAGGTCACGGAGATCCAGCTGTTCGATGTCGCCCATGGCGGCCTCGGCTCGGTCACGCCACTCGGCCGTAGCGAGCTTAGGTTGGAGGCCTTCGGCGATGGCGATAATCGCCTTCGCGTTCGGGTCGTCCTTTGCGGCGGTTCGGACTGCGGGAAGACCACCCTTGAGCAGCTGGTCGGCGATGGGCTTGTGCTCTTCTGGCACGGATGCCACCACGGCATCACGATGGACCCGGCGAGGCTTCAAACGGGTGGGGCGTGGTTTGGCCGGAGTAGCTGGTTTACGGTCCCGAGGTGGCCGCGAACCACGGTCGCTGGAGCCTTCTTTGCGCGGACCACGATCGCGGCGAGGCCGGTCGCCGTCTCGACCCCGTCCACGGCCCTTCGGTGCCTTTACCTCAGTGACTAGCTCGCTATCAGGAATCGGGCGGGAGATGAGCTCGAGCAGGTTGTCGCGTTCCTTTTTGGCCTTGGGTGCAAAGACCTCAAGGACTTCGATGCCGTCGAGGTGGAATTCTGCCTCTACTCGGCAGATGTCACCAACCTTTGCGTCGGCATAGAGAAGGGACGCCGCAACTTCACCTTTGGGCTGCTTTGCGCCAGCTGCCCTCCAGGTCCATGTGTCTGCGTCTTTTGTGCTGGTGAGTTCTACCTCAATACGGCGGGCCATAGAGGGCCAAAGGCTATCGGCCCTTTGGCCTATCGCCGTCCTGCTCAGCGGATGTTCATCTGTTCTCTATGAGGTTGCTCATGCCCCTTGTCCGCCGATGGACCCAACGCCCCCGAAATCACTGGCCGCGCTCGATGTGGTATGATCTAGTTGGAGCGAGCCGCATCAGTGTGGTGCGACGAATCGCTTCGGTCCTCAGCCCATTGATCTCAATGGGAGAACCAACGAAATGCTGCCAACGTGGTGGCGATGCCAGATTTGGCATGGATAGTAAAAAGCAGGCGCATAGCGCCGATAGGTACAAGTGGAAATATCAACAACAAATGTGCAGTGCCCTACGTGCTGCATGACCGCGCGGAGCAGCGACTTTCGACATCTGCGCCCAATTGCGGTCCTTCATGACAACGACGCAGACACTCGAGAGTGCCGCAACTGCGGCGAGATCATTCGTCTCAACGAACTCGAGGCCTCGGTCTAACCGACCGAGCGACGGGCAATCCCAACGGGTTGCGCAAAGCCTCGACTACAACTCAAAGGAAAAACGAAAGAAGCGCCGGGCAAACCCGGCGCTTCTCTCAGTTTTGACTCCCTAGGGGAGAGGTTGAGGGTTAACCAGCGGGAACCGCGTAGGGCTCACGATTGATGAACTCTTGGTTGATGGCGACGTAGTACACAACGTCGGCTCGGGTGCCCTGTGAGAGCGCCGGGTTGTTGCCGCTGTTGTTGGTGCCGTCAAGGATGTCATTCCAGTATGCGACGCCGGCGGCTTCACCTTCACGTCCGAGAACGTTCTGGTAGACCGCATCGACGAATGCCTGGTTGGAGATACCTTCGAACTGGTTGGCGAACTCGTCGGAAGCGCCTGGGAAGAACCCGGCCAGTTCCAGCGTGCTGTACACCGTGCCATTGACCTCGCCCTTGCTGACGCTGATCCAGTACTGGACACCTGCGACATCGGGGTCACGGCCAAAGAAGGCCTGATAGAGACGCATGATCTCTTGATCGGTGCCGGTGTTGGTCGCGTTGGCTCGGTAGTCCGAGGCCATCAGGATCTCTTCCAGGGTGGTCGCCTCAGCGACGGTGCCGTCGAAGGGAGGTACATCGCTGGGAGCCGGCGGAGCCTCTGGAGCTTCACCGAAGGTACGGCTGAGCTGAGCACAGGCCAGAACGGTGTCTTTGGACTCATTCGCGATGAGCACCGTGAACTGTCCGTCGTTGACAGTGGTGGCATCTGCGCCGCTGAACGCCCCGGTGTTCTCGAGCGGGCCAAAGATCGAACGGAGGACACCGGTGTTGATGTCGATCTGATCGGTCCCGTTGGCCAGGAGATCGGGAGCAATGGAGGCCCATCCGATTGGGGCGGTTAGTGCGTCGCAGGAGGTGTCGTTGTCGAGAACTACCTTGTGTACACCAGCAGCGGCGGCGGGGGCGTTGATAAGCACGTGGGCTTCAACCGAGCCGGCGTCGGAAGCGGTGGTGTTCTTGAGCGTTCCCGTACCGGAGTAGCCCGAGCTACCGACCTCTTCAAACTCGAGGGCGTAGTAGTTGCCGTTGATGGGTGCGGTTGCATCCCCAACGCCGAGCTGGCCACATGCCACAGGCTGGGCCTGTCGAACCATGAGGTTGAGCGGTGCTGGCAGAACGGTCATATCGGAGTTGCTCTCGTTGCCGTGGACAACGATGGTCATGTCGCCATAGGCATCAACCTCTTCTGGGGTGAGGATGATGGTGGTGTTGACCTGTGCCGTTGATGGCGCTGGTGGGGCTCCGATTGTCTTGGACCACGCACTGTTGTTGAACACAGTCAGCAGGTCGTTGGAAGCGGAGGGAGGTGCGGTAGTTCCCTGGCCTGTGAGGCTTCGAATGATGTCGCTCGTCAGATACGTGTCGGTGGATGCGTCGCAGCTGCTGTTGTTTCGCAGGGTCACTACTCGGTTGTTTCCATCGAGGAGATCGTCGCCGGTCAGTTGCAGGTTGACGGCCAGCTTGTTGCCTTCCAAGGTCACGCCACCGGTGAGGACTACGTCGGTGCCGTTGAGCGTGTTGGCGTTCGTGGCAGAGAACGCTGTCGAGCGGTTGTTGCCGCTCCCGTCTATGAGCAAGGGTGAATCAGACGCATCGAGCTCGCCACAGGCGATCACGTTGGCCAGGTTGCCTGCTTCGTGCACGTTGAAGTAGACGTTCTCCATGTCGGCTGTGCCGAGGGGTGCGCTACCGGTGATAACGAAACCGTTCTTCACCGTCTCAGCCGGGTTGCGGACCACGGTGGTCTCGCCGGGAATGCCGATCTCGACGCCGCCGGCTGCATCGCAGTTGTCTCCGGCGTGCCAATGCATCACAACCGCATCGACGTCGACGTTGTCGGCGAAGATGGTGTAGTCGACGTTGGCGCCGTTAACGGTGGCCGAGGCGTTGCCGGTAATGTCGGCGTCGCTCTTGGCCTGAAGGGGGAAACTGTAGGTCTGCCCCTCCACGTTTGCAGCTGAGGACGCGCCGGCGAAACCGACGACCGCACTCGCAGCGGTGAGGAAGGCCAAAGCGGCCTTCAATGATCTGCTTTTCATGGATGCTCCTTGGTTGGCTTTACAACGCCCTAGGTAAGCTCCACCCCACGGACAGGACGGTAGACCCTTTTGTGATGCTTGCCTAGTGCACCAGGGAGGATTTTCCCTGCAAGAGGGCCATTGGGACCAGCAGTCGCAGGTAGAAGCACTGCGTGTCGTCACATGTCGATTCGAAGCGGTCCGACTAGAGCCGTCGGCATGCTCATCGAGAGCGAACGCACTGCACCGCCTGTGAGGATCTCGGGCGTTGGAACGACCGTTCCAGTCGGTCGTCTAACGCTGGGGCTGGCGGGCAACCGGGCGACGTCGGCCACGAAGTCGAACGCCACGGAACGGCTTCTTGGCCCCGTCGCTCTTCCTGATCGCCAGGCGCAGACTGTCGGCCGCTCGAGCCCCAATCCGGCCGCGATCGGCGCCGGCCACAAACACCGCGAGCGCTTCGCGCAACAGGACATCGTTGTAATCGCATGCTTCGCACAGCTGAACGGCTGCGGTATCGATCGCCGTTTGACGATCAGCCACCTCGGGTTCGATGCGGTTAAGTCTGATCGCGAGGCGGGCGATCGGCTCCCAGCGTGGCGCCCCACTCATTCGGAACGCTCAATTCTGACCGTCAACCTTGCCTCAAGCGATACCTCGCAAAGTGGTCTCATCAACTCACTTCGCGACCCTCTGGTGCTAGTTGAGGTTGATGCACTCAACTGTTGAACGGCGTCTCTCATAGCGAGTCTCAACTATAGGTCGATGGTTGGAAACTGAAAATCAGAATCGAACTTCCGTCGCTGAGCTGGGGCGGAAGGCCATACTTGGGGTGTGAATCCGGACACATTTTGGGCGAAGGGCTGTCATCGATGCGGCTAGGAATTGACACGGGCGGGACGTTCACTGACGCTGCGTTGCTACGTGGTGACGGGAGCGTCTTCGTCAGTGCCAAAGCGCCGACGACACATCGTGATCTGATCGTCGGGGTATCGACTGCCGTCGATCGGGTGCTCACGGCAATGGAGGCTGCAGGCTCTGCCAGGTCGCAGATATCCTCGGTTGCCCTAAGTACCACGTTGGCGACCAACGCCATGGTCGAACACACCGGAGGCGGCGCGGCGTTAGTTGTGGCGGGATTCGACCCGGGTGCCGTGGAGCGGATTGATGGGTTGGCGAGCGCTGCCCATGTGATCGCCATTTCGGGCGGACACAACGCCCAAGGTCGTGAGATCGACGAACTCGGAACCGACGCACTGGTGGCGGAAATCGATTCGTTGGCCAAGACCGAGGCCATCGCGGTTGCATCACTCTTTGCGGTCCGGAATGACGCCCATGAGCGGGCAGTGAGGAGCCTTCTGGCCCGAGACCCCAAGACTGCTCACATCCCTGTTACCTGTTCTCATGAACTCAGCGGCCGCCTGGACGGCCCGAGGCGAGCAGCAACTGCGTTGGCCAATGCCGTACTGACAGCTCCGGTTCGGCGACTGATCGATGCCTTTGAACGTTCGGTCAGAGAGGCCGGCGTCGACGCGCCCCTGGTAGTGGTCCGGTCCGATGGGTCTGTCATGTCGCTTGGTCACGCCATGGAACGGCCCGTGGAGACCATTCTGTCCGGGCCCGCCGCTTCGTTGGTTGGTGGGATCCACCTCGCCGGCGTCCAGGACGCAATCATCGTCGACATCGGCGGCACCACGACCGACGTCGCGGTGGTCTCGAACGGGATACCCGAGATCGTCGACGACGGGGCGACGGTTGGAGGGGTGGGAACAATGATCCGGTCGCCTCGGATTAGGACGGAGGGTTTGGGCGGAGACAGCGAGGTGGGCTGGGACGAGCACCGTGGAGTGTTAAAAGTCGGTCCGGGTCGTGTGATTCCCCTCGGGGCAGCCCAGGTACGGTTTCCGCAACTCAACGATCTTCTGCAAGCGCAGGCCAGTCGCCGCATCGTGAGCGAGACCGACGGACTGTTCTGTGTGACTCCTGATGGCGAACTACTCGAGGCAACTACCGCATTCTCGACCCGGCGGGAGTACCTCGCCGCGCGGCGACGGGCGAGTGCTGGTGAGCTTCAGTTCGTGGCGTTGACCCCAACCGATGCGGCGTGGGCGGCGGGGCTCGTGGACCGAGACAGCTTTGGATCGGCCTTTGACCAGGTGGCCTCGAAAAGTGGGCTCGAGTTGTTTGCTGCGACTCTTGGTCGTTTCGGCGTGCCGCGTTTCGAGTCGGGGCAGGACGCGGCGCGGTCGATACTCGCCGAGGTGCAGCATCGGACGGGATCGGTGATCGCCTCGGCGGTGGGTGTGCCCTCCACCGTGTGGACAGAAACGTTGCGCTCTCAGGAGCTGTACCGAGTCGGTGTGCAGCTTGATCGGCCAATCATCGGAATTGGAGCATCGGCAGCGCTGCATCACCCGCCGTTGGCTTCGTTGCTCGGGACAGATGTTCACATTCCGGAATGGAGCGAGGTGGCCAACGCCATCGGCGCTGCAGTGGGTAGTGTTCGGATGCAGCTCACCGCCTCGATTACCTCCCCCAAGCGTGCCGGCTTTGTTGTTCACCGCCCGGGAGTTACCACATCGTTTGAGACCTTGGACGAGGCGGTCGAGGAGGCGACCGATCGGCTGATAGCGCAGCTAAATGCTAGACACCGATCGTCAGGTCTTGAGGTTCGCGAAGAGGAGGTTCAGATCAGCATCGAGCGCCACGACAACAGCGTTCACATCGACGGTGCCGACTTCTTCGTCGAATGCCTCTTGGAGGGAACACTGACCCACGCGGTCGGGAACTAGGGTCACGTGCTTTTCGTCGTATTACCATGAAGCCCCCACGACTCGCCCTTCGAATTCTTTCCAGCACTGCGATCATGCTCGCCGTGTCCACATTTGGTTTCGCTCCGCCTGCATCGGCGTGTAGCTGTATGGGACCACTTGAATGGCTGCGAACCGAAGGTGGGCCGAACATCGTGTTCGTTGGCGAGATGATCGAGCTTCGCGAGATTGAAGCTCGAAACGACTTTGGTGAGGAAGCGGTAGAGATGACCTTCCAAGTAGACACGGTCTACCGCGGCGAGATCAAAGATCATGTGTTTGTTCAAAGTCATCGCGACGATGGCGGAAACTGTGGCTTTAGCGGTGGCAACGGCTCGATGGTGATTCTGGCCAGCGAGGCGGCTGACGGAGCGCTGCGAACCGACGGTTGTTCGGTCATGTCGGTCTCTCCCGACGGTTCAACCGAACGAGATCTTGAGCAGATCGTTGGAGTCGGCCGCCAACCTGATGCGGTCGACCCCGTTGTGCTTGAGACCGTCCGTGAACAACGGCGCGTCGAGGTCTCCGATGTTCCGTGGGCGTTCCTTATGGGTGGGGTTGTTGTTCTGGGGCTCCTTGGGGTGGGGCTCACCATGGCGGTACGGGAACAAGACGTTCAGTAGCTAGACGAATCCGGTCCAACCACTACCCAGAGGGCGCTACGGTTTGGCCCATGGAAGAAGGTCGTTCGGCGGACAACGAGTTCGAGTCGGTTGACTTCGTGCGCGAGAAGGTGAAGAGCGACATCGCCGCCGATCGGTTTCACGGCCGAGTGCAGACTCGGTTCCCGCCTGAACCCAATGGCTTTTTGCATATCGGGCACGCAAAATCGATCTACCTGAACTTTGGAATCGCCGAGGAGTTTGGCGGCACCTGCCTTCTGCGATTTGACGACACCAACCCCGAGACCGAAGACACGTCCTATGTTCGGGCGATCCAGGAGGACCTCGAGTGGCTCGGAGTGACCCCGGCGGGCGAAGCTCGCTACGCGTCGGACTACTTCGAGCAGATCTACGACTGGGCCGAGGACCTCATCAACAAGGGCCTGGCGTTCGTCGATGATCAGAGCGCCGAGACGATTTCAGAACAAAGAGGCGGGTTCGGTCAGCCAGGAATCGAAAGCCCGTTCCGAGATCGTTCCGTTCAAGAGAACCTTGCGCTGTTTCGCGGGATGCGCGACGGCCAGTTCGCCGACGGTGAGAAGGTCCTGCGAGCCAAGATCGACATGCAGGCGGACAATATGTGGCTTCGCGATCCGGTGCTCTATCGCATCCGAAGGATCCCTCACCATCGCACCGAAGATCGCTGGATCATCTACCCCACCTACGACTGGGCCCACGGCCAGAGCGATGCCATCGAAGGCGTCACGCATTCGATATGCACACTGGAGTTCGCGGATCATCGGCCGCTGTATGAGTGGTGTTTGAGTCATCTCGACCTTCCTGGTGATACCCCAGAGCAGACCGAGTTTGCTCGGCTCAACATCACCCACACAGTTCTGTCCAAGCGGGTTCTCCGGACGCTTGTCGAAGAGGGTCATGTGGACGGTTGGGACGACGCCCAAATGCCGACGGTCAGGGGACTCCGCCGACGGGGCTACCCCGCATCGGCGTTGCGTGACTTTGTCGATCGAGTTGGCGTTGCCAAGACCAACAGCACCGTCGAGGTCGAGCTGCTCGAGTCGTTCGTGCGAACCGAGCTCAACGAGATTGCCCCGAGACGCATGGCGGTCACCAAGCCGGTCAAGGTAGTCATCACCAATTGGCCGGAGGGTCAGATCGAATGGTTCGATGTGGCCAACCACCCCAACAATCCTGATTTGGGCACCCGCAGTGTTCCGTTCAGCGGTGAACTGTGGATCGAAGACGACGACTTTAAGCTAGACCCTCCACCGAAGTACTTTCGGCTCACGCCCGGCCGCGAGGTGCGGTTACGCAACGCGTACTTGATCACTGCGGTCGACGCCGAGGTCGATGGGGACGGCGCCATCGTGCAAGTGAATTGCACTTACGACCCCGACACCAGAGGTGGGAACGCCCCCGATGGCCGCAAGGTGAAGAGCACGATGCACTGGGTTTCGGCCGAACATGCAGTCGATGCCACCGTGAACCTCTACGACCGGTTGTTCACCGATTCTCACCCTGGGTCCGAAGGAACCGACCCCTTAGAGTCGCTCAACCCGCGTGCGAAAGAGATCTGTCACGCCAAGGTCGAACCCGTATTGGCCGACATCGGAGTTGGCGAGGTCATTCAGTTTGAACGACTCGGCTATTTCGCCGCCGACCTAGATGATCCTTCGGTTTTCCACCGCACCGTTGGCCTGCGAGACGAGTGGGCCAATTTGCAGAAGCGAAAGAAGAAGTAGCTTCCCGGTTACCCCTGGTGGAGTGTGAGGCTGAAGGGATCGAAGCCGAGCGGGTTGGCATTGGAACTGCTGGCGGCCAACTCGGCAGCCTTTTGGGCCAGTTCCGCGGCTCGCTGCGCTGAGGTCTTGGGCTCCTCCGCCACTTCCTCATTCACGAAGTAGACCGAGGCCACGCGGTCGATCATGCGGGTGTCGAGCGTGCGCGCCATGCCTTCGTACTCGCAGATGCCGAGCGCGAGTTCGCAGAAGTCGATGGCGAGATAGGGTCGCAGTTCACCGAGGTGTTTCTCGGCTTGCTGACGCAATCGTTCCGCACCTTCGGCGGTCACCTGCAGCCCCTTGGCTTGAGACACGCGAGCGAGGATCCAGTTGAATGCCTCTTCCTCTACTGCGCCGACATACACCTTGTTGCGAAGGCGCCGAAGAAACGCGTCGTCGCCGAGAGAGTTGGGATTGAGGTTGGTTGAAGCCACCAGCTTGATCTCGAAGGGAACGGTGAACTTGGTTCCGTTGGCGAGCTTCAGGAAGTCGATACCGCGGCTGAGCGGGATGATCCAGCGATTGAGCAGATCCGAAGGGCGGATGGTCTGACGACCAAAGTCATCGACCACCAGGATGCCGTTGTTGGCCTGCATCTGAATCGGAGCCTTGTATGTGCCGGACTTCTCGTCGAGCTCGAGGTCGACCATGTCCAGGGTTAGCTCGCCGCCAACGATCACAATTGGCCGCGCACACAGAATCCAGCGAGGGTCGAGGCCCGGCGGCTGCTGGGCAACGGGGGTATGGACCGCAGGGTCGAAAACGGTGATGACTTGGCCATCCATCTCGACCGAGTGAGGGATCAAGATCGCGTCTTTGTGGATCCGGATCATTCGCTCGGCCAGGCTGGTCTTGCCAGTTCCTGGGGGCCCGTACATGAAGATTGCGCCGTCGTTCAGGAACGCTGGACCTAGTTGGTCGAGCAGCTTGTCGCTCACGACGAGATCGTTGAACGCTTCCTTGATGCTGTCGCGGTTGATCTTGAGTTTGGCCTTCTGGGAATGCACCGTCTGCACGTACAGCGCCAGCGGCACCGGCATGATTTCGGCATAGCTCGACTCGCGCATTCCATCAAAGGTGATCGAACGTCCTTGCTCGGTCAGACCAATGATGTAGTCACGGCCATCGAGTCCGTGGAACTCCATTAGGTTTCGCCCGCGTAGGTCCTCGGCGACTCCGGTAGCGACGTTCAGGCTGATGCCGATCTCGGCGGCCGCGGCCCGAATGGTCGTCCGCCGGGCGTTGAGCACCCGGCGGCAGAAGAGATCTTCGACCATGTTCAGCGGGATACCCAACTCTTCCACGCGGGTCGGCATGCGATAGGCGGCGCCGATTGTAGGTCCCGCAACTGCGGGGCGAGGGGCGGACGGGCTTTCTACGGGTGCTGAATCATCACTCACCGAAGAGATAACGGCACGAAAGAGGCCCTGCTGTAGATACTCTCAGGCCATGATCGATCTGCGGTCCGACACGTTCACCAAGCCTTCGCCGGAGATGCGCAAGGTGATGGCTCACGCCGAAGTCGGCGACGACGTTTTCGGCGAGGACCCCACCGTCAACCGTCTAGAAGCCCAGGCTGCAAGGGTTTTGGGGAAAGAAGCCGGTGTGTTTGTTCCGTCGGGAACACAGTCGAACCTCATCGGCATCCTGGCCCATTGCCAGCGCGGTGATGAGTACCTGGTGGGCCAGTTGGCCCATGCCTATAAATGGGAGGCGGGTGGAGCTGCGGTTCTGGGCAGCATTCAGCCACAGCCCATCGAGATGAATGCCGACGGCACGATGGATCTTGATCGGATTCGGTCCTACATCAAGCCCCAGCCGAGCCTCAACCACTTCGCTCATACCAAGATGCTGGCGCTCGAGAACACCCACGACGGACAACCACTTCCACCAAAGTATGTGGCGGACGCCCAAGCGATTGCCCGCGACGCCGGGCTGTCCACCCACTTGGACGGCGCCAGGTTGTTTAACGCCGCCGTTGAGCAAGCCACATCGCCAGCTGACATTGCGAAGGGCTTTGACACGGTGTCGGTCTGCCTCAGCAAGGGCCTCGGCGCACCGGTTGGCTCGGTGCTGGTCGGATCAGCCGACCTGATTGGGCAAGCACGACGCTGGCGCAAGATGGTGGGCGGCGGGATGCGCCAGGCCGGAATTCTGGCAGCCGCGGGGATTTTTGCACTCGACAACAACGTGGATCGACTGGCCGAAGACCATCGCCGGGCGTCCGATCTCGAGGTTGGACTTGGGGCGATTGACCGGATTGCCGTCGACAAACGGGCAACCAACATGGTGTTCGTCACCGTCGACATGGCCACAGATCAGATCGACGGTTTTAACTCGGTTCTGAACGACACGGGAATCGGTGTCCGGGGTGGGCCGAGTTATCGCTTGGTGACTCATCTCGATGTAAGCGACTCCGACATCTCGGCCACGATCGATGGCTTTGCCAAGGCGGCCGCGACCCTCTAAGCGCGACCCTCTAAGCGCGACCCTCTAAGAAGGTTGTTTAGGCGTCACGCCGGCTCCGGGTTCGTCGCCCGGAGCAGTCCATAGAGCCCTAGGGTCGCAGCTGCGGCGCCGAGGCCGAAGGCGGGTCGCTCGCTCCCGGTGAGCGAAATGACGGCCCCCAACAGTGGTGGCCCCAGAGCGCTCGCCGAGTCAAAGAAGAACCCAAACGACGCGATGGCGAAGGCTCGTTCGCTGGCTTCGGTTTTGGCCATCACCAAAAGGAAGAGCGCCGGGTAGTTGAATGCCGCGCCGATTGCCAGCACCGCGGTTCCCACGTAGACGCCGGTTAGCGATCCCCACAGCGACACGATGCTCAGTCCAGCGATGATGAACAAGAACGCCAACGCGCCGGCTCGACGCCCACCGAGTCGATCGGGGAGGTCGGCCAAGGTGAGACGAAAGACGACAACGATTGCGCTGTAAAGCAGAAAAACTGGCCCTGATCGGCCCAAACCCTCGCCGCCGGCCAACCGGTCGAGATACAGCGAAAGGAAGGCCGTGTACCCCACGAAACCGATGAGGCTCAAGAGGAGTAAACCGCCGGGTATGACGGCGGCAGGGTGAAGGAATCCCTTTCGGCGATGTTCTGGTCTGGGTGTCGGGACGTGGCGAGGAATGGCGAAGCCGAGGATCGCGCTGACCAACAACAGTCCAGCGCAGATCGACGCCACCGTAGAAAACCCGAACCGTTCGTCGATGAACTCACCAAAGACCGGACCGATGCCGAGGCCGGAGTAGAGGGCGAGGCTGAAGTAGCTGGTTGCTTCGCCCCGCCGATCGTCGGGCGCGAGATCTTGGGTGCTAACTGCGGCGCCGATAAACACGCCCGCTTCGCCGATTCCGCTGACCATCCGAAGTCCGATCAGAAAGGGAATCGAAGCCCACATGGGGTAGAGGAAGATCGTGACGGCCCCGACGGTCGCCCCGACCACCAAGAGCAGTCGGCGACCGTAGAGGTCTCCCAACCGTCCGAGCCATGGTCGAATCAGTCCGGCAGCTACGCCGAAGACGCCAGCCACGAGGCCGACTTCGAGTTTCGATCCCGCGAGGTCGCCCTCTACGTATCTCGGTAGCGTGGGCACGAGCATCCCTAGTGCCAAGAAGTAGCTGAGCGCGGCGCCGCAGATGGTTGCAAAGCGAGGCGTTACCAGCTTTTCTTGGGGCCGATCGGCCCTTCTACGCATCGAGGGTCACTCAGGCCTCGTCGGTGGGGAGTTCTTCGTCGATGATCTCGTCGTTCGGATCCGATGTGTCGGCCAATGGCATAGCGAGCGCGGTGAGCGGGTACGCGTCGGAAGGAGCGAGATCCTGTCGTTCGCCATGTAGCCAGCGGGTGCGAACCGTCCGCTGTAGGTCGCCCACAACCACATGGAGCGCAAGCCCTGGTTCTTCACCGGAGAAGCGCACGTTGTGGACAACATCGGGTTCGATCACATATACCTCTTCTGGGAGCACATCGATGCCGCCAGCACTCAGTAGCTCACCCGACTCCTCATCTTCGGCGTACACGTCGACGGTGACTTGGCCGGCCAGAATCCCGATGGCGACGGGCAAGCTTTGACGCTGGGGGACTGGGGTCAGGCCAGCTGCAGATCGTATGAGAACGACGGCAGCGTCTTCGGTGAGGCTGACCGGCGCGACCAGACCTTCTTGGCGGTCCTTTCGAGCCGGGTGGAAGGGGTCGTCCACAAGTTCAACGCCCCCGTCATCAACGAACTCGCTTACCACCACGGCAACGTCGCGCATGGGCTCGCCCGACTGGGCGGCCCGGCGAAGCCGTTCGACAAGTGTGGAAAGAGAGGTCATAGGGCCTATGAGGATACGGCGGCGACGGGACCGACCGACGCTAGCCTGGAACGTAATGGGTGCCTACAAGAACCCGATTGTTCTGTTGCACGGCACCGGCCTCACATCTGCGATGTGGGACAGATTCCGTGCAGCACTGGTCGAGGATGGAGCGGACGAGACGTCGATCTACACCGTGGACCTTCTGGGGCATGGTGAAACCCCTCGTCCAAGTCGGCCACTGCACATCGATGATTATGTGCGTCAGGTCCGCAAGCTGATCTTGCGCGAGGATCTCGGCCCGGTGCATGTGCTTGGCCATTCTCTTGGCGGATTGGTGGCGCTGGCGTTGGCCCGCGCCCATCCCGACATGGTGGAGCGAGCCGTCATTCTCGGTGTTCCCTACGGTCGCAGCGATGCTCAGCGAAACGATTGGCTCGATCTCATCATGGAGGCCACCGCCTGGGATGAAGACGATGAAGACTCCGACCCGGTGGCCGATGTTGTTCCAAAGTTGGTGAAGCGCTGGTGCCCCGAAGGTGACAGCGAGGCGGCCAGGTTCGCCCACGAGCAACTGTCTCTTGTCGATCCGGTCACCTTCGGTCTGGTTTTCAGAATTTCGATGACCAGTGAGCCGGCGATCGAGGAAATGGCAGCAGAGATCTCGGTGCCCGTTGCGGTCTGTGCCGGAACCTACGACAGCGAGGTCGATGCCGCTGGGGTCGACGAGCTCACGCGAGCGTTGAACAATGCGACCTCGGTCATGCTGGAGGGTCAGTACCACCTGGGCATTCTCGATTCGCCCGAGGACTATCTGCAGCTCATTCGGTAGCGGGGGCCCAAAACCAGAAAAGCCGACCCGAAGGTCAGCTTTTGAGGTTCCCGCTCGTGCGGTTGAACGTTGGCTCAGCGGCGACGGCGACGGCGGCTTGCGTCGGTGCGGCGAGCGATCGCGACCACTTCGTTGAGGCGATCCTTCATCGGAGCCTCGGAGGTGTCGTTCGAGAAATCAAGCTCGGTCGCAAGGGCTTCCAGTACGGCACTAACGCTCACGCCCTCTTGGGCGGCGAAGGTGTGCCATTGCTCGTGAGCATCGTCGCTCAGATAGGCGTGCAGGGCCTTGCGCTGGGTAGTAGTTGTTGTCATGGCGGCATCCAATCAAAATATTCGATTCATTTTCATCCGTCGCGGTGCAACGGCACAGAATCTATCGGCATGTACAAGGTCCCACTTAAGGACCTATGAGCATAAACCTCAAAGAAGGTTTCTGCAGGAGGCTAGTTGCCTAGCTATGACCTAATGTAGACCAGCTTGGACAACCAACATGGTTCATGCGCCTGGGTGGTTGTGCTTATTCGTTTAAAATTTGAAGTACGCCGACTAGCGCTCTGAACAGCGGGCTTGCAAGAATGGGGCAATGCGACCGACCGTTCTGCCTCCTGAGGAACTAAAAAGCAAGCTCGAGCAGTTCCCGGACTGGCGAGTGGTCGATGGCAATTTGGCCCGCGATTTGGTGTTTGGGTCGTTCACGGCTGCGATGGAATTCATGGCAGCCATGGCCGAGGTTTCAGAAGAGCTGGACCATCATCCAACATGGACCAACACCTACCGCGATGTCCAGATTCGCATCAGTACCCACGATGCCGGCGGGTTGACAAGCCTCGACTTCCAATGGGCTGCTGAAGCTGATCGGCTGGCCCGAACCCCGGAGGTCTAGGTTCCTTCGGCCACCGCGGTGAGAGCCTCGTCGAGAGTGTTCCAGCCGAGCGTGGCACATTTGATTCGAGTCGGAAACTTGACCACACCGCGCAGGGCGGCGAGGTCGCCCAGCTCGCGAATCTCCGCCGGGGTCGGTTCGGCGAGTTCCTCGCCTTTTTCGGCAATGCTCATGAGGCCTTTGAAGCTTGTCATCAGCTCGCGTGCCTGTTCTGGGGTCTTGCCCTTTACAGCGGCTGACATCATGGATGCACTGCTCTGAGAGATGGAGCAGCCCTGGCCTCCAATTTTGATGTCGGAAATCGTTCCGTCGTCCCCCAAAAGTAGGTAGACAACAATTTCGTCCCCGCAGAGCGGGTTGAACCCTTCAGCCTTGTGCGCCGGGGGCTCCAGTTCGCCCGAGTTTCGTGGCGACCGGTAGTGGTCCAGAATTATTTCGCGATAGAGATCTTCGAGATCAGACATTGGTCCGGTTCCTAGATAGCAAAGAAGGACAACGCTTCGGCCAGAGCATCGGCTAAGGCGTCCACGTCGGAAGTGTCGTTGTACAGATAGAAGCTGGCGCGGGCGGTGGCGTTGACGCCGAGCTCCTGCATCAGAGGTTTGGCGCAGTGGTGGCCAGGCCTGACGGCGACCCCGTGACTATCCAATACCTGGCTGATGTCGTGGGCGTGGACGCCTTGTAGCTCGATCGACAGGACGCCGCCACGCTCGGAAGGTTCTGAGGGGCCGTGGATCGTAATGGCATCGCCGAGCTTCTCCTTGAGCGTGCGTTGCGCGTACGCCGTGAGTTCGATCTCGTGTTGGCGAATGTTCTCCATGCCGATCGCCTCGAGATAGTCGATCGCGGCGCCAAGCCCCACCGCCTCAACGATAGGCGGCGTGCCCGCTTCGAACTTCGACGGAACTGCATCTGGCATGAAGCCTTCGGTGGTGACGTGGCTGATCATGCCACCTCCGCCAAGGAACGGCGGCATTGCCTCCAGGAGTTCCATCCGCCCCCAGAGGACTCCGATGCCCGACGGGCCGAGCATTTTGTGGCCACTAAAGGCCACGAAATCGGCGTCCATGTCGGCAACGTTGGTAGGCATATGGGGGACCGACTGGCACGCATCGAGGCAGACGACGGCGCCGGCTTTCCGGGCCGCCTTGACCAGCTGCTCAACCGGATTGATCGTGCCAAGAACGTTCGACATCGTGGCGAAGCTGAGCAGCTTCGCGCCGTCGAGCAGCGTGTCGATGTTGGACAGATCTAGCTTCCCGTCGTCGCCAAGCGGGATCCAGCGAATCTCAAAGCCTTTTTCGGCCTGCAGCATTTGCCAGGGAACAATGTTGGCATGGTGCTCCATCACCGTCAGCACGATGGCGTCGCTTGGGCCAAGGTTTGCCCGCCCCCAACTGGCCGCTACCAGGTTGAGTGACTCGGTGGCGTTCTTGGTGAAGATGATCTCGCTGCTGTCGGGTGCGCCAATGAATCGAGCGACCTTCAGGCGGGCCGACTCGTACGCGTTCGTTGCTGCTTCGGCCAATCCGTAAACGCCACGGTGCACATTGGCGTAGGCGTTGTTGTAGGAGTAGTCCATTGCATCGAGGACCTGCGTTGGGCGCTGGGACGATGCTGCGGAGTCGAGAAAGACCAGCGGTTTGCCATGTCGCTCGGTGGCCAGAATCGGGAAGTCCTTCTTCAGTGCGGCGAAGTCTGGTCCCGGGCTCATCGGAAGCTCTCGTATCCGTCGGAGTCGATCTTCTCGGCTATTTCCATGCCGCCGGTGTGAACGATCTGGCCGTCGATGAGCACGTGAACCTTGTTCGGTTGGAGGAAAGTGAGGAGCCGTTCATGGTGGGTGATCGCCAGGGCGCCCAGTCCTCCACGATCCTTGCGAATTGCCTGAACGCCTTCGCCAACGATGCGGAGGGCGTCGATGTCTAGTCCGCTATCGGTCTCATCGAGGATCGCCATCTCTGGTTCGAGGACCGCCATCTGCAGAATCTCATTGCGCTTGCGTTCGCCGCCTGAGAAACCTTCGTTGAGGTGCCGTTCCATGAAGCTCTTGTCCATGCCGAGGGTGTCCATCCATTCCATGAGCGAGAGCCGAAGCTCAAGAACGCTCATGTCGATACCTTTGCGGGCGCTCAAGGCCTGCCGTAGGAAGTTGAGGACGCTCACACCCGACACTTCCATCGGGTGTTGGAATGCGAGGAAAATACCTGCTTTGCCGCGAACGTCGGGACCCCAGTCGGTGATGTCGTCGCCGTTGAACTTGACGGTTCCCTGGGTGACCTCGTACTCGGGTGAGCCGAGCAGCACGTTTGCCAGGGTGCTCTTGCCAGACCCGTTGGGGCCCATGATCACGTGGATCTCGTCGGGCATAATGGTGAGGTTGAGACCCTTAAGGATCGGTGTGGCCTCGGCCTCTATGTCGGTGGCTACTCGGGCATGAAGATCGGTGACCTCGAACAGGGGGACGCTCATGGCTTCAGTCTATCGAAAGCGGTAATTTCTCCTAGCTCCGTAGGAACAATTATTTGGGTGTTGGAGACTTACCGAACTGGTGCAAGCAAGATCTCTTCGCCCACGACATCGCCGGTCGGAATCCGAACCACGAGACCCAGCAGCGCGGCGGCTAGAGCTCCAAAAAGCAGGACTGGTTGAAGACCGATCGCTTCTACCACATTTCCTGCCAGCAGGTTTGTGACAGGAACGGTTCCACCGAAGGCGAGGACCCACAGAGCCGAAACCCGCCCTCGGATCGAGTCGTCAACGTGTTGTTGCCAAATGGTGTTCAGCGTTGTCGGCAGGGCGAAGTAGAAGAGGCCAACTAAGAAGACTGCGAAGTAGGCCAATTCGATTTCTCTGATCGTGCTGAACCAGGCCAAGGACACGGCAAACAGTCCAAGGGTGAGGCGGGCCACCAACGGCTTCGGAGCCCGAAGCAACACGGTGCCAACCAACAGGGCGCCGAGAAGCGCCCCGACTCCGAACGCCGCGTAGAACAGTCCGTAGGTGGTGCTGTCGGAATCGATTCCGAGCCGGTCCTCGGCGATTCCCGGCAGCTGACCAATAAAGGGCAGGCAAAGGAATGCAAAGGAGGACATGATGATGAGTGGCCGCCCAACCTGCGGTGCCCTCCGGGCAATCGTGAACCCGCCCAAGATGCGGTCCTTTACTGACCTCGACGTTGCGGTAGCGGCTGGGAATGTGGTGAGGAGTACGGCACCGATGACGAAGAGGTAGCTCATTCCGTTGATGAAGAACACGAGCGCAAAGCCGAACTGCGACACGAGGAACCCTCCGATGGCGGGTCCGATCACTCGAGCGCCGTTCACTTGTACCGAGTTCAGCGAAACCGCTGCGCTGAGGTTTTGCCGTCTCACCAACGTGGGCAACGTCGACCCAAACACCGGCGCGTAGAGGCCTTGGCCTAGGCCGGTAATGAAAACGATGGCCAACAGCAAATCTGTGTTGATCGCATCGTCGATCAGCAGCGCTGCAAGGACAAACGTGGAGACCATCTGCCACACCTGGGTCACCGTAAGCAAGGTCCGCTTGCTCATCGAGTCGGCGAGACTGCCTCCGATGAGGCTGAGGAATGCCATGGGAATGAGCTGCGCAAACACAAGCTGTCCCAGGAACTGAGGCGAACCGGTGAGTTTCTGACCTAGGACACCCAGCGCAGCGAACTGCATCCAGCGACCAATGTTCGACACAAACGACGCGGCGTAAATCCGTCTGAAGGCGGGCTCTGCTAGTGCATCCCTGGGCGATCCTTGCGGGATTTCTTCGAGGTGTTCAGCCTCGGCGGCACTCACCAACCGCGAGCGATCCACTCGTCCAGGCTGGGGCGCTCGTCTCCAATCTTGGTGTCGGAGCCATGGCCGGGCATCACGATCGTCTCCGCATCGAGAGTGAAAAGCTTGCGGTCGATGCTTTCGATGATTTGCTCAAAGCTCCCGCCCTCGAACTTGGTTGCGCCGGCCCCTCCGGGAAACAACGTGTCGCCGCTAAACAGCAAAGGCTTGTCTTCGACCTTGAAACAGATCGAACCCGGGGTATGACCGGGGGTAATGATGGTTCGGAGCTTGAGTCGGCCCACCTCGATCACGGTGTCGTCGTCGAGGATGTAGTCATAGCTGGGCAGCATGTGGGCGTCGGCTGCGGTGACGCCCACGTCGTAGCCCGCATCGCGGACTTCGGTAACCGCTCCGATGTGGTCCCAGTGGCCGTGAGTTTCCAGAACCGTACGAACGTTGAGCGTCTTGCACAGGTCTAGTAGACGCTCGTGCTCATTGGCCGCATCGAGCAATACGGCGTCGCCGGTGTGGCGACACCGGAGCACGAACACGTTGTTGTCGACTGGACCAACCACGATCTTGTGGATCTCCAAGTCGGTGTCGGCGTGGTGAAGCGTTCCGGCCATCGGTACAGGGTAACGAATGGCGCCGTTCCCGCCCGCGATTGACAAGTCAGCGGTCCGCCACTGTGATGAAGCGCCGATGAGAGTTGTGGAACCGGTGCTCGGCACTCGTGCGGAGCTCGAAGTCGCTGCGTGGGACTCTGTGGTTGCCCGAACCGTCGAAGACGAGATCATCGACGAGATCGAGCGGCTCGAGCCGGTCTTTTCCGTGTTTGATCCCGACTCGGCGCTCAGCCACATGCGTCGGTCCGGTACAACACGTAATCCTGAGCTCCGGGCGGTGATCAACCTGGCGATGATGTGGCACCAACGAACCGATGGAGCTTTTCATCCGTCGCTACAGGAAATGGTGGATGTGTGGGCCAACGCGGAAAGAGTCGGCCGCATTCCTGCCGATGCCGTTCTTTCCGACATTGTGAACAAGATTCAGGCGCCGAACATGGAACAGCTTGATCTCAACGCCCTGGCAAAGGGTTGGATTGTGCAAACCGCAGTTGAGCGCGCGCTAGACCGCGCTCGCGCTGCCGGCGAGGAGATCTCCAGCGCCTGGCTGAGCGTCGGCGGTGATCTTGTGCATCGCGGCGAGGGGGCGTTAGTGGTGGGTGTCGAAGACCCGAACCGCCCGTATGACAATGTCGCACCATTGGCAACCGTGGAGATCAGCAACGAGGCGATGGCGACGAGCGGGACCGCACGCCGGTGGTGGACGGTTGGCGGAACACGGTTCTCCAAGGTCCTTGATCCCCGTACCGGTGGACCGGTTGATCACATTGCGAGCGCGACCGTGGTGGCCCCCGATGCGGCCACAGCCGATGTGTTCGCTACAACGGCACTCGTCCTACACCCTGACGAATCTCTGGCGCTCGCAGAAGTCGAGGACGCTATCTGCCTGCTGGTGCTGAAAGGCGGAGAGGTCGTTGTGAGTTCGGACCGGTTTAGACGAGCGTGAACCAGCCCAGGAGAACCGACACCACCGCACCGAGTGCGAGCCAGCCCAACGCACTCAGTCGTCGCTTGCGCATGAACAGCTGGATTCCGAGGCCGGTTGCCGAGACGAGTAGCAGGAGAATCGCCGACGCGTCGATGGCGAGGTCCCACACCGCATTGGTGTCGCTGCCGGTGTGTAGGTCCCTCATCGCGTTGACGAGGTTCTCCTCGGTGATTCGGACCGTGTATCCAAGGGTTTCAACATCAAATCTGGCTGACGCTCCATATGCCGGTCCCGTGTAGTTGATCGAGGCCTCATTACCCACCTGATCGAAGTTGGTGACCTCTCCGACGACGCCGTGTTCGGCTCGGAGGAACTCGCTTACCGCGAGGAATTCCACCCCGCCATCGCGGCGCACCGTCTCCGGTAGCGTGCCCTCCTCCAGGGATGTCACGAGCTCATCGCCTCCAAACCAGCTGGGATGATTGAGCAACAAGCCGGTAGCGCCAAAGAAGCCGATAATCACGAATGCGGCCATGCTGACGTACACATGCACCCAACGCATCCACCGTTGAAATCGAGCCGTTGCCCGGCCCCCAGGCTTGGACTGCTGTGCCTTCAGCCGTGCAGCCAACCGGTCGTCGACCTCGGTCGCTGTCTCAGCCATTGATCCGAACGGACGCGAGCGAGAGCTCACCGACATCGGGGAGACGAGTTTCGGGGAGCGATCCAGTGAGGTTGAACCGCTCGCGGATCAACGAGTACGGGCCGTCTTCTCGAACCGATTCGATGCAGACAAAATACGGTCCAGCAGGAACGACCTCCTCGCTCGCGACTCCGTCCCATGCAACCGAGTAGGCGCCGGGAGCTCTGGTGGCCGCCGAAATAGTAGCCGCTGTGTCGACGCCGCCAGCCGCAATGCGTTGCGCGTCGACGGTGAACCATCGGTCGAGGTGATCAAGCCATCGAGCGCCCCGTCGTTCCTGTTGATAGAACAGCGCGACCGTGTCGACCAAGAACCCATCGTCGTCCTCTATCCACACCGCCACATACGGCGATTCGAGCTTGCCTCCCAGAGCTCTGGTGTAGGTGAAGGAGATCACCATCTCACCGTCCACCGCAATGCCCGGTCCCGAGATCGTGGGTTCGGTCGTTGTGCTCGTTGTTGTGGGGGCCGTGGTCGTCGTGGTCGTCGTTGGCTCTGGCGTTGCAACCTGGCCGCCAAAAACCTCGGCATCAGCGTCTGCGCACGCCCCGAGTACCGATGCAGCTCCCGCACCGAGGGCGGTCTTGAGCATCGTGCGGCGAGAGACAGCCCGATACCGAGACCGGGGCGGAGGCGACATCACACCAGTATCGACCCTGTAGTTGAACCAGCGCTGAATTTCAGTGAAGTGAGGTGCTGAGAGTGGCCGACGGCTAGTCGCTCACCGCAGCCAGCGCGGTGATCTTGGTGGGGCTGAGTCGTACCACCAGCTCGCCCGGTACACCGTTTCGAGCGCCGTACTCCTCAGCGCGATCAGATCCCATATATCGGCCGCCCACCTTCGTGGCGAGAGCTCGAACCTGGTCGGCGTCGTCCTCGAACGTTACGGTGGCGTCGATCTTCACAAAGCCGTAGGGCTGGGCCTCCTGGTCGACGGTCAAGCATGCCCGTCTTTCGCGCTTCATCGCCTTTGCCTTCCCGGCGTCGATGTGGGTGTTGAACACCACCTCGAAATTGCCGGGTTCACCCTCGAGAGTGAACCACACCGGAGCGACGTGAGGTCGTCCATCCGCACCGACCCAGCCCAGTTTTCCGGTGCGGGTACCTTCTAGCAGAAATGCAAACGCTTCGTCATCGGTCATGGGTCGCATGAAAATGCAACCCCGGAACGGTGTCTGTATTCCCTTTCACTCCGCTACTCGGGGAAAATCGCCCGTCTACGTGGGGGAGATTGACCCTGGGGCGACCCCGCACGGTTCCGTACCCTCGGCAGTGTGATGTGGGGAGGCAGTAGACGTAGGACAAGGTCCGTGCCGGCCACCACTGCTTCGATTGTTGCATTGGTTGGCCTGGCCGTCTCTGTTGCGGTTGGTTCCTGGTGGACCGCTACCGCGGTTCAAGAAGGAATGGCGGTGTGGGTACTGGTCCGCTTTACCTTCACGGTTGCCGTGGGCACCTACTACATGGTGTGGCTCAGGAACCAGGGACACGACGTCCCCTCGATCCGCGTCCGCCGCAACGACTAACCAGGAATCCCGTAGGTTTCGGGACGGCCGAATGCCTTCCACGCCGCATACGACGCAGCGATCAGGGTGGGCGCGGTGACGATCTGGAAGGTTCGGTCGACCCATGTGGCGGCGAGTACCGTGTTTGCGATGACGAGGAGTGTCCACACAAGGGCGCCAGCTCCGGTGAACAGCAAGCCAATTTGGATCGACCGATGGCGGTAGAGCGGAACGAGCCCGGAAACGAGCAAGAGAAGCAGGCCGAGCATTACGACCGAACTTCCCAAATAGACGCGGAACGCACCCGACAGGATGGGGTTTGTTACCTCGCCGTTCACGTTGATGGCAGTCACCATGCTGCCTGACACGATGGCGAGCACAAGACCAGCACGCGCCCACATCGTTTCCAACGGATGACGAAGGTCTCGACACATTCCGATCGAAACCAGGGTCACACCGACCAGTAGGCCGGTGTGGGCGAGGAGAAAGTGCAGCTGACGGCTCAGGACGCCGTACGCCACGAAAAACGTACATGGGAGCAATACGGTCTGGGCCACGATGCTGGTTTCGCGGAACGGGTTGCCCTCGTCGGCGCCGAGCGCCAAAGCGGTCATAGGGGCGCCGAGGAGTAAGCCCAGGCTGAATCGCAGGGCGGCCAACCGCCCAGACTGGGTGCTGATGATCGACAGCTCGGCGTTCCACTCGTCACGCAAGCGCGACCGGTGGTCCAGTGGAAGGATCATGCTCCCCAGTGAAATCAGCGCACGCAGCAGGCCAGTCATAACAAGTGGCTAACCGCCGAACGCTGTGCTCATGTCGCCGGTGTGCAGGCCGGCAAAGATATTGTTGGCCTCGAAGTGACCCCGCGGCGTGAGCCGGTAGTAGCGGCGGGCGGGGCGCCGGGTTTTGTCCGGATCGATCCTCTCCCACGTGCCCTCGATCCAGCCAGCGTTCTCCAGTCGAGCGAACGTCGGATACAGGGTGCTGGGCTTCAGGCCAGTGGCTTTGGAGATTTCGAATCCGTAGTGGTCTCCTGTCGGATTCGAAAGGAACTCTGCAAGCAAGAGGCGGGTTTGACGGGTAACTCTGAACGGCGGCGGCACATCTACGATGATAGTCCTCCCACTCTGGGTGGTCGCCAGGCCCGGACAGGCAGATCCACCTGGGTGGATTTGATGCCGGGCATGCGGATATGAACACCATGGGGGCGTGAAAACCACCGAGCTAACGTCTCCTCTCATCGGCACCGTCGCCCGGGTAGCCCCGGTGGGAACGGCGCTGGCCACCGGAACGGCCGCGGTGATCATCGAGTCGATGAAGATGGAGCATCCGGTTGTCGCCCCTTTCGACGGCGAGGTCGAGGCCGTCAACGTGGCGGTTGGAGATCAAGTTGTCGTTGGGCAACCGGTCGCTGTCCTTCGGCACATTGACGGCCGTGACGCCGTAGCGGGCGGTGAGGCTGCAACGTCGGTAGATGTGTCGGCTGATGCGGAATCGGCCGCTCTCGCCGAGGTTCGGCAGCGCCGGGCGTTCGGCCTCGACACCAACAGAATCGCGGCGGTGGAGCGTCGACACGCGACGGGTCGAATGACCGCCCGCCAATACATCCACGCGCTCGTCGACGAGGGGAGTCTCACCGAGTACGGCCCACTCGTGCTGGCGGCCCAGCGGTCTCGCCGAGGCAAGGAGGAGCTCATCTCCAAGACTCCTGGCGATGGCCTGGTCGGTGGCATCGCTGAGGTCGACGGCACTCGCTGTGTGGTGATGACCTATGACTACATGGTCCTCGCCGGCACCCAAGGCCACCAGAACCACCGCAAGAAGGATCGGTTGTTTGAACTTGCTGAACGACTTCGGCTTCCGGTCATTCTCTTTGCCGAGGGTGGGGGTGGACGACCCGGGGAGACCGACGGTGTCACCGTCGCCGGTCTCGATTGCCTGGCCTTCGCCCTGTTGGCTCGACTTGCCCTACGTGTACCGGTGATCGGAGTGAACACCGGCTACTGCTTCGCCGGTAACGCCGCCCTGTTGGGAATGTGTGACGTACGAATTGCTACCGAGGACTCCTATGTAGGAATGGCGGGTCCGGCGATGATCGAGGGAGGCGGGCTCGGCGTCGTCAAACCTACCGAGATCGGCCCGGTGCAAGACCAGACATCCAATGGTGTGCTCGACATCGTGGTTCCCGATGACCGGGAAGCGGTCGACGCGGCGAAGCAGGTGCTATCACTGATGACGGGACAGCTACACGACGTCGTCGAACGAGCCCCGGCGGAAACGCTTCGAGATTTGGTGCCGGAGAATCGTCGCTCCGTGTACGACATGCGGGCAATCCTCGGCGCAGTCTTCGACGTTGGATCCGTCGTCGAAGTTCGACCGGACTTTGGCCCGAGCACGATCACGGCCTTCGCTCGTTTCGAGGGAAGGCCGTTGGTTGTTGTTGCCAACGATCCCAGGTTCCTTGGTGGGGCGATCGACACCGATGCTGCTCGGACAACTGCTCGAATTCTCGGCCTTGCCGAGAAACTCAGACTTCCGGTGGCGTTTTTCTGTGACACGCCCGGATTCATGGTGGGTCCAGACACCGAGCGCACCGGTCTCGTGGACGCCGCCGGGGCGCTCTTTATCGCAGGAGCTGCCCTCACCGTGCCGTTCCTTAGCGTGGTGACTCGCAAGGGCTACGGGCTTGGAGCCCAGGCGATGGCGGGTGGTGGCTTCAAGCAGCCGATCGCCACCATTGCGTGGCCGACTAGTGAGTTCGGTGGTATGGGGTTGGAGGGCTTTGTGAAGCTTGGTTATCGGGACGAACTGGCTGCGATCGAGGATGAACAAGAGCGCGAGGCCCGCTATGAGGAAATGGTGGCCAAGATGTACGAAGTTGGAAAGGGCTTGAGCATGGCCGATCACTTCGAGATAGACGACGTCATCGATCCAGCCGAGACCGCACAGTGGCTACGGTTGCTCTTCGAAAGGACCGGCGCCGAGCATGCCTAGAATGCGTTATGGCTGAGATTGGCGCAATGATTCGGCGTGACGTTCCGCCCGAAAACGTGGGGATGCACGCCGCATCGCTGGCGCCGGCCTTCAATGAGTTATGGATCGTGGAAGACCTCCCGTTCGCGGGTGGCATCAGCCAACTTTCCGAAGTTCTTCGCCATACCGACGACTGCATGATCGGCCACGGCATCGCGCCCGGTCCCTTTCGGAACCCGATGGCTCTTGCGATGGAATGGGCAACGCTGGCCCGCATCTACCCTGGTCGACTGCGCTGTGGTCTTGGTCACGGCGTCCAGAGCTGGATGGCCGCCATCGGCGAGAAAGTCGCGTCGCCGCTCACCCTTCTTGAAGAGACCACGATCGCTACGAAGGCACTGCTCGCAGGCGAGGACCCAGAACTCGCCGGTCGCTATCGGTCGGTGAGCGGCTACACCTTGGAGTTTCCGCCCGATCCGGCCCCCGGGGTGTCTTTGGGTGCCGTTGGCCCCAAGACACTGGCCCTGAGTGGCCGCGTGGCCGACGGCACGATTATTCCCGAGGGGCACGGACCCGACCACATCGATCGAGCGGTGGAGATCATTGCACAGGCACGCGTCGAGGCCAACCGGACCGACCCGCACCGTCTCACCTTGTTCGTCGGGTTTTACTGCGGTCCAATGGCCGAACTTCCGCCGCCACCTTCGGAGGAGATGATTCCGGGATGGGCCGCCGTGGGTGAGTCAGCTGACGAAGTGGCTGAGCAGCTCGGCGAGCTTTTCGAAACGGAGGTAGACAGCATCGTGCTGGTGCCGTTTGGGGATCCTCAGAGTCAGCTCGAACTTGCGGCCACCGACGTTTTGCCTCAGTTGTCTTAGAACGCCGTCACCGCGGCGATGGCTCCCACGGTCGCGACTGCAAGACCAACTTCGGCGACACCCCAACGGTTTGGACAGCTTGGAGTTTGGGCGATCTGAGCTGCGGTTGGTGCACCGCCACGGGCCTGCACTGCTTCACCTATTTCGCGAGCCCGTCGAACCGACGCCACCGTGGCGGTCGCGGTGATATCCATTCCGCGTACGACCAGGTCTTTGTGCTGTTTGGAGCGAAACCGGTTCATGGATATCACGGTGCTGAATTCTTCAGCCACCAACGGAAGCGCTCGAACGGCGATGGCCAGGCCGGCTGCAATGTCGTCTACGGGAACCCTGATCGCACGCAGCGGGGTCAGAAGCCACGCGGCTGCTACCGGCAAGTCGGCGGTTGGTGTCGTCCATCCGAGCACCATCGACATCCCGAGCAACCCGAGGGTGAAACCGAAGAGCCGGAGCTGCAGGATCACGCCGCCGAGACCATAGGGATCGCCGCCGGCGATCCAGCCCAACGCAACGGTGATGGCCATCGTGATGAGCAGAATCCGGGGAGGCCGCGGTGCAACGCTCCGTGGGAGTCCGGCGAGCTTGGCACCGCCGAGGACGACGACCCAAAGGAGCGCCACGGCCAACCAAGAAGCGTCGAACGAGAAAACCGCCATCATGGCAACGAGAGCTCCAACCTTGGCGCGAGGATTGAGGCGGTGGATTGGCGAGTCACCTTCTACGTAGCGAAGAAGATTGAGCTGGTTCCTCACGTTGGCTCCCGTTCGGTGATAGCGCCGTCTGTGATCTCGATCACTCGTCCGACGTTGCCCTGATGTAGGAGCGGTTCGGTCGTCTCAAAGTCGTGGGTAACAACGACGACGATGGCATCGTGCCGGACCACCTCGAGCGCAGAGAGCAGTCCGGCAACCGACTTTGCATCGAGGCCGGCCATTGGCTCGTCGAGGAGCATGAGATCCGCTCGACGAATGATCGCAGTGGCCAGTCCCACTCGGCGTTGCTGCCCGCCCGAGAGTTCGTCGATCCGGCGATTGAGCAGTGGACCCAAACCGAGTTTGGCCACCACGCCCGGGATGAGGGACGCATCAGCTGCCATGTCTTCCAGCTCTTCGCTCACCGTGGGGCGAGTCAGCTGCAGCCGAGTGTTCTGAAGGAGCAGCGCGACTCGGTCTGGTTGCTCTGAGACAGGTATGTGGTCTAGTTCGCAGGAGCCCTCGGTTGGGACGATGAGTCCCGACAGAACGGACATCAGGGTGCTCTTGCCGGACCCGTTCCCACCAACGATGATCACACGGTTTCCCGCCTCGATCCGAAGGTCGATCCGGTCGAGAGCAGGCTGCTCCCAGGGGGTGCCTGCTGCGTGGGCAACGCGGACGCCACGCAATTCGAGCAGCGCCATATCTACTTCGGTCCCACGTGAATTCGTCGACCACCAAGCTGGACGTCCGCCTCCAAATGAGACGCATGAACAACTGCAGTTCCGGTGGATGCGATACGACTCAGGGTCTCTCGTAGGAGTTGCCGCCCTTCGGGATCCAGCATCGCAGTGGTCTCGTCGGACAGGATCATTGTCGGCTCGCGGAGCAAGGCGGCCGCGACCGCCAACCGCTGTTGCTCGCCGCCCGACAGCGTGTCGGTTTCGCGTCGATGAAACCCGGCCAGCCCCACGAGGTCGAGCACCTTCGACACCGCTGCTTCCGACGGCATCGGGTCGATTCCCCAGACGAGGTCATCCTGGACTCGAGCTCCGACGATCTGGCTGTCAGGTCGTTGTCCAATCCAGGCGACCCCGTTGTTGGTCCCCAGCAACTCGGGGCGCTCGTTGGCCACCGCCCGCAACAGGGTGGACTTTCCCGCCCCATTGGGTCCGGTCACGATCGTGAGGCCTTCTCCTTCGATCACCTTGTCGACCAGGTCCTGAGGCACTTTGGGACCTTCTCCCTGGCGCACGGAGCGGTCCACTCGTTGAACCGTCGGCTTACCGATTCGACCGATCAGCAGCACCACGACGACGGAGAAGAGCAGTTGGCCCAATGGGATTGCCAGGTACCAGTTCTCGATCGACCAGGTGACCACCGGATCAAAAGTGCGAGCTACCGACCCGAGACCGATGCGATCGAGAGCCTTCGATGATCCTTCCCACTGGGTGGCTGCAACGTCCAGGTTGAGGCGCCGAAACCCAGAGAACAGTGTCAAGATGCCAACGCTCAACCCCGACACCAGCGTCCACCCGACCGCGATTGCCGTAAACGCGGTTCTGGTCCGACTCCAACCGGCTTTGTACGCCCGCCCGGAAACAGCACCGAACACCGCCATCACAAGAACTTGGGTGGCAGAAGAGAAGCCGGCGAGCAAGAAGGTCAAGATGACTGCGATCCAGAAGGCAACGGTCACAACTTGACGGCGATGCCGTAGGGCCAAGACGGCGAACGGAATCCCTCCCAGCACGGTGGTCAGGTAGGCAAATGGGGTGAGCTTGGCGATGAGGACGACCCCGACCGCGAGGTCGGCCATCACCGCCGCGGCGGTGAGTTCGGTTGGGCTCAGACGAGATCGAGCCGTTGGGGAATTGGGGGAGGAAGGAGCGGGGCGCATGCAGGGGGAGTCACGGGAAACAGCGAAAGACAAGCGTGCCATCACCGCGGCCTGATTGAATATATAGGTGGGTGAACTTCGAGGTGTTCGAGACAGTTCAGGAGGTCGAAGTGGCTGTTGATCGCTCCGATTCAACCGCGTTGCGGGATTGGGCGTTCGAAGTGGGTGATCGGCCTGGTTCGCTCCGCACCTACCGAGCGGTTCGGATGGTGTCAAAAACGTTCCTCGTTCCCTATCTGTCGGTGCGGGCGGAAAACACCGAGGTGCTCGAGGGCGATGGTCCGATGATCCTGGCGCCGGTGCACCGCAGTCACCTCGACAGCGTGTTGGTGGCGACGGTGTGCGCCAGGCGGCTGCGAGCCCTTGGGAAGGAGAGTCTATTTTCCACCCCCGGGGTTGGCTGGATGTGCGCGGCCCTCGGCGCAATTCCGGTTCGACGTGGAGCGGCCGACAAAGAGGCGCTCAAGGCTGCAAAGGCGTTGCTTGACCGAGGAGAGGCGCTCTTTGTTTTTCCGGAGGGCGGCCGGCTCGAGAGTGACGATCCGATCCAGCGCAACACCGTGCAGACCCTCTTCGATGGTGCAGCCTGGCTCGCATCGCGAACCGGCGCAGTCGTCGTGCCAATCGGAATCGCCGGTACCGCCGACGCGCTGGCGCCCGGTCAGAGACTCATCCGGCGCTCCAAAGTGGGGATCTCGGTGGGTGACCCCATGCCGGCCCCATCTAGCGAGAGTGGACGGGCGAAGCGTCAGCAGCTCAGCGAGTTCACCAGTCGTCTCCGGGAGGCGCTGCAGGACCGTCAAAACCGAGCGGTCGAGCTCGTGGCAAGAACGCGATGAGCGTCCGTGAGCTCGTCGCCCTAGGAACGTCCTCAGCCGCACCTACCAGACATCGCAATCACAACGGGTATGTGCTCCGGTGGGACGATCAGATGATTTTCTTTGACCCGGGTGAAGGCTTTCAACGGCAGTGCACCATCGGGAACGTTGCGATCGCACGGGCCAATGCCGTCTGCCTCACCCATTTTCACGGCGACCATTGTCTTGGATTGCCTGGGCTTATCGCTCGGCGCGGCCTCGATCGTTGTCCCGACGATCTGCAGATTTTCTATCCTGCCGACGGCGAGGTCTTTTATGAGCGACTGCGCACCTGCACGGCAAGTTCGATGCAGCCGAACCTCAGCCCTCGGCCTGTGACGGCTGCGCCTGACGGCTTGACCGAGGCTGGAATGGTTGGTCACCTGCGAGTGCAGGTGGCACCGCTGGATCATCGAGTCACCGCGCAGGGCTACCGCATCAGTGAGCCGGATTCGCGGCGGTTTGTTGCATCATTACTCGACGAAGCAGGAATCAGCGGGCCCATCGTGGGGCGCCTCGCTGCCGAGGGCACGGTGAACGGCCCGAACGGCCCGATCCTCTACGAAGATGTTAGTGAACCGGTGGCGGGGCAGAGTTTCGCGCTGGTAATGGATAGTCGCTTCTGCCATGCGGGAGTGCTGTTGGCCAGCGGCGCGGACATGCTGGTCTGTGAAAGCACGTACCTGGAGTCTGAACGTGATCTCGCCGATCAGTACGCCCACATGACCGCCGCTGACGCTGGTCGGATGGCAGCAGCGGCGGGAGTCAAGAAGCTCGTTCTTACTCACTTCTCCGCTCGCTACAACGATCTGCGGGCCTTCGAGGCCGAGGCCGCCCAGTTTCATCCCGACGTCGTGGCTCTACGGGACTTTGATCACATCCCGTTGCGTAGTTCCTGACAACACGGAGAACGCGGCCCGAGGCCGACCCGTGTTTCCACAAGACGGCCTCGAGGCGGGTTGTGTATGGGTGGGCTAGAAGCCGCTGATCAGATCTGCTGCGTCCCGGAAGTCCTGGGCGTCCAGGCCGCCGCGGGCCACCGTCACGTTGCCGTCTGCGTCAACGAGAACGGTGGCGGGGGTGACCGTGAGGCCAAAGCGTCGGGAGAGGGCACCCTCGTTGTCGACGATATGCAGAATCGACTCGTCGTGTAGTTCCGACCGTTC
>CALHFG010000123.1 GCA_938029215.1 uncultured Acidimicrobiales bacterium | reverse complement strand
CAGCTCTAGCTGACGCGGCGGGCGTCCTCGACCAAGTTGATCTCGTAGAGGACCTGTTGCAGGCGATCATCGGCCTCGATCGGAGCGAACCGTTGTGGGTTCTCCGCGCTGATGCAGGACGCCACCGGATCCAAAATCGTCCAGGGCGTCGGGTGGCAGAACTGGACCACGCTATAGCGTTCCCCGGGTTGGTCAGGGTCGGCAACGACTCGGTGCCAGCCGCTGGGGATGAGGCCGTTGCTGATGTGTTCCAGCATGATCCCGGTGTTGATGATCACGCCATCTTCGGGCGGCACCGCATCCACCCAATCCTCGTCGACGCGCACCTGCAAGCCTCGAGCGGTGGCCCGGGGGAGTGCAGTGATCAGATTGATGTCGGCGTGCTCTCCCGCCCACACGTGTTCGTCCCCGGGCGACATATCCATCGCGGGGTAGTGAATGGCCCGGGTGAGGGTGGTCCCGTCGGTGGTCATGGTGTCGAAGAATGTTTCGTGGCAACCAATGCCCAGTGCAATGATCCGAAGGAATCGACGCTGCAGCTCCTCGACCGATGACGCGAATGTCTGCAGCACCTCGGTGATGCCCGGTACTTGTTCTTCGGGCAGAACCTGGTCGGGGTAACGCTGGGGGTATTTCCGCTGCAGCGGGTGGCCGGTGGGAATGCTCCGACCCCAGTTGAGCATCTCTTTCCAGTCGGGGGCATCGGCGACGGCGGCGGTCTCTACGAGCAGTCCCGTGTATCCGGTCTGGCCAAAGGTGCCCGGCGCATGGGCCTTGGCCTTCTGTTCGGTGGGAAGCTCGAAGAATTGTTTGAGCATCCCGTAAGCGGTATCGAGGAGGTCTTGGCTGAGGTCGTGGCTCGTGTAGACGAACCCGGTGGCAAGCGACCGGCTGACGCCGTCGATGACGGCCCGCCGCTGATCGGCAGTGCCGTTCTCGAAGGCCAGAAGGTCGACGTCGAGGATTTCCATTTCACCAGCCTAGGACGGGGGGCTCTCACGTGACCACAGACGACCTGCGTGCCCTGGTTGCGGTCGCCACGAATTCGGGAACAGAACACCTATCGAATACGTTCTGTAGGTATGACCAAGAAGACGTTTAGCGAAGCCGAGCTGCGTGAGCGGCTCACTGACATCCAATATAAGGTCACCCAGGAAGCCGGCACTGAGCGGGCCGGCAGTGGCGAGTACTCCTACACCGATGACAAAGGTGTCTACCACTGCATCGTCTGCGACGAAGCACTGTTCGATAGCGAGACCAAGTTCGACAGCGGTACCGGGTGGCCAAGTTTCTACGCCCCCATCAACGATGACGCCATCGAGGATCATGAGGATCGGAAGTTCTTCATGAAACGAGTCGAGAACGTTTGCGCTACCTGCGGAGCTCACCTCGGGCACGTATTTTCTGACGGCCCGGCACCGACCGGCCAGCGGTACTGCATGAACTCCGCTTCGTTGAATTTCAAGCCTGCAGACGAATAAATCAGCATCTCTTCTTTCTGTAGCTAGTTAGCCTGATGGGCATGTCATCTGGTCGTGTTTCAGTTCGTGTCGGATCCATAACGCCGTCGGCCACATTGGCCATAACGGCCAAGGCGAAGGAACTGAAAGCGGCCGGCATGCCCGTCATTGGTTTCGGTGCCGGCGAGCCCGACTTTGCCACGCCCGACTACATCGTTGAGGCGGCCGTTGAGGCATGCCGCAATCCCGGAGCCCACAAATACACCCCGGCCGGAGGACAGCCAGCACTCAAAGCGGCGATCGCAGCCAAAACCCTGCGGGACAGCGCATACGAGGTTGATCCGGCCCAGGTCGTCATCACCAACGGTGGCAAACACGCCGTTTGGAACTCGATCCAGACCGTGGTGGGCGCCGGCGACGAGGTGCTGATCCCGACGCCGTTCTGGACCACCTATCCCGAGCCGGTCCGTTTGGCTGGCGGCACGCCGGTGTTTGTGGAAACCGACATTCGTTCGGGCTTCAAGGCGACCGTCGAGTCGTTAGAAGCAGCTCGAACCGTTAACACCAAGGCGCTCATTTTCGTGAGTCCGAGCAACCCCAGCGGTGCGGTGTATACCCGAGATGAGATCATTGCGATCGGGGAGTGGGCGGCAGCCAACGATGTCTGGGTACTCACCGATGAGATCTATGAACACCTCGTCTATGACGACAACGAGTTTCACAGCATGCCGACGCTCGTCCCCGAGATGGCCAATCGTTGTCTGGTGTTGAATGGCGTTGCCAAGACCTACGCCATGACCGGTTGGCGAGTGGGGTGGATCGTGGCTCCGGCCGACGTTGCGAAAGCGCTGAACTCGCTGCAGTCGCACCAGACATCGAACGTGTGCAACGTAGCCCAGGCTGCCGCGCTCGCTGCTGTCTCGGGTGATCTCACCGCCGTCCATGAGATGCGGACGCATTTTGATCGTCGACGCCAGACGATGTGGCAAAAGCTCGACAGCATTGACGGGGTCGAGTGCCTCAAGCCCGAGGGTGCGTTTTACGCCTTCCCGAACTTCGAAGGCGTGCTGGGACGCACCATCGGCGGCGTCACGATCGATTCCACACTCCAGCTCGCCGATGTGGCGCTGGAGCAGGCGAACATTGCGTTCGTACCGGGCGAGGCGTTCGGAAGTCCGGGCTATGCGCGCTTCTCTTACGCGTTGGGCGATGAGGATCTCGCCGAAGGGCTCGACCGCCTCGCTGCATTGATTAACGGCTAGCGGTATGGCACAACAGGCGTTCGGAACGTGGCCGTCACCGCTTTCGGTGCAGAAGGTCGCTAGCGCAGGCGTTGGAATCGGTGGGCCAGCGGTCCGCGGTTACGACGACTCAGCAGAGGTGTGGTGGAGCGAGCTCCGGCCCAACGAGGGAGGGCGCACCGTGCTGGTGCGAAACGGCCTCGATCGAATCGATGCACCCTTCAACGCCCGCACGCGAGTGCACGAATACGGCGGCGGTGCCTGGTGGCTTGGCCATCATCGCCCGGGCCAACCGGGCGCGGTGTACTTCGCGAACTGGGACGATCAACGGCTGTACCGGTTCTCGGTGGGTGCGGGTTCGGACCCAACGCCCCAACCCATCACCCCCGACCCCGACATCGCCCACGGCATGCGATTCGCCGACGGTTGCGAGACTCCTGATGGCGAGTTCGTCATCTGTGTCATGGAGGATCATTACCCCGCGACCCTCGACGGCAATGGCGGCGAGGCAGTCAACGCCATCGTGGCCATTCCCACCGACGGATCCGCCGTAGATGATCCTTCGGCGATTCGAGTTCTTGCGGGCGGGCCCGATTTCGTGGCGGGCCCCCGGATTTCAGCAGATGGCGGGTGGCTGTGTTGGTTCAGCTGGAACCACCCGAACATGCCCTGGGACGGAACCGAACTTCACGCCGCGCCCCTCTTCCAAGGAGCCCGCGTGGGGAACCAGCAGACCGTGGCGGGTGGGTCGAGACTTGCCATCCACGGAGCCGACTGGTCCCAAAACGGGGACCTGCTGTTCTCCGCCGACGAGAATGGCTGGTGGAACCTTCACCGCTGGAGCCCTGGCTCGTCCAAGACGCACGCGGTCACGACGCTCGACGATGCGGAGATCGGTGCCGCCCACTGGCAGTTTGGCACTAAGCGTTGGACCGAGCTGTCCGACGGTCGGTTGGTCGTGGCCCTCACCCAGAGCGCCCGCGACCGGTTGGCTACCGTCGCCGACGACGGCTCAGTGTGGGTACTTGAAGATTTCGAATGCGCCGCCATCGGTGGTCTGAGTGCCCTCGACGACGAGGTGGTGGTCGCCAGCGCATCCGGAGGCGCGATGACTTCGATCGCCCAGGTCAATCCGGTCACGGCCGAGACGATCGTCCACCGCCCGCCGCTCGATCTCGGAATCGACGCTTCCTGGTTCTCCACCGCAGAGCCGATCTCATTCCCTGTGGCCGGGCGTGTGTCGCATGCGTTTTTCTACCCGCCCACTGGACCGTCGCTCGAGGGAGCAGAGGGCGAACTGCCGCCGCTCGTGGTCATGGGCCACGGCGGTCCCACTTCACACGCCCCTCCCGCTCTCAGTTTGAAAGTCCAGTACTGGACGAGTCGAGGCTTTGCGGTGGCGGACGTCAACTACGGCGGGTCCACCGGCTTCGGTACCGACTACCGCCGGCTACTCAACGGCAACTGGGGCGTCGTCGATGTCGAAGACGTCATCGCTGTCGCCCGCTTCCTTGCTGATGCCCGGCTCGTCGATCCTGGGCGCATTGCGATTCGTGGCGGGTCCGCCGGCGGGTTCACCGTGCTGGCTGCACTGGAGCAGAGCGATGTGTTTGCCGCCGGTACCAGCTTGTATGGCGTTGCCGACCTGAAGGCGTTGGCTGCCGACACCCACAAGTTCGAGAGCCGCTACCTCGACACGATGATCGGTCCCTGGCCCGAGGCCCGCGACATCTACGAAGACCGGTCGCCCATCAATCACACCGAAGATCTTTCGAGCCCGCTCCTGGTGATGCAGGGGAGCGAGGATGAGGTTGTTCCTCCAAACCAAAGCGAGGCGATCGTTGCGGCCGTGGCCGCGAAGGGGATCCCCCACGCCTACCTGCTGTTCGAGGGTGAGCAGCACGGCTTTCGTCAGGCCCACAACGTGATACGAAGCTTCGAAGCCGAGCTGTGGTTCTACGGCTATGTGTTCGGATTCGAGGCCGCCGATGACATCGAACCACTCGACATCCGGTAGCTAATCGGTTTCCAACACAATGGCTTCATCGGGGAGCTGGGCCAACACCTGGTCGATGTAGATCTGCGTGCCGTTCACGAGCCCGATGTCGCGCCCTGCTGCCTCGGACAGGTACCACAAGTGTTCGATCACCTGAACATAGAACTCGGGCTCGGATAGCCGAGACTTCATTGCCGGAGGTATGGCGGCAACCGTCGGCTGGTATCTCTCGGTGAGCCAGCGGTACGCGAGCATCGCCTCGGGAAGCTCGGGCGCATCCGGCTCGGCGGCGAGCCAGGCACCGTAGCCGTGCACGGCGCGCAGCAGTCGCCGCGCCTGGTTCTCCTCAGCTTCAATTCCGGTTAGCCGTTGGAGCTCTCTTCGGTGATGGCCCTCTTCAACAATCGCCGGTCGGAAACGAACCCGGCGGGTTCCGTCGTTTCGCTGTCTGATCTCCATTTCGGCGGTGTCGAACCCAAGATCATTTAGACGCTCGAGCCGTTCGGTGATTCGGTAGAGCTCGTCGCCGTTGAGTTCATCGGTCCGAGTCAGCTCGTTCCACAGCTCGCGGTACCGAGCTACAAGCGAATCAACCACGTCGATAGGGTCGAGTCCCTTCGGAAGCTTCCCAAGTGACTCCAGCTCGTAAAGGCCGCCGGCAATATTCTCTACGGCGATATCGAGGTCGTGCTCGCGCTGGCCGTCGGTGAGCCGATCTTCCAGCGCACCGGTCTCGGTATCTACGAGATAGGCCACCAGGGCCCCAGCGTCTCTCCGGAACAAAGCGTTGCCCAGCGAGCAATCGCCCCAAAAGAACCCGACCAGGTGGATTCGGCATAGGAGCACTGCGAGTGCGTCCACCAACTTGGTGTGGAGTCCGTCGTTGCCCGGTCCGGCGAAGAGGTGCAGGTAGGGCAGGGAGTATCGCAAGTGCTCGGTGATCAGAATCGCATCGAGTTCGGTACCGTCGTCGCCGACCCGGCTATCGGCGACTCCGACGAGATCGACCACGGGCAGGCCCTCGTCCTTCAGATATTCGAGCAGTTCGAATTCTTTGTGGGCAAGCTCGGGTTTGATTTCTTTGAACGCAAAGAATCGACCGTTCTGGTCGATGAATCGGACAATGTGCCGGTGTCGACCGCGGGGCAGTCGCACCGCAAGCTCGTCGGGCCACCCTTCCAAGGGGGTCGACCATGGAAGGTTGAGGAAGTCGGGTTGGGCCGCAAGCGAGGTCTTGAGCGTGAGAGCAACCATGACAAGAACGTTAAGGGCCCGTCGGGAGATACCTTGCGAACATGCCGATCGACACACTTCCCGACGCCGCGGGATACCGGCCTGCCGACCCGTTTGCGGGACCCGATCACCCGATTCGGATCATCACCAGAGAGATAGCACTAGAGGGGCGCTGGGATATTTCGGTACGCCAGCGCATCGCCGACACCTTCGACCGACTCGCCCCGGACTGGAGTGAGGACCACGTCAACCCGACCAAGGCGGCCCCTGTCAGAGATGCCGTCGAGCGTGGTGGGATCGAGCTCGGCGACATTCGGCTGCTGGAGTTGGGATCCGGCACCGGCGCGGGCGGCAAGGTGCTGGCGACGTTCATAACCGAGTATGTCGCGTTCGACCTGTCCGCCGAAATGATCAGAAACGACCAGGCGCTCCAGACTTCCCAGGTTCGAGGCGATGCCTCGGTCCTGCCGTTCGTTGACGACTCCTTTGATGTGGTGATGTGCATCAACATGTTCCTGTTCCCCGATCAGGTTGATCGGGTGCTGCGGCCCAACGGCACGCTGCTATGGGTCAACACCATGGGTGACCAGACTCCGATTCACCTGCCGGTGCACGACGTTGTGAAGGCTCTGCCGGGTGAGTGGAACGCGGTGACAGCGAACGCTGGCACCGGCCTGTGGGCCACCGTCCGTCGGGCCGCGCTGTAGTGCCTTCATCCGCCGAATGTCCCTGCCGATAGGATCCGGGCGGATAGACGAAGAGCGAGCTGGATCATGACAAAAAAGGACGTTCTGATAGTCGGAGCAGGCATGACCGGGCTTACTGCGGGCTTGGCGTTGGCCGAAGCCGGCAAGAGCGTGACGATCGTCGACAAGGGTCGGTCCGTTGGCGGCAGGCTTGCCACCCGGCGAATAGGTCATGCGGTCGTTGACCATGGAGCCCAATTCTTTACCGTGCGATCAGAGGAGTTCGCCCAGGCCGTACGGATGTGGGAGGCCGACGGCATCGTCGGAGTCTGGACCAACGGATTTGATTCAAACGACCCGGATGGACACCCGCGATATCGGACCGAGGGCGGCATGTCGCAGCTAGCGAAGCACCTGGCGGCCGCGTGTCGGAACGCTGGAGCCGAGATCGTTGTCAAACAGCGGGTAGATGCAGTGATCGACAGCGGTGACAGCCTCACCGCAACGTATGAGGCAGCTACCAGGGTCCCCGACGAAGTCGACGCGATGGTCATTACCTCGCCGGTCCCACAATCGGTCGACATGCTTCGGGCCGGCGGCACCCCGGTTCCCGACGATGCGCTTCTTGTCACCTATGACTGCGTGATCGCATTGTTGGTCGCAACCGACGACGACGTGTCCGGTGTGCTTGGCCCCATCGGAGCCCGGCAGGCACCGTTGGACCCAATGTTTACTTTCATCGCCGACAACAAAACCAAGGGCATCTCACCGGAGACTCTGCTTACGTTCCATACCGAGCCCGCGCTGTCCGCCGCACTGTGGAACCTCTCCAACGACGCGATTCTGGACCGACTGCAGGCTGAGCTCAGCAGGGTCCTCGGGTCGGTCAAACCCACCTCTATCCAGGTAAAGAAGTGGCGGTACGCCGCACCTCGGAGTGGCCACACCGATCGCTGTTTGCGAGTAGAGGGCACCAGCAGACCGATCTATCTTGCCGGCGACGCCTTCGGCGAGGCGAAGGTGGAAGGTGCGTTTCGCAGCGGCCGCGCCGTCGCCGACGCGTTGCTCGACGGATCGGAATAGGCGCCATCGGATAAGCCGTGCGGCTGCTTCGAGCAGTCGATTTCGTTGAATTGTTAGGGCTTTTGCCACATCGTGGTAGAAAGTGCGTTTCGGTCGGGAATGATATAAGCCATGGCACGTGTCCTTGTTACCGAAAAGTTGGCCGAATCCGGCCTCGAGCTTCTCCGGGAGGCGGGACACGACGTCGATGTCCAAGTCGGGCTGTCTCCGGAAGAAATCCACGCCACTATCCCTGGCGCCGCTGCGCTGATCATCCGCTCCGCGACAACGGTGACCCAAGCGATGCTCAAAGCGGGAACCGAACTACAGGTTGTGGGCCGTGCCGGTGTTGGTCTCGACAACGTCGATGTCGCCGCTGCCACCGAACAGGGCGTCATGGTGGTCAATGCGCCGCTGTCGAACGTTCTCAGTGCGGCCGAACAGACCATGGCGCTGATCCTCGCCACCGCCCGAAACACGCCCCAGGCCCACGCCGCGCTCGTACAGGGGCGATGGGAACGCAGCAAGTGGACTGGAATGGAACTGGGAGGCAAGACTCTCGGCATTATCGGGCTCGGTCGAATTGGTTCACTCGTCGCTCAGCGGGCCAGGGCTTTCGACATGAATCTGGTCGGCTTTGACCCGTTCATTTCGCCGGAACGAGCCGAACAATTCGGCGTTCGGCTCGTATCGCTTGACGATCTGGCGGCGCAGAGCGACGTTGTGACCGTCCACGTTGCGCGAACGCCCGAGACCATTGGGCTGATTGGATCCGATTTCATTGCAAAGGCCAAGGACGGCATTCGGGTTATCAATGTGGCGCGCGGTGGCATCATCGACGAAGTCGCTCTCATGGAGGGTCTCGATAGTGGCAAGGTCGCAGGAGCGGGCCTGGATGTCTTCTCCTCCGAGCCCATGACCGAGTCGCCGTTGTTCGCTCATCCCGGAGTGGTCGTAACCCCTCACCTCGGCGCCTCCACCCGAGAGGCCCAAGACAGGGCAGGGCTCACAATTGCTGAGCAGGTGAACCTTGCGCTCTCGGGCGACTTCGTACCGTTTGCAGTCAATGTTGATGCCGGCGAAGTACCCGGAACGGTCAAGCCGTTTCTCCAGGTTGCCGAGCAGGTCGGAGCGTTATTCTCCGGCCTCGTGGACAAGTTGCCCGAGCGGGTGGTGCTCTCTCTGGAAGGCGAACTCGGTGGCTACGACGACCGGCTGGTCACCTTGGCGGCCGCGAAGGGCCTGCTGCGCACCAGCGACGCGTCGGTCAGCTATGTGAATGCCCGGAGCATGTTGTCCAGCCGAGGCATTCAGCTGAATGTGGTTTCGAAGAATCAGCCACGCGAGTACATCAGCCTGCTCACCATTACCGGGGGCGGTCGGTCGATCTCGGCCACTGTTCGCGGACTGCAGGATGAGCCTCGAGTCGTCAAGCTCGACGACCACGACATTGATGTACCGCCGGCAGGAAACATGCTGGTAGTACGAAACGACGACCGCCCTGGCATGATCGGAGTCGTTGGAACCGTCCTTGGCGAAGAAGGTGTGAACATCGACGACATGAACGTCGGCCGTATCGACGATGAGACCGGCGCCGTGATGGTCATCACCACGAGCGAACCTCTCAGCGAGTCCCTCGGATCCCGCCTGCGGCAGCTCGAAGGAATCCTCAACGTCGACGTTGTCGGCGTGTAAGTCCCTACGACTGGAAGGCCACCCACTCGCCGGGGGCGAGGGTCTCAAAGTCCCAGCTGTGGACGCCTGCATCGGAAATGGTGTAGAGCGTGCCGTTGGCGATGACGGTGCGCATAACGCCGGGAGCGAAACTCCAGCAGAACTCTTCTCGATCCGGAGCTGGCTGAGTGGCGAATGACGCTTCAGCGTCGCCCTCGTCATCCACCGGTTCGTCATAGATCACGACGCCCTCGTTGGTTTCACACTGAGTGATCGCCTTGTGGCTCACTTCGCCAGCGTCGACGAGCTTGCGGTCTTCGATAGTGATGAGGACGGCCGATGCCTTGTTGCTCTCGGTCACCTCATCCCATTCCCAGCTTTCGACTGGCACGATTGCGGTGTTGGTTTCAGACCAGTATGTGAATGCTCGAGCGTCCCATTGAACGATCGAATGGCTGTTCTCGCCGCCTAGTTCGAACGTGTCGATCCGGAGGGGATTGGTGGGGTCTGACACGTCGAACAGGGAAGCTTGGGCGCCGGTCTGGAAACCTTCGTCTGTGGCATCCTGGCCGATCCCGAGGAGTAGCCCGTCGCCTACTGGATGCAGATAGTTGGAGAAACCGGGGATCTTCAATTCGCCCCGGGTAACCGGAGCGTCCGGATTGCTGAGATCTATGACATAGAGCGGATCGGTTTGGCGGAAGGTCACGACGTAGGCCGTGTCTCCCTGGAATCGGACCGCAAAGATCTGTTCACCCTCGCCCAAGCCATCGACTCGGCCGGTTTCCACAAGCGTCTGTCCTTGCTCAGCAAGCACGACAACCGAGTTGGACGTATCGTTCCAGTCGTTGCCCACCTGTTCGGTGGTCGCAACCCGCAGATAGCCGTTGTGTTCACTCAGCGAGTACTGACTCAGGAGAGAACCGTCAACCCGACCACTCGCCACGTAGGTCGCCTCGGAGCGGTCGGTGATATCGAAGTTGTGTAGGGCGGTCCATAGCTTCTGGCCGTCCACCATTTGGCCAGTGTTCGGATCCCATTCTGGGTACCGGGGCGTCGCGACTGTCATGCGGTTTGTGGAGGCGTAGACCGTCTGGCCGTCGGTGACAACGCCAAGAGAGTCGGTGAGGGCAAAGTTGTCGTTGCTATCGACGGTGAGAATTCCAATGCTGCCGAAACCGGAGAAATCGGCCGGGATGTGGGTCCGATCGCAGTCAAACAGCAAGCCGCCGTCGACTACGTCGTTTCCGTCGAGCATTCGGTATGAGGGCAGCCAGTCGCCGATGGTGCTCTTCCGCAGCAGTTCTTTGTTTGCTTCGGTCGCGAGGTCTTCGGTGTTCGGATTGGATGGAAAGAGCCAGCCGAAGCTGCCCATGCCAGCTGAGATGACGATGCGGATCGACCCATCAACCTCTCGGGCCGACAGATAGTGACCTTCAAATTCGATCGACGAGCCAGAAGTTCCGTCATCGAGACTGATCGGTGTAATCCTGGTCATCTGGGTGCCGGCCGGGCGGGTTGATCGTCCCCATTCGCCATCGAACCCCAGGTCGCGTTGAGTCCAGACTCGGCTCATAAGCAGTGCCTGGTCGCCGTTGATAAACAGTTCGCCGGAACCTCCGTACTCGTCGAGCTTCACGGTGTGGCGAAGCGTCGGGACGCCTGAACTGATGTCGAGAATCTGAACCTTCCCGTTGGCGACCACGATCATCCGGTTGCCGTCGGTCTTGACGATGTCGGCTTCGTCGACTCCTACCTCTTGGTTGTTCGTACCCGAGACGCCGTCGTCGCTGCCTCCCTGGGTGGTAGTCACCGCAGCGTCACTCGAATCCGACATGGCGTCGTCGCGAGACTCCTCCATCGCCATCTCGGCCTCCATGACCTCGGGGCCCCAGAACCCTTGGCCAAAGCCATATGGGCCGACGCGCTCAAGACCCTCGGCGATCAGCCGCTCGAGTAGAGCGTCACAGTCGCCCAACGTCTGGAGACCCGATGTGAGAATGATGTCCTCACTGGTCAGGTTCTCGGTTGGCAGCGCCGCGGGATCATCGCTGGTGCAAGAGACTGCACCGAGTGTGAGGGCGAGGGAGATGGATGCAAGTGTCCGCTTCATACCACTGTGACGACCACCAACCGCCCTTGGTTCCCGAAAACTCCTTTTAGGTCGCGCGACCCAACGCCACACTTGGTGACGGGTCCAGTTGTGTCACTCGTCCCTCGTGCCACAAACAGACCCGTCACCAGGTGTGGCGTTGGGGTGGGTTAGCGAGATTCGTAGGCGGTGATGGCGTCGGCGTGGCGCAGGGTGAGCCCGATGTCGTCGAGCCCCTCGATGAACCGCTCTTGGGTGGCCGAATCCAGTGGGAACTGGGCCTCGAAGCCGATGGCGGGCGCTTCTACCGAGCGTCGGGCCACGTCGATCGTGATCTCAAGATCGGGGTCGTTCTCAATTGCGGCCATGAGCGTGGACACCTCGGCGGCGGTGAGCACAACGGGAACCAGTCCGTTCTTCGTGCTGTTGTTGCGGAAGATGTCGCCAAACCGCGGGCAAATCACGGCGTTGAAGCCGCTTTGCTGGATAGCCCACACGGCATGTTCTCGGCTGGAGCCCACGCCAAAGTTCTCGCCAGCCACAAGAATCGAAGCACCCGCAAATCGCTCGTCGTTCATGACGAAGGCAGGGTCATCCTTCCACTCGGAGAACAGACCCTTTTCAAACCCGGTGCGCTCTACTCGCTTGAGCCAGTCGCTGGGGATGATCTGATCGGTGTCAACGTCGGACCGATCGAGCGGGACGGCGGTGCCGGTTACTACCTGTACTGGTTCCATGATCTCAGCCTTCCGAATCGTTGAGATGAGCAAGGTCGGATGGATGGGCGAACCGGCCAACGATGGCGGTTGCGGCGGCGACGCCGGGAGAGACGAGGTGGGTACGTCCACCTCGGCCCTGACGGCCTTCGAAGTTTCGGTTGCTGGTTGACGCGCAGCGTTCGCCGACCGACAACTTGTCCGGATTCATAGCGAGGCACATCGAGCATCCCGGTTCGCGCCAGTCGAAACCAGCTTCGATAAAGACAGCGTCGAGACCTTCTTCGATCGCCTGGGCCTTCACGGCATGGGACCCGGGAACGACCAGTGTCCTTACGCCGTCAGCGACCTTGCGACCCTTCGCGACACCGGCAGCTTCACGAAGGTCTTCGATGCGACTATTGGTACAGGACCCGATGAACACGGTGTCGACACCGATATCGGAGAACGGTGTGCCGGGGGTGAAGTCCATGTACTCAAGCGCCCGCTCGGCGGCATTGGCCAACGATGGGTCATCAAAATCTGACGGGGCGGGGACTGCGCCCGAAAGTGGCGCTACCTGACCCGGGTTGGTTCCCCAACTGACCTGGGGGACGATGGTGGCTGCGTCGATCACGATCTCAGTGTCGAACGTCGCGCCTTCATCGGTGGGCAGCGTTTTCCAATCGGCAACTGCGGCGTCCCACTCGGCGCCGGTGGGGCAGCCTTCCCGACCCTCTAGGTAATCGAAGGTGGTTTGGTCCGGGGCGATCATGCCAGCCTTGGCTCCGGCTTCGATACTCATGTTGCATACGGTCATCCGGCCTTCCATTGAAAGGTCGGTGAATGCCTGGCCGCGATATTCAACGATGTGGCCGATGCCGCCGCCGGTGCCGATGTGTCCGATCACCGCGAGGATGAGGTCTTTGGCCGTAGAACCCTGGGGGAGCGGCCCATCGACGGTGATGCTCATGGTCTTAGGGCGCTGCTGGGGGAGTGTCTGGGTTGCGAGCACGTGCTCGACTTCACTGGTGCCGATGCCGAATGCGATGGCACCAAACGCTCCGTGGGTCGCGGTGTGGGAATCGCCACAGACGATGGTCATCCCGGGGCGGGTGCGACCCTGCTCAGGGCCAATGACATGAACGATGCCCTGTCCAGGCGAGCCCATTTCGTAGTTGGTGATCCCGAACTCGGCGGTATTGGCCCTCAGGGTGTCGATCTGCTTTGCACTGATTTCATCGGCGATTGGCTGGTCGATGTTCTCGGTTGGCACGTTGTGGTCCTCGGTTGCCAACGTCAGATCGGGACGACGAACCTTGCGACCGGCAATTCGAAGACCATCGAATGCCTGAGGAGAAGTGACCTCATGGATGAGGTGAAGATCGATATAGAGAAGGTCGGGCTGACCGTCTGAACCGGCATGGACCACATGGCGGTCCCAAACCTTGTCTACCAACGTCTTTGGTGCGCTACTCACGCCGGCCAATGGTATCTGGAGGTCGGGGGAAGGTTGTCGCCGGGCCAGCAAGACAACACGATGGATTTCAAAGGCTGGAAGCAATCAACAACGTGACATTTGCTACAAGCTTCTACCGCATTGCGGAAGTTTGTATGCGTGGAATCTACGATCGAACCTATGCTCACCGACACGCGGCCATCGGATACTGAAGCAACTAGCTCCTTGGTGCAGGAGGATCCGAGAACGTCGATCATCGCAAAGATCGGTATGTTCGCCGCCGCAAAGTGGCCGATCACGTTGGCGGTCTGGTTGGCTGTCGTCGGCGGCGGTGCCTGGGCGTTCCTCAGCGGTCTCGACAGAGAAGGCTTCCCGCCCATCGATGTTCCGATTGCGATTACCAGCGGTGTCTACTTCGTTGACGATGTCGAACTGGTCGATGCAGATCTCGCCGAGCCGCTGGCGACCGCATTCAGCGAAGTCGACGGTGTCGACAGCGTCACCATGAACGCCAACCCCAACGGCTTCTTTGCGATCGTGCAGTTCGAGTCTGGGTTCACTAGCCCTGAGGGCGTTGCATTGCTCGAGACCGCAGCTTCGTCGGTCTCGGTTCCTCCCCAGGCGCAGATCGATCTCTCTACTCTTGATGCCGCGAAATTCGTTGAGACTTACGACGTGCTCGTGTCGGTCAGCGGCCCCGTGGGCGTAAGTGCGGAAGTTCTTCAGGCCGAGGCCGAGAAGATTCGGTCCCACCTGGCCGGGACTCCCGGTGTCACCCTGGCCGAGACCCGCGAGCTCATTACCGAGGCCCAGGGGCTGGACGGCAGTGTTCAGGAACGTCAAACGCGGTACGCCCGTACCTATTTCGCCGGCAACGAGACCTTTACTCCAGCAATTCAGGTTGGCCTCATCCGTGATGCCGACGACGAGTCGCTCGACCTGTTGAGCTTCAGTGATCGCGTGAACGATCGCCTCGACGAAGCCCCCCAGCTTGCTGACGGTTTCCGGGTCGACGTCACAGGTGACTTCGCCGTCGACATCCGAATCCAGGTGGACAGCCTCATTGGCAACCTTGTCACTGGGCTCATCGCCGTCACCGTGGTGAGCCTGTTGCTCATCGGTTGGCGAGCCAGCCTGGTCACTGCACTCTTCATGATCACGGTGGTCGCGGCTGCGCTACTTATTCTCTTCGTGGTCGGCTACAGCTTGAACACGATCACGTTGTTCGGTTTGATCCTGACCCTCGGCTTGTTGGTAGACGACGCCATCGTCATTGGTGAATCGATCGACGCAACCAAATCCGAAGGTGGAACGAAGGAACGGATCCTCGGTGTGTCCCTCACGCGTGTGGCCCTGGCGTCTCTCGCTGGCACGCTTACCACCGTCCTGGTCTTCGGCCCGCTCGCCTTCATCGGCGGAATCCTGGGAGAGTTCATCCGGGCGATCCCGATCACCGTGATCATCACCCTGGTGGCCAGCTACATCGCCTCGGTGGTCTTCATTCCTGCTCTCGGAAAGTTCGTGCTTCTTGCAGGTGGTCCATCGAAGAATCCGGTGATCGCCCTCGAGAACAAGTTGGCAAAGCTGGTGGGTCGCTTGGCGTCTTTCCCGGCTCGAAAGGGCGCCTTGGGCATCGTCGTTGGTGTGCTGCTGGCCGCTCTTCCCGTCTTGGCGATTGGCGGCGCCGGTCAGATCGCAGGATCGTTGGGCTTCAACATCTTCCCCTCCGCCAAGGATGCCAACATCCTCTTTGTCGAAACCGAGTTCCCTCCGGGAACGACGATCGAGGATGCCCAGGCGATTTCTGAGCAGGTTGATGCGGTCACCGTCGACGTGCTTGCCGATGACCTCGTTCGCTCGCAGTACGTACGTGGAAACGTGCGTCGGGCCGAGAACTTCATCGACCTCACCGCGTTCAATGATCGATCCGACGACCGCAAGGCGCCGTTCTTGAAGGACGAACTGCAGTCGGCCCTCGACGCCGTTCCTGGTGCCCGCCTCACGGTGTCGGTACTGGACGCTGGGCCGCCGGTGCTCGGTCTTCCGTTCGCTGTTCAGATCAGCACCGGTGACAACCCTGAGGCGGCGCAGGCGCTTGCCGATGAGCTCGTGGCCACGTTGCCGGGGCAGACTCTGGATAAGAGCGGCGATACAACAAGGGTCGTCACAGCGCTCGAGAGCACGGCCGGAATCATCTCCCGCAGCGGCCCCGATCGTTTCATCGAGGTGCGAGCAAACTTCGACAACAACGACCTCACTGCGAACCTCAATGCCACCCAAGAGCTCATCGAAGAACGGCTGGCGACGCCAGAACGGTTGGCGGAACTTGGTCTACCTGCTGACGCTCTGGAGTTCGACTTCGGTCAGGAGTCGGACAACCAGGACGACTTCGCCGCATTGGGAACCTTCGGTTCGCTGGCTCTGGTGCTGATGTTCCTGCTTCTGGTGATCCAGTTCCGATCCATCCTTCAGCCGGCTCTGGTATTCCTTGCCATTCCGTTCAGCTTCCTTGGTCTCACCGCTGCGCTGGCAATCTCGGACAATGGCATCAGTTTCTTCAGCGGGGTAGGACTCATTGCGCTGATCGGTGTGGTGGTGAACAACACGATTCTTCTCGTCGACAGCGCCAATCAGGCGCGACGCGAAGGTCACTCTCTCAGTGCATCGATCGAACAAGCGGTGACCCGGCGTTTCCGCCCGCTGGTGGCGACCGCGGTCACTACCGTTGCGGGACTCTTCCCGCTGGCGCTCAGCGATCCGTTCTGGGAAGGACTCAGCTTCACGCTGATGGGTGGGCTCGTGAGCTCGACCATCTTGGTGCTAATCAGCTTCCCGATCTTCTACTTGGCGCTGACCGCGGCCATGGAGTCGTTGAGTGTCGGTATGCGCTGGCTCATCCCGGCTGTGGCGCTCGTTGTAGGCGCTGTTGTTACGGTTGTGGGAAGCGGTGCGGTCGGCGTGCTCGGAACAGTGCTCGCCGTGCTCG
>CALHFG010000122.1 GCA_938029215.1 uncultured Acidimicrobiales bacterium | reverse complement strand
CGCGAAGGGGTTCGTGCCGAGCAGTGGCTTCGCGCCGCCAGGGGGCGCGACTCGGGCGGTGGAGTTCGTGGCACCGATGGCGATCAACCCGGCCCCGGCGAGCTGCTCGGTGAAGTAGCCGAGCGAGGTACAGGTATGGGTGTGCTCAACCGCGAGGCCGCAGATGCCGTTCTCGGTCGCCGATGCAACCGCGGCATGAAACCCGGCGGCAAAAGCAGGCTGGGCGAACCCCATTCGACCATCGACGGTTACCGCTCCCGGACGATCGATCATGACGACCGGTTCTGCTGCTCCGTCGACGCGACCGGTCTCCAGCTGCACGCAGTAACTCTCTAAGTAGTAGAGGCCACAGATACGGTTGCCATTGTTCTCGGCGACCTTCACGGCGTCAGCCACCGCAGCCGCTACCCCGGGAGCCGCTCCACGAACTTCCAGCGCCCGGCGGGTCGCTTCTTCGATTTCTGCCAGCTTCACGGTGACCATGGTCGAGATCGTAGGTTCGATCGATGTCGGCCGCGCCCGAAACCACAAGTTGATCGACGAGGCGGTTGGCAGGACAGGCGCGTCAGAAAGACCGGGGCAGCCTTTTCAGGTAGCGCAACGCCACGGCGGCGGCACCGATGAGCGGCCCTTCCGTTCCGAGCCCGGCGGGCTGGATTCGGGTTCCCCGGCTGTACTCGAGCGTGCAGAGCCGGTCGATTTCGGCCTGGGCCGAACTAAAGAACGGTTCCCCGTAGCCCAGCGCTACCGATCCGGCCACCAGTGCGAGCTTCAGATCGAGCAAATTTGCGACCGATCCGACCGCTCGCCCAACCAACATCCCCGAGTGGCGGATCTCTTCGGTGGTCGCGTTAACCGCGGGAGCGCCGATTCGGGCTGCTATCCCCGTTCCCGAGGCCTCGCTTTCAAGCAGACCAGCAACATGGTTGGGCAGGGCCAGGTCGGACTCTGGGCACACGAAGACGTGGCCGATGTGGCCGGCATTCCCCGCGGCGCCTTCGAGCAGACGACCGTTGAGCACGATGCCACCACCGACGCCGGTACTCACCACCATGGCGATGTAGTCGTCGACGCCGGCCGCAGAACCGACCCAACCCTCAGCGAGTGCGAGTGCCTTGGCGTCGTTATCTATGGCCGTCGTCAGACCGGTCAGGTCTCGCAGCCGCTCGAGCAGCGGAAACCTACGCCACGCCGGAATGTTGAGTGTCGACACGTGAGTCCCGCCGCGGTCCATCGGACCGCCGCACCCGACGCCAAGAGCATCGAACTGGTCGAACGAGCCGAAACCGCCCACAAATTCTGAGACTGAGCTGAACAGATCCTCGGCGATGATGTCGGGGGTTTCGAGTTGGGGATTCGGTCCGTTGCGCTGCTCAAGAAGCCGCCCTTCGGGGCTCACGACACCGGCAGCGATCTTGGTTCCGCCGACGTCGAGCGCGAGTATTGGGCGACTCACGGCAATCTCCCCTCGCGACCTACACCCTCCATGTAACCCAACGTAGTCTCTCAGGTACCCTGAGAGCTGCCGGTTGGCGGACCGGGGAAGGAACGAATGACCACCACATCTTCAGCTGACACCGGACCGATCGACGCCGTATCCACGAGCACGGCGGTCAATGGCATGTCTTCATCGGCAGATGGCTCGCTGAGCGAGGCCGCCGTAGCGCAGTTCGTCACGGCGTTCGACGCCGTAGCACGAAACATCGAGCGGATTGTGCGAGGCAAGCCGGTCGTTGTCAGACAGGCGCTTCTGTGCCTTCTGGCCGAAGGACACCTCTTGGTCGAGGATGTTCCCGGCGTCGGTAAGACCACGATTGCCAAGGCCATGGCTCAATCGGTCGAAGTCGACATGGGCCGAATCCAATTCACTCCGGATCTTCTCCCCGCCGACGTGACCGGCATCAGCGTCTGGAAGCGAGATACCGCCGAATTCGAGTTCCGCCAGGGTCCGATCTTCAACAATGTCGTGCTCGCCGACGAGATCAATCGAGCCTCACCCAAAACCCAATCGGCATTGTTGGAAGCGATGGCCGAAGAACAGGTCACCGTCGACGGCACGAGCTACCGCCTTCCACAACCGTTCATGGTGGTCGCCACCCAGAACCCCATCGAATCCGAAGGCACCTATCCCCTGCCCGATAGTCAACTGGACCGGTTCCTCATGCGAATCTCGGTTGGCTACCCCCGCCGCGAAGACGAGCTATCCATCCTGGAAACGCACGAGACGCGCCACCTGGTTGAGCAGCTCTCCGCGGTGGCCACCGCGCACGACATCAACACCATGATTGCGATGGTGAAGCGAGTCCAGATCGCGCCGGAACTTCGGGCCTATCTGGTGGATCTCGCCGAGGCCACCCGAAACCACCCCTCGATCGAACTAGGCATGTCGCCTCGGGCCACCCTCAGCCTGCAGCAGGTCAGCCGAGCGCATGCACTCGCGTCCCAACGGGCGTTCGTTACCGACGACGACGTGAAAGCGGTCGCCGCTTCGGTGATCAGTCATCGCCTCGTCCTTCGCCCCGAAGCTCAACTTCAGGGCACAACTCCAGACCGGGTGGTGGGTGACATACTGGAGACCGTTGCGGTCCCGTACGATCGCATCTGATGAGACCAACCCGCGCCTGCCTCGCCCTGTTCATGGCAGGGGTGCTGATCACAGCCGTGGGTCGCGGACTCGGAACACTCGAGCTCTTTCTTCTCGGAGCGATGGCGGCTGCGGCGATCGTCGGCGCAGTGATCTACACCGCATCGGTCCAGCTCGATCTAGAAATAAGCCGGCGGGCCGCACCTTCCAAGTTGCGCGCTGGACAACCCGCCCGCATCGATCTCGAGCTCCACAACGGCTCACGTCGACCCACCCCCGTGCTGCGGGTCACTGATCACGTCAGTGGGAGCAGCGGCGCTCAAGTGTCACTTGCCAGCATCAAAGGCAAATCGCAATCGGTTGTGGCCTACCAGTTGCCCACCCGAAGTCGAGGATTGCTCGAGGTAGGTCCGCTCGATATCTCCTTTGGCGACCCCCTGGCCCTCATGCGCTCGACGGTTCGAGCGTCGGCCGCAACCCAGCTGCTGGTGCATGCTCCCGTCCTCCCATTCGACTCGTTGAAGGGTCTGGTGGGCCAGGAACAAATCGGTGACCTCAACCAGGATCGACGATTGCGAAGCGGTGGCGACGAGTTCTACGCCCTTCGGCCCTACGTGGTCGGCGACGAGCTCCGCCGGGTCAACTGGCGGGCCACAGCGCGCAACGACGAGCTGATGGTCCGCACCGACGAACGACCGCGCACGGGGCGAACCACGGTCGTCCTCGATCGCCGGGCCTCGGCGTACAGCACCGAAGGGTTCGAGCGTGCGGTGTCAGCGACGCTAAGCGCCCTGATCGCTGGTTGGAGCACCGAAGACGCTCTTCGGCTCGTCACCACCGAGCCCACCCACATCACCGACATTCATAGCTTGTCCGAGCTGGACATTGTCGATGACCGTTTCGCCACCCTTCGCCCCACCAGTTCCATTCCCGCGGCCACAAAGTCGTCCCTGCTCACAACCCTGCAGGACCTCAGCCGTCGCACCCGAGGTGGAACACTGGTGGTTGTGACCGGCGCACCCGAGGCCGAACTACCCGCCGCAATCGTGTCGCTTCGTCGCAACTACCAGGCGATCATTGTGATCACCTGCGAGCCAAACCCTGTTCAGAGCATTCTTAACCACGTCCGGCATGACGGAGCCTCGGACCCGGTTACTGAATGGCGACAGATCCTTCACCCCTCGGCCGTGGCGGTCCCCCAATGAGCGATGCCAGAAACACCTCGTTAGCTCGATCCACTCCGGCGCTCTCGGAGCTGGCTGCACTGCTGTTGGTACCCGCCGCGTCGGTCGGCTTTATTCGCATCTTCGAGCAAACGACCGACATCGTGCCGATTCTCCTGGCCGGCCTCGGATCCTCGCTGTTTGCGTTGGCGATGCGCTATGCCCGCGTGCCACTGTTCATCGCCGGCCCGCTGTCGCTGATCGCGCTCGGCGTGGGCTTGCTCAACTGGCTGGCTCCCGGGACCGCGTCGTTTGGCGTCATCCCCACGATCGAAACCCGCGAGGCACTTCAGCTTGTGTCGGACGAGGCGATGGAACAGTTCCGTTCACAACGGGCACCGGTCGACGCCATCAGTGGATTTGTCGCCGCAGCGGCGGCGGGAGCCTGGATCTCCGCGTTCATCGTCGACTGGGCGGCAATGCGCTTGCGATTGGCGTTCGAGCCGGTCCTTCCTGCGGGGCTTCTCTTTGTGTTTAGCGCCGTCATCGGCTCGGGCCAGTATCGAATCCTCAGCACGCTCATCTTTGGCGCAGCCGTGATTCTCTGGACCGTCGCTCACCGGCTGTCCCGGGAACGCTTGAACCTCTGGCTTACCGCCGACCGACGTCGTGGCCCAAGCCGAATTGCCTCCGGTGCGGCACTGTTTGGCGCAGCGGCGGTCGCGTTGGGTGTGGTCGCCGGCCCGCTTCTGCCAGGAGCCAACGAAACCGAGCTTCTCGACTGGCGCAACAGCGGAGATCCCACCCGAGTCGTGATCAGCCCCTACGTCTCGATCCAAAGTCGGCTCGTCACTCAGACCGACGTCGAGTTGTTCAAAGTTACGTCCGAACGACCGAGCTACTACCGGCTCGCCGGTCTCGACACCTACGAGAACGGCCGTTGGGTCGCCAAAGGCCAAGAGCAGAGCGAAGAGGACGGACGCCTCCCCGGGCTTCGCCCCTCGGCCGGAACCACTCAGTCGGTTACCCAGACGTTCGAACTGCAGAACCTTGGCGGCGACTGGCTGCCGGCCGCATTCGCCCCGACCCGTATCGAGGCGGGAACCAAGGTGAACTGGATCGGCGAGAGCGGGTCATTGATCGTGCTCGAGGGGTCGGGTGAAGCGGAGGATCTTGAATACACGGTCGAGTCGCTCGTGCCGCTGTACACCGCCGACGAGCTTCGTCGAGCGAGCACCGAGGGAACTCAAGGGATTCGGCGCCGCTACCTGGATGTGCCCGATGAGGTCTCACCGGTCGTAGCCCAGACGGCCCGCCAGATCACCGAAGGTGCGGCCACCGATTACGACCGTCTCATCCTGCTGCAGACCTATTTCCGTGGTTTCGACTACTCGGTGTCGCTTTCACCTCGAAACAACGACGACCCACATGGCCAGTTCCTCGCCGAACGCGTCGGCTTCTGTCAGCAGTTCTCCGACACCTTCGCCCTCATGGCCCGGTCGCTCGGGATCCCATCTCGTGTGGCCGTTGGCTTCACATGGGGGTCTCCGGTCGCCGGCGAGCCCAACACATGGCAGGTCACGGGCCGACACACCCATGCGTGGCCCGAGGCCTACTTTGACGATTTGGGCTGGGTTGCCTTTGAGCCAACGCCGCAACGAGGCTCCCCATCCGGAACCGGCTACACCAACGTTGACGCCCAACAGGACGAGCCGACCCAACCAAACTTCGATTCGACCACGACCACGACCCCTCTCGACCAGCCCGAATCGGAGCTGCCGCAGAACTCCATTCCAACCGACGGGCCCGAGATCGCCTTGGAGCCTGTTGCCAGCGGCACCACGCAAACGACAATCGGCTTGCGTTGGATACTGGGTCCGTTGGCACTCCTTGGAATCGTCTTCGGCCTTCCCGCGGTCCGCCGGGCGCGCCTCGCCCGCCGTCGGTCGTCGGCGGTCTCCACGGCGCAACGGGTCGACACCGCCTGGGCCGAGGTCGCCGAAGCGCTCGAGCACCACCACGGACTGCTCCGCGGGCCGAGCGAGACTCGGACCGACTTCGGTGCCCGGCTCGTTCAACAATCTCAGTTCGCCCACCTACCGGTCGATTCGCTGGGACAACTTGCGAACGCCGCCCGCTATGCGCCGGACCTCGTCACCGAGGCACAGGCCAAAGCCGCCGAGGCTGCGAGCGACACCATCGTCACCGAGTTCCGGGCCGAGAAGAGCGTCCTGGGCCGCTGGTGGTACGACGCCGACCCGCGTCGGCTGCTCAAACCAACACACCGGGTGACGGTGAAATGACCAGCCAAGGGCTCACCCGGAGCGATTTTTCTTGGTCGTATTCGGATTCTTCGCCCACAGAGCGCGCGAAGTTCCTTGTAGAAGCACTAATCCTGATTGAGGGTAATGGACCCTCCCGCGTTGCCGATTGTCAATTGATGCGCGAGACTTATAAGTCCACGGGTTCGGAGAGGTAAGCGTCAAATGCCGCTGTCGGAAAACGAGCAAAACATTCTCGACGAGATTGAACGACACCTGCACCAGACCGACCCTGAGTTGGTTCGGGAAGTAGGCGAGACGACGGTCTATGGCCTCGCGCTGTCTTCACTTCGCTGGTCGGTCGTTGGGCTCATCGCCGGGCTCGTCGTCATGCTCGGAACGTTGCAGATTCACTTCCTGCTGGCGTTCGGCGGCTTCCTCCTGATGCTCGTCAGCGGTATGGGGCTCGAGCGGAACTTCCGGATGGTTGGCCGAGCCGGCCTTCACCAGGTGTCCACCAAGATCCGCAACAATGCTGTCGCTTCAGAAACCGAAGCCGAATCGGCCGACGAGTAGTCTCCGTTCATGACAACTGAGCCTGACCGTGCCGAAACCGGTGGCAGGGTCGAGCCTTTGCCCACCGACTCCAACCTCGACAACCTCTCCTCCAGCGACGAGGTCCTCCCCTACGCGGGCTTTACCGCCCCAACCCCCCTCCCCTCTGCACCGCCGACCATCGCACGCTGGTTGGCTTTCGGCAGCATCCTTCTAGGCGGCTTGCTCGGCGGGCTCATCGGGTTCGGCACAAGCGATCTTCTGGGCTTCCCCCGATGGGGGTCGTCGTTGATTGCCATCGCGTTCGCAATCGGTGGCGCCATCGGAGTCGGCATCGTCGCCCAACTGACATTGCGAGCGATGAACGAGTGGAACGCCGTACAACACCCGGAAGATCAACGATGACGGACTGGGCCGACCTGAGAGAACTTGCCGTAGACATGGCCTACGAAGCTGGCCGACTGGCGGTGTCCGAACGAGACGCCGCGGTCACCTCGGTCGATACCAAGTCATCAACCGTCGACATCGTGACCGCCGCTGACAAGGCAGCCGAAGCGCTCATCACCTCTCGTCTCGAAAAGGACCGCCCCGACGACGCCATCGTTGGAGAAGAAGGAGCCGACAGCGACGGCACGTCGGGGTTGACGTGGTATCTCGATCCAATCGACGGCACTACCAACTTCTTCTATGGACTTCCGGGCTGGGTTGTCTCCATCGCGGTTGGCGACGCCGACGGCATCGCCGCCGCTGCCGTTTTCGATCCCGTAGCCGACGAAATGTACGCCGCTCATCGTGGCGGCGGTGCGACCCTGAACAGCCAGGCGCTCCACGCACGAACATCGACCCCGAGCCTGGCCCAGGCACTCGTCGCCACCGGGTTTTCATACCAGGCTGATCAACGCCGTGAGCAGGCAGAACTCCTGGTTGAGCTGTTGCCCAAGGTCCGTGACATCCGCCGGCTCGGCGCCGCGGCAAAGGATCTTTGTTTGCTTGCTCGGGGCGCGTACGACGCCTACTTTGAGGCTGGCCTCAACCAGTGGGATTTGGCCGCAGGGTGGCTTATCGCCGCCGAGGCAGGGGCTCGCGTCGAGTTCCTCACGCCGCCGGATCACGATCGGCCGCTTCTTCTCGGCGCTGCGCCAGAGCTCTTCGACGAACTCGCCAAGCTGATCAAGTAGCCTGCCTCCTCCCATCGAGGTCATTTATGAGGCAACATAGGGGCGTGGGGACTCACATTCTGACCGTTGAGGACGACGAGCGCATTCGCCAAGCAGTGAAGCTGGCGCTCGAAGAAGAGGGCTGGGACGTTACCGAAGCGGGGACGGGCGAGTCGGCGATGGACGCATTCACCGACAATCCGCCCGACGTCGTGCTCATCGACATCAACCTGCCAGGGATGGATGGGTTCGAGGTCTGCCGCCAGCTACGTCGCGAAAGCGACGTTCCGATCATTATGGTTACCGCACGTGCGGATACTCACGATGTTGTAGCGGGGCTCGAGGCGGGCGCCGATGACTACATGACCAAGCCATTCGCCCCCAAGGAGCTATCGGCCCGCATTCGGGCAATGCTTCGGCGCAGTCGCAATGCCGAACAGGGCAACATGCAGCGGGTCAAGGTAGGTGAGCTCGAGATCAGTCCTGAAGAGGGCATGGTGATGCAGGGCGAAACCGAAGTTCACCTCACCAAGACAGAGTTCAAGTTGCTGTGCGAACTGGCCTCCCAGCCCGGGAAGGTTTTCAGCCGCGAGGTTCTGCTCGAACGTGTCTGGGGCTATGACTACTTCGGAGACGGGCGTCTGGTCGACGTGCACATCCGACGGCTGCGCACCAAGGTCGAACCGGACGCTGCCAGTCCCCGCTACGTCGTGACCGCTCGAGGCCTTGGCTACAAGCTCCAACCCTGAGCCTCACTGGCTGGGCTCGCGTCGGCGTCTGCTCGGACGAATCATCGGGCTGCGAGCCCGAGTCTCACTGTCGTATGCGCTCGGCGCGTTGCTGCTGTCGACCGGCGTTGCGGTGTCGACCTTCGTCCTCGCTCAGCGACAGCTGTTGGCCGAGACCGAAGAGGTAGCGATCGACCAAATGTTCCGAAATGCTCGGGACCTACGACGTGACCTTCTCTTCGAAGCTGCGGCGGCAGAGATCCCGGTGTTTCTCGAGGGATTGGTTCGAACCAACAACGCCCAGGTCCTACTTCTCCCCCGAGGTGGAGAACCGCGCTCACTGTCCGGGCTCGAGATCGAGGACATTCCCGTGGACTTGCGGGCCCAGGTGATCCCTGGTCAGGCTGCCAAGAAACACTTCCAGACCAACGAAGGCGGACAGTTCGCGTCTGGCGTGTTCATCAGCCAGATCGACGCCGAATACTACGAGATCCTGCCGATGACCGAGTTTGAGGGGACGCTGGCCACCCTGCGGCGCATTCTCATCGGCGCCAGCGCGACCGCCACGATTCTGGGCGCTGGCCTGGGCTACTACCTCGCGCGCCGAATTCTGCAGCCAGTGACAAATGCAGCTGAGGCCGCCGAGGCGATCGCCAGTGGTGACTTCGACACACAACTGGACGAGCAGTCCGACCCCGATCTTGCCAAGCTGACCCGGTCGTTCAACGACATGGTGGAAGCCCTCCGTTCGCGGATCGAGCGAGACGAGCGTTTTGCGTCCGATGTCTCGCACGAACTTCGGTCGCCTCTCATGACCCTGGCCGCGTCGGTCGAAGTGTTAGAGCATCGCCGCGACGAAATGCCCGAGGCAGCCCGACGCGCCACCGACCTGTTGTCCAAGGACCTCAGGCGGTTCCAGCGGTTGGTTGAAGACCTGCTGGAGATTTCCCGGCTCGATGCTGGCGCAGTTCAGCTAGAAAACGACACGTTCGAAGTAATGGAGTTCCTTCGTCGAGTCGTTGCTCAGAGCCGAACCCCGGGGGTCCCGGTGGAGACCGAAGAGTTCGGTGCGCTCATTTTGACCGCCGACAAGCGCCGCCTGCACCAGGTGATCTCGAACCTGTTGGACAACGCTCGCAAGTATGCGGGCGGGGCCACCCTGATCTTGGTTGCCCTTCACAACGACCGGGTCCGGGTGAGCGTGATCGACGAAGGCCCGGGCGTCGATCCAGCCGACCGATTGAGCATCTTTGATCGTTTCTCTCGGGCCGGAGGGGACGCCGGACGTCGCGATATCGCCAAGGGCGTAGGCCTCGGCCTTTCGTTAGTGGCCGAACACGTACGACTTCATGGCGGCCGCATTTGGGTCGACGGACAAACCCCAACCGGACGGGGAGCACGCTTTGTGCTGGAGCTTCCGGGTATCGAGGTCGACGCAACCGGCGAGATGGAAGAGCTCGCAACATGAAGCTTCGCTCCTTCCTTGCGCTTGTGTTGCTCGCAGCGGCGTGCGTCTCCCCCAACGAGAATGCGGCCGAGGTCATCCCTGACGTCCCCTATGACCTGCTGGGTCCATCGAACACCACCACCACCGTTGCCGTTCCCGAAGATGAGGGTCGATTCGATCTCGACCTGTTCTTCCTTGCCGAAGACAACACGCTGTGGCGCGTAACCCGAGCCCGGGAACAGTCACCTGGTATTCAGGAAGTTCTCGACACGCTCGTGGCCGGACCGATCGAGTCTGAGTTCGAACGAATCCCGCTGCTGGCCCGACTGTCAGAGTCCCTCAATCCGATTGCAAGCCAGCCAATCGAAGGGCTGTTGTCTATCACCGTCGACGACGAGGCGCAGTTCCGAGAAAACAACACCCGCTTTACTACCCAGGTGCTGGTCTGCACGATGACCCAGCTCGCCAATGTGGACGCGATCCAACTTCGCGACACCGTAGGTCCCATTCCACTCTCCAACATCGACTCAGAATCCATCGGTGAGATCGCCAATCCCGCCGACTACAACGACTGTGAGGCCGAAAATATCGCTGATCTCACCGATCCGACTGTCGGAGAAGAGCCCGGTTCGACCGATGAGCAAACCGACAGCGAAGAGACGGACGGGTAACCGCCGAGTCCCTCGTTATCGCCGTAGATTGTTGACCATGAAGGTAGGGATTCTGACCGGTGGCGGAGACTGTCCAGGACTGAACGCCGTTATTCGTGGAATCGTTCGCAAGGGCGAGAAACACTACGGAGACACCCTTATCGGTTTTGCCGACGGATGGCGCGGCGTGATCGACGGTGAGTACAGCGAACTGACCATTGATCGCATGCGAGGCACACTCCCCCGGGGCGGAACCATTATTGGCACGAGCCGGGTGCAGCCGTACATGTTTGCCGACGGGGTGCAGCGGGCCAAGCAGACCGTTGAGGATCTCGAGATCGACGCCATCATCGCGATCGGTGGCGAAGGCACGCTGTCTTGTTCGGCCGAACTCTTCCGTGAAGGTATTCCTGTCGTCGGCGTTCCCAAGACGATCGACAACGACATCGGGATCACCGAACGAACCTTTGGATTCGACACCGCCGTCCACATCGCAACCGAAGCGATCGATCGCCTTCACACCACCGCCGAGAGCCACAACCGCATCATGGTTGTTGAGGTCATGGGCCGCCACGTGGGCCACATCGCAACCTGGGCGGGAATGGCCGGAGGCGCTACGACAACCCTCATTCCCGAGTACCCGTTCGATATCGAGGAGGTGTGTGCTTCGCTGCAACGCCGTCACGAAAAGGGCCGGTACGCCTCGATCGTGGTGGTCGCCGAAGGAGCCAAACCAAAAGAGGGAACTCTCGACATCAAGCCCGACGAGTACGACGAGTACGGTCACATTCGTCTGGGCGGCATCGGCAACCTCGTCGCCCATGAGATCGAGCGGCGAACCGGGTATGAAACCCGGGTGACCATTCTCGGCCACGTGCAACGAGGCGGAGCACCCACGGCACACGATCGGGTGCTTTCCACCCGGTTTGGCGTAGCCGCGATCGAGGCCGTCCATGACGAAGCATTTGGTCAGATGGTCGCGCTAAAGGAGAACGAGATCATCCGCGTGAAAATCTCCGACGCGGTTGCCGAGCTCAAGTTCGTGAGCCCGCAACTCTGGGCCACCGCACAGCAGTTCTTCGCATGAGCGCTTCATTCACCTCTTTCGCCCCCGGCCGCGTCAACCTGATCGGCGAACACACCGACTACACCGGCGGCCTCGTCTTCCCCATGGCGCTCGAGCTCGGCATCACGATGACGGGAACCCTCACCGAAGGTGTCGTCACCGCCCGCTCTTCCAACCAATCCAACGACATTCATTTCGAACTGCCCGTCGACCCACAATCGATCGACTCATGGGGGCGGTTCATCGCATCGGCGGCGATGCATGCCGGCACCGGTCGGGGGTTCGACGTCGACATCGACTCCAACCTCCCCGCAGGAGGCACTGGCCTGTCCACCAGCAGCGCCCTTACCTGCGCGGCACTGCTGGCACTGCATGGCGACGGCGACCGGGTAGAACTCGCCAAGATGGCTCGTGCGTCTGAGATTGCCGCAACCGGTGTCGAGATCGGAAATATGGATCAGCTCTCCAGCCTGTGCGGCGTCGACGGCTCGGCCCTCCTCATCGACTGCCACGACTTCTCGATCAATCCTGTGCCGGTCCCGGAGGGTCTGGAGATTCTGGTCATTCACTCTGGTCAGCAGCGAGAGATTGCCGACTCCGAATACGCCACCCGTCGCGATGCATGCTTTGCTGCCGAAGACATCATTGGCCCTCTGCGCCTCGCCGATCTTGCTGCGGTCGAGACTCTCACAGACCCGGTGATGAAGAAGCGAGTCCGCCACGTCGTTGGCGACAACCATCGAGTCCGCGCCATGGCCGCCGCCTTCGAAGCGTCGGACATTCCGTTGGCGGCTTCCATTCTCACCGAGGGCCACCGCAGCTACGCCGACAACTTCGAGGCCTCTACCCCGATCGTGGAGGAAATGATCGACCACCTGGTCACCCAACCCGGGATCCATGCGGCTCGCCTCACCGGTGGCGGTTTCGGCGGCTCCATCGTGGCCTTCGCCGAGCCGGGCTCCAACCCCAACGTGGACACCTGGTGGACCGCCTCCGCCCCCGCACAAGGCGCCCACATCACGTTTTATTAGGCGTCCACTCGCCTCGGGTCCGACGAATGCGTCGCCTGGTGCCGGGTCTGGCCGTTGCTGCGAGGAACGAGCTGCAACAAACGGACCCGGCACCAAGCGTTGCGTTTCGTGTGAGCGCGACGCTCCGAGGAGCACAGCGAAAAGTAGAAACTCCGCTCACCTGAAGGCGAGCGGAGCTAATAAGAATGGAGGTGAGGGGATTCGAACCCCTGGCCTCCTCGATGCGACCGAGGCACTCTAGCCAACTGAGCTACACCCCCGAGATTTCGGGACTGGGGAAGTTTATCTTGGACGACGGGATTCCTACCCGTAGTTGACGAGAAGTTCCTCTTCATCGTCCCACTCGAATGGGGACTCATCGTCGTACCGGTCATAGTCGTCGATGTAGACCACGGTCTCGCGCCGTTCGAGCTCACGGGCACCAGCGCGGTTGGCGAAGGCGATGAACGTGCCGAGAAGTACGTCCATGGTGAGATGCAGCCCCACGAACAGCCCTCCAGCGATCACGGCGCCGACGAGTGAAATCACTACCGACATGCACAGAGCGAGGAAGATCTGGCGGCGACGGCTGTGGGCCGACTGGGCTCGCCATTTGGCCGGACTGGTGGCGAGATGACCGCCGCTGCTGCGCTCCTGGATGACCTCTTCGGGTGCCTTGCCCATTGCGCTGAGCTGCTGACGAAACGACCCGATGGAGTCGTGCTCGCGGGTGCGTAGTGAACGAATAAATGGAACGACGAGCCAAGCGATCCAAAGGCTGCCTACAGCCGCCAAGATTGCCATTTGCCAGAGGGGCAGGGGCATGTGAGAAGTACTTTCTTCAGTTGATCGAGTGAAATGGGTACCGGCCAGCCGATGTGACGGGTATTACTGCCCATTATTAGTCGATACATACGGCCATCTGATGGCATCCCTCGACATTGGTCGGATTAGCTTCGGGTAGTAGCGTGGAGCCATGGCGAAGTCTGCACAAACGAGCCTTGTCGACACGTTCGGCCGGGTGCACACTGATCTACGGATCTCGGTCACGGACCGGTGCAATTTTCGGTGTGCCTACTGCATGCCCGAAGAGGGTATGGAGTGGCTCGATCGCAGCGGGATCCTGAGTTACGAAGAGATCGTTCGAGTCGCGTCGATTCTGGTGAACGAGGCCGGGGTCAAGTCGATTCGACTCACCGGTGGCGAGCCGACAGTGCGGGCGCGGCTTCCGATTCTGGTGGAGCGTTTGGCGGCCCTCGATGTCGAGCTGTCGATGACAACCAACGGCGCCACCCTGGCGCTGATCGCCAACGATCTGAAGAGCGCCGGCCTGCAGCGGCTCAACATCAGCATCGACACACTGCACGCGGACCGTTTCCATGAGCTCACGAAACGAAACGAACTCCCCAGGGTCCTCGAGGGAATCACTGCTGCGGTCGCGGCCGGCTTCGACCCGGTGAAGCTCAACGTGGTTCCGATGCGGGGCATCAACGACGACGAGGTGCTCGACTTCCTACGCTTTGGCCAAGACAATGGTGTCATCGTTCGGTTCATCGAATTCATGCCGCTCGATGCCCAGGGTCAGTGGTCCAACGATCGGGTCGTCACCCAGAAGGAAATTCTAGAGACCGCGGCGACGGAGTTTGACTTCGAACCGATCACTCGTGGTTCTTCGCCTGCGGAGCGATTCCGATTCACCGATGGTTCTGGAGAGTTCGGCGTAATCGCCAGCGTCACCGAGCCGTTCTGCGAGGCCTGTGACCGCATGCGCCTCACCGCCGACGGCCAGCTCCGCAACTGTCTCTTTGCGCTCGGGCACACCGACTTGCGCCCGTTGCTGCGATCGGATGCTTCCGACGCCGACATCGTGAACGCCGTACAGGCCGAGGTTGAAAAGAAGTGGGCCGGACACGCGATCAACCAGGTGCACTTCATTCGTCCCACCAAGAGCATGAGCCAACTCGGCGGCTAGACGCCGAAACCCGCTGCATCCAGCGCTCCCTGGTCAGCAGGACTACCCTGACGAAATGGCTGATCGAGAGCTCACACACCTGGACCCCCTGGGACGCGCCCGCATGGTCGATGTCACCCCCAAGGAGCCCACTCATCGTCGGGCGATCGCGAAAGGCCGGGTGATGATGGAGCCCGAAACGACAAGCTTGATCGCTCGGGGAGCCGTAGCCAAAGGTGACGTTCTCGCCGTCGCCCGAATCGCAGGAATCCAAGCCGCGAAACGAACGCCGGACCTTCTTCCCCTCTGTCATCAGTTGATGATCGGCGGGATCGTCATCAACTTCGAGCTGGGCGATGACTATGTGGAGGTCGAAGCAACGGTCGACACGATCGAGCGCACCGGCGTCGAGATGGAGGCGTTGACCGCATGCTCGGTGGCGGCGCTCACGATCTACGACATGTGTAAGTCGGCTGACAAGTCGATGGTCATCGGCGACATTGCTTTGTGGGAAAAGACCGGTGGCAGGTCGGGCACCTACCGCCGCTCGGCTGACTAGCTGAGGAGCAGAACCCGAACCCGATCACCGGCCTGAACGCCGTCGCCATCAGGAATGGCGGCTAGACCATTTGCCAGCGCAAGCCCCGACAGTTGGTGGGAACCCTGTCCTCCGGCCGATCGGAAACGAGGGGCGCCGTCGATCGACTCCCAGACCCGCACGCGTGTGAAGTGAGTTTTGCCGTCCGGCGAACGCAGTAGCGGTTCGTCGGCAAGCGCCCAAATGGATCGGCGAAGCGTGTCGGTGTATCCCATCATTTTGAGCAACGCCGGACGCGCGATCATCTCAAAACTGACGGCGGAACTTACCGGATTGCCCGGGAGCCCGAAGATCGGCTTCCCCAGCACGGTGCCAAACGCGAACGGTTTCGCAGGCTTGATGGCGATCTGCATCCAGTGCATGTCGCCCAGCTTGCGAAGCAGCGTCTTCACAAAGTCGAAGTCGCCCATGCTTACACCGCCGCTGGTCAACAGAGCGTCCACCTTCGCGGCGCCGTCTCGAAGGGCTTGTTCGATAACAGCCTCATCGTCGGGAAGCCATCCGAGGTCTACTGGCTCAAGACCTGCTTCGGCCACCAGGGCCAACAGTTGGGGTCGATTCGAATCGCGAATCTGACCGGGCCCCAGCGGTTCGGGTCCGGTGATCAACTCATCGCCGGTGGAGAATACCCCTACGCGGGGACGGCGTACTACCTCAACCTCCTGGAGACCAAGGGTTGCGAACATTCCGATGTGGGCCGGTGTGATGACCAGCCCCGGTTCGAAGAGCTCTGTGCCCTCCGTGAGGTCGTCGCCGGCTGGTCGAACATGATTCCCGGCCGCCACCTCGGCCTTGCACCGGACGGTATCGGCGTCGGGTCCGTCGGTCTCGGTCAGTTCGACCATGATCACCGCATCGGCGCCTTCGGGGATCGGAGCGCCGGTCATGATGCGCATTGCCTCGCCCGCCTCCAGCGGACGATCCGCGACCGCACCAGCTGCGATCGTCCCCGCGATTGCCAGCGCGACGGGCGTTTCGACCGAAGCCCCTGCGGTGTCGGCGGCGCGAACGGCAAACCCGTCCATACCGGTGTTAGCGAAGGGAGGGATGTTCTCCCGGGCGACAACCTGCTGCGCCAGAACCAAGCCGCGGGACTCGCCGATAGGGATGGTGACGGTACCCATCGGCTCGATTGTCGACCAGACCCGCTCTTGCGCGTCAGCGAGAGGGAGCAGGCTCATGCAGGACCTTCAAGCAAGCCTTCACGGCGGCACACGTCGGCGAGAATCTCTCTGAACGCGGGTCCGACGTCGTCTCGTTCGAGCGTCAGTTCGACCACGGCGCGCAGGTAGTCCTCTTTCTTGCCGGTATCGAATCGGCCTTCGGAGAATGAGTAACCGAGCATCTGTTCCCGGTCGAGCAACGACAGCATGGCGTCGGTGATTTGGATCTCTCCGCCGACTCCTGGGCCGGTCTTACGGATCTCTTCAAAGATCGTTGGCGTGAACAGGTATCGACCCATGACTGCCAGATTCGACGGAGCATCCTCGACAGCGGGCTTTTCCACCAGGTCGGTGACGTTGAACAGTCGATCCGAATCGGTGGGCTCGGCGGCTGCGCAACCGTACGAGCTGATGTCTTTCGGGTCGACTTCCATCAAGGCAACGACCGAACTTCCGTGGTTGTTGTAGGCGTCAACCATCCCGCTCAGAACGCCGGCCCGTTCGTGCATGATGTCGTCTCCCAGCAACACAGCAAATGGCTCATCGCCAACATGGGCTTCGGCCATACCGATGGCATGGCCCAGACCCAAGGCTTCGCCCTGTCGAATGAAGTGAATGTTTGCTTGCTTGGTGATGTCGACGATTTCCTTCAGCTCAGCCGACTTTCCCTTTGCCTCCAGAGCCACCTCCAACTCCGGGAAACGGTCGAAGTGGTCCTCCATGACCTTCTTGTGACGCGACGTGATGATCAAGATGTCGTCCATCCCCGCGGCGACGGCCTCAGCGACGATGAAGTCGATTACCGGTCGATCCACGATGGGGAGCATTTCCTTGGGCACCGACTTGCTAAACGGAAGGAAACGGGTTCCGAACCCTGCCGCTGGGATGACCGCTTTTCTGACGGGTGAACTCATATCCCCATGTTAGAGGCGATCTCGGCGGCGCAATAGGGGAACCTCGACTCAGGTGAATACCACCAAAGCCGGTACAATTGTCGGGCAATGCCGCTGTATGAGTACAAATGTGTCGAATGTGATGAGCGCTTCGAGGTAGAGCAGTCCATGAAGGCTGCGACGCTCAAGACCATCAAAGGCGAGGACCACACCCACAAGGTGAAAAAGGTCTTCTCACCGGTAGGAATCGCGTTCAAAGGCTCTGGCTTTTACAAGAACGACTCGGCGAGCTCCAAGAAAAAGAGCAGCCCCTCGTCCTCGAGCTCGGAATCATCGACCTCGTCCTCCTCATCGGACAAGAAGTCGGACACGAAGAAGAGTTCAGAGAAAAAGTCTGACACCAAGGCGGCGTCGAGTTAACTCGATCGTTGCCGGGTGCGACCCCCCGGAGTTCTCTTGACAACTACATCTGACTCGGCGGACGCGTTGTCGCGTCCGACCGATCCGCTTTCTTCTTTCCAGGCCGCTCGGCTTCGATTCCAGATGCGACTGCAAGCGCTGCCACCCAGGAGGGTTGGCGCCTTCGCTGTGGCTTTGCTTGTGGGCGGCGCAACCTGGTCGATCCTCAACGCGGCCCGAACGAGCCAGGCGCAGTGGGGGGATCTGTTGACAGTGTTGGTGGCCGTTGAGGTCATCGAGCCGGGCGAGGAGTTAACCCTCAACAACACCGAGGTTCGAGCACTTCCACTTGCGCTGCTCCCCCGCGGGGCGGTAACCGACGAGCGGCGCGGCCAGCTCGCGACCGCGCCGATCGGTGTTGGACAGATCATCATTGAGGGCCAGATCGGGGTCGATCGACACGGCCTCGAACCGGATCGACGGGCGATCACCCTTCCTCAACCGCTTGCTACACCTGCCCTTACCCGAGGTGACATCGTCGACCTCATCTCGGTCCGGGCTACCCAGTCGTCCGTGGCCGCATCGAGCCTCGGGACCGCTCAGGTGGTACAGGTGACAGACCATGGCATCACAGTCGTCGTGGACCAGCACATCACCGCAACGGTTTTCGAAGCGTTGGCCTCAGGCTCGGTGGAGTTCGCGCGACGGCCGACGCAGCGGTGACCCAATCGTGCCCCAGAGGCCGGCTCCCAAGCTCCCGGCAAGAAGAGAGAGCCGAGCTCTCGTGCTCCCCACCGGCCGTAGGGCTCGATCATCCATCATCAGCCCGATCACCACGACGGTGAGAGCAACCAGCGGCGCCGAAGCGGCAATCCACACGATGTCGGAAGAAATGGTCTTCGTTACGAGGCCAACAACAGCGGCAAGGATCGAAACGACGCTGAGATAGCCCATGCCGCCCGAAGCGGTGAGAATCAACCGTGGCATTCTCGCCTTCACCGATACGTGTAGGCCTGCCGAAGGAGTTCCAATCGGGCGTCGCTCGGTGCTTTCGACCAGACCGAGAGGGCGTGTCAGGACATGCACCGCGTTGGCTATGTGTTTCACCTGAGCATCCACCTGTAGACGGTGCCCAACATCGGTCCATGTTGCAGGATCCGCAACCGGACCCGAAAGTCCTCCGAGTCGAATCAGCAGGTCGCGTTTGAACACGCCTGCGATGCAGCCCTCGTTCCCTGACGCAAGTGCGCCGAGAGCAGCCCGAACTGCGGAACCGCCACCCAGACCTGCCGTCGCAATGAGATCTGCCCTAGTGCTCACCAGTCGTGTCGTACCCAGTCGTCCCCTACTTCGGGGGTGTACGACCCCAACGGTTGCTGCGATGCGTGGTGTGCGAGCCCATGGAGCTGCGAGTTCCGCCACGGCGTTGGCGGATAGCTTCCAACGGCCATCAAGCGGTAACACGAGATCGCCCGATGCAACATCCAACGCGTGCTGCCACCGAGCCCGAGCGTCTTCACCATCTGATGCGCTGACCACACAGGCGACCCTGTCGTCACGACGGGATCGGTGGACGGTCACGGTTCCAGCTGTGCCTGCTTCGGTAAGGTCGAACGCCAGGCGCAGTTCGGTCGGAACCTGTTGGCCGCCGCACAGCACGAGTAATTCGAGGTTGCGGTATCGCTGTTCGAGGAACCGCTGAACGCACCTCACGCTGCTCTCGGTTGGTCCAAGGTCTGCGAGATCGAGAAGCAGCGTCACCGACCGCGATCCGCGAGAGATCGCCAGACGTTCCATGACCGGCCTGACCGCGTCCTCCCCACCGTCAAAGAGGTTCCGGACCGATGAAAAGATGGCAGAGGCTCGAAGAATCGAAAGGACCAAGAGGGCAATGGGGGCGGACAGCACTGCGGCGGTGATCAAGACACTCATGAGACTCGAACCCGTTCCGAACGACTGAGCGGCGGTGGCACGACCGGCGCATCGGGACTGGAAGCTGGTAGCTCGGCTCGCTGTGTCTCGTTTTGCCGCACGAGCATTCCTCCGGCGGGACCATACGCTTCGAGACTTCGCTCGGCCGCCTGGCGGACCACCCAGCTCTCATCGGTCAAGAGTGATCGCAGAGGGCGAAGGACCCGGTGCGACCCGATTCGGCCCAGCCCATCGGCCGCGGTGGCGCGAACGTCGGGCTCGGGATCACTCAAGAGCTCCAGAAGCACGTCTTCTACTTCGATCGGACTTTGGCGAGATAGCGCTGACGCGGCCAGAACTCGGTTCTCCGCGTGGTCGCAACGAGCATGACGGATGAGCACGCCGATCAACAGACGGTCGGTGAGGCGGCCAGCGGCGAGCAGTGCCGACTCGCGATCGACGCTGGTCTGCTCGAGAATCGCGTTCAGTGGCAACGTTGCCTCGACCCCACCCAGTGGAAGCATGTCGGCGGCAGCCACCCGGACGGCCGGCTCTGGATCGAGCAACATCGCGGCAACTACGTCTGCATGCTCAGCCACCTGAGCGCCAGACAACGCGGCAACCGCGACGACTCGAACGGTCCAATGATCATCGGTGAGCAGTGCCTGGCGCTGTTCGACTGAACCCATCAGGCCACAGAGTCGGGCTGCGTCGACCCGCTTCTTCCACCTCCACGAACGAGCGAGCCAACCGAAGGTTCGCGTGGTTCGAGGTGTTTCCAGAACGCCTCGTAGCCGCTCTCGGGCATCGCTGTTGAGCTGCGCTGGAAGGGTGGACACAACCTCCACGAGGGTGTCTCGTTCAACGCTCCGCTTCACCGGAAACGCCGTCACATGCGCGGAGTCTTCCGAGAAGAGGACCGACGCAAATGCATCCACGGCCCGTTGCCGACGCTTCTGTGCATCCGCGATTCGCGAGTCTGCGGCCGCTCCCAAAATCAGAAAGGACGACGCGGTGAGAACCAGCAGACCGAGCGCCGAGAAGAAGACGAGAGAGCCGGCCATCAGCGGAGCTCGCGGTTTATGCGGTGCACCAACAGCGGCAAGTTGTACGGCTTCTGCACCACGTCGAAGACCTCTGCGCTGAATGCTTGGTCGATCAACGCCAGGCTGACATCGTTCGAGACGACGACCAGTTTTGTTGACTCAGCCGGATAGAGCCGACGGAAGTGGCGGAGCTCATCCATGTAGCCGCTTCGATCGGTATCGATATCCAAGATCGCAACTCGGGGCGGCAGCATCTGGCCGTAGCGGGGAAGGTTGGCTCGCGGGCCTGTGGGATCCACGGTCAAACAGTCCAGACCGAAGCGGCGGAAGCTGGCATCCAAAGCGGACGACAGAGCCGGGTCGGGCTCGACCACCATGACGTCCGGGGGTGCCTCGTGGTCTTCACACCAGTCAATCCCGACGACCGAAGGCCCACCGAGCTTGGCCGAACGAGCGATCGCCGACTCGGCTCGCTCGAGTGCCTGGTTCGCTGAGCGGGCGTCGGTCGGGTACTCCATGATCGCCGAGCGAACGCGGGACACGTTGAGGTCCAACCGTTCGATCGTGTCCTGGAGTCGCCGGGTCAGGGTGGCTCGATCCGCGCCTCGCAATGCGATGATCAAGGACCGACTGTCTCGCCGCGAGATCACGTCACTGCGACGAAAGGCCTGGGCGATCTGATTGTCAATCTCGGGACTGGCCGAGAGATTGACCAGCGCAACTGCGACCGAGGACTTCGAGCGACCGCTCTCGTTGATCATGCGCTGCAGCAGCACGCTTCCGACCGACCACGGGACCGACGAGTTGTCAGCAACCTCAGCCAACGATGCGTCAAGCACCGCATTGCGGCGCACACGACTCGCGAGCTCAGCCGCCATCTCGTGGTACGGGGTGTTCACTGGCCAGAAGCAGTCAGCACCTAACGAAAGGGTTTCGACCCGCTCGGAACCTTGGACGGACAAACAGCCAACAACGATCGTTCGACCGCGCCGTTCACTCCGCAGCAGACGGAGAAGGTTAAGGGCGGGCCGACCGTCGGGTTGTGGAGCGCAGAGAACGCTGCGAATCTCTCCTTGGACCACAGCCTCAACAAGCTCGGGACCAGTGCTATAGACCGCGGGAACCAAGCCTTGCCCCTCGGCAGCAAGTGCGGCCGCAAGATCGGTCGCTCCTGCACCAAACAGGCCAACGGTGAGTTCGGAACTGGAACCGCGAACTACCCGAAGAACTTCTTCGCTGACAACATCGGGATGACTGCGGCGAGAGAGGATGAGGTCGGCTGAACGGGCCAGCGTGACGCGCTCCGCTGGCTCCAACCGAGGGGTCAGCGCCAACAGCGGAACTTCAGAGCTCCATTCGCGCAATGACGCCGTGACGTCTTCGATGTGATCGGCATCGTCAAGAATTTGGATGATCGCGTCGGGCTCGATCTCTCGAGCTCGATGAACTTCATGGGTTGCGAGATAGCGAACCGCGAGACCGGCCGAAGCTGCCGACCAGAGAATCGAGTCGGTGAGTTCGCCCTGAGCCCCGACGACGAGGACCGATTGCGGACCCCTCGAAAGCAGTTGAAGGTCGGCGGCCGCATCTTCGAGGTTGCTCCGAACCTCATCGGTTAACGAGGCCAGCTGTATGGCGAGCTCGGGCCGGCGTTCGGCCCGGGCCGGTTCTTGCGAGGTGACATCTTCGGTGCTCAAAAGGTCAGCGACACGCCGGAGTTTTGAGGCTCCGGCCGATATTCCGAGGAGACCCAGCCTGCTCGCTCGTTCTTCGGCATAGGAGATCCCATGCGTTGCCTCGTCGGCGCTGAGGGGTCGATCAAAGAGGTGACTAACCAGGAGCTCCAGCTGATGAAGACGAGCTTCGGATCGCATGTGAACCCTGGTCCAGAGTTCTGCGATCGTTGAGGCGGTCAGAGCCGCAAAGGCCGGAGGTGTGTGTTGAAGCGACACCACCCCCTATCGGCGAGCGGGTGTTCTCGTTTAGGACCTACAGAAAGGACCTATTTCCCCGAAAGTCGGACTCCGCTGACGATCATGCTGGGCGCAGCGACACCTGAGGGCATGTGAATGCGGTCCGACCCGACGGCCGTGATGTCCAACAAGAGGCGTTGCAGGGTGGATCCAATGGTGCATTCACTGATCGGTTCGGCGATCGAGCCGTTGCGGATCATGCGCCCCTCAACCCCCACGGAAAAGTCACCGGAAATCGCATTGACCCCGCTGTGAAGGCCCGCGAGCGCAAACACGTAGATACCAAGATCGACCGAACTGATGAGATCTTCCAAGGAACCAGCGGTCCCTGCTGCGGCGGACAGCGCATGGACCCCCGGTGAAGGCAGCCCGCGGGTCCCACGAACTGCCGAACCAGTGGTCTGGACCCCGGCCTTGCGGGCGTTGTAGGAGTCCCATAGGTACCCGTCGAGGGTGCCCGCCGTGATCAGCGGCACGGGTCGACAGGCGATGCCTTCACCGTCGGTGCTGTCGGCACCGAGCGAGAGCGGGTCGGTAGGATCGTCCACCAAGGTGAGCAGCGGAGACGCGATGATCTCACCAGCGCGACCCGAGAATGGTGAGCGCTTCTTGTTGATCCGATCGCCGCTAAGCGTTCCCGCGGTGAGACCCAAGACCGTGGCGGTGAGCTGGGGATCGAGGACAAGATCGACCGTTGCTGACTCGGGCTTGGTTGCGCCGATCAGTTCGGTTGAGCGACTGATCGCCCGATCGACGATGTGGTCATAGTCGATGTCCTGTGGCGCTCGGGCGCCGTGCCAGCCAAATCCGGTTTGGCTCCGGTCGCCATCGACCGCGAGCGCCTGAACCATCGAGCTCACGCTGGTCGACCGATCAGCCGCGCGAATTCCGGCGGTTGAGGCGAGCGCTCCGGCGCCAGCAGAGTCGGAAAACGTGGCGGTTCGAACACCGGTGATGGCTTCGTGGCCATCAAGCACGCGCCGTTCGACTTCGAGCGCTCGAGCAATCCGCTCCTCCGCACCTAACGAGAGCGTTTCCTCCCGCCATGCATCAACTTCGACCGGGGCGACGCCATCGGGTTCGGCAATTCCTGCGTGAGGATCGGTTTCGGCGAATGCCGCGTTGTCGCGAGCATCCTGGACGAGGCCCTTCAGAATCGCTGGGTCCAGGGTTCCCGCGCTGGCGAAGCCTTCTCGCCCATCCACGATGATGCGGATACCAGCTCCACTGCTGTCGGCACTGGTGTAGCTCTCCACCTCTCCCCCATAGACCCGTACCGATGTGGAACTGCCGGCCGAGACCGCCACCTCCATCTGTTCACCATCTTGGGCCAGGGCCAAAAGACTCTCAGCCAACTGCAGTAGCTGGTCCGGCTCGGTTCCGTTGACACCGCTCATGCGCTGGTGCCGCCGATGGTCATTTCGGTCACGCGCAGCGTGGGAACTCCATCGCCCACTGGCACGCCCTGACCGTCCTTACCGCAGGTTCCCGGAGGCCCCATCTCGAAGTCGTTCCCGACCGCATCGATCATTTGAAGAACCTTGGGACCGTTACCGATCAGTTGGCCTTCGCGGATTGGCTCATCGATCTTCCCGTCCTTGATCATGTATGCCTCGGTCATTCCAAACACGAAGTCACCCGACGCAGTGTTTACCTGGCCTCCACCGAGCCGGGCCACGTACACACCATCGTCGACGCCGGCAATGATTTCTTGCGGCGTCTGGTCGCCGGGGGCCAGGTACGTGTTGGTCATTCGGACCATCGGCAGATGCCGGTAGCTCTGCCTCCGGCCGTTACCCGAGGAGGGGCGCCCTTCGGCCCGTGCTCTGAGCCCATCCCACATGTAGTCCTTCAAGACGCCGTTTTCGATGAGCACGTTGTGGGCCGCTGGCTGTCCCTCATCGTCGACGGCGAACCGACCCCACTCGTCGGCCATCGTTCCGTCGTCGATGATGGTCACCAGTTCAGAGGCCACCTGTTCACCGACTCGGCCAGCGAACGCCGATGCGCCCTTGCGGACAAGATCTGCCTCGAGGCCGTGTCCGCACGCCTCGTGGAACAGGACACCGCCAGAACCTGGACCGATCACTACGGGCATCGTCCCGGATGGGGCCGGCCGAGCGTTGACCTTGGTGAGCGCTCGGTTGGCTGCCGAGGTGGCCAACTGGGTCACGTCGTTGCGGTCAAAGAGTTCAAACCCGACCGAGTTTCCGATCGTCTCAGAGCCGGTCTGTTGTCCGGCGTCACCAGTAGCGATAGCGGTCACGCTGAACAACGTGCGCGTCTGGTCATCGCCGGAACGAACTCCATCGGAGTTCGCAATCTGGATCCGTCGGCGTGTTTCGGCATAGCGCGCCGACACCTGCGTGATCGCATCGTCGACAGCACGCGCAGCCTCATCGGCCGCCCGAACCAGCGCGACTTTGTCGGCTGCAGGAACCTCGGCTGGACGGACCTCGACCGGCTGGACGTTGCCAGATACCACCACGGCAGGGTCAGGCACGCCCGGGGCGCTCTCGGTTCCACCCACCGCTGCGGCTGCGGCGGTCTCAACGGCATCGACCAGCGCGTCGATCGACAAATCCGACGTGTGAGCAAAGCCGATTCGATCACCTACCAGCGCTCGGATTCCTACGCCACGATCACGACTGGAAGCCAGGTTCTCGATCCGTCGATCGTCGAGGTTCACCGAACGGCGTTCCACGTCTTCAGCGAAGATCTCTACAAACTCGGCTCCAGCGCGCCGTCCGGCCGCCAGGACGGCGTCGACATCTTGGGACTTCAACAGCTCGGTTGTCACCTCTCCATCGTAGCTCTCGCCCGTCTCGTGGGGCCTACCAGCGTTCGGGGCCGCTTCGACCGCCCGTTCAGACGCCCACAAGATCTCCACAAGGTTCGAACAGCTCCCACATGGTGGCGACTGCTACCGTGGAGTTGTGGTGGACTTCTCGCCCTCGAAACTTTCCCAGATCAACGATCCGGCCGACCTTCGATCGCTGTCGTATGAGCAGCTGGACGACCTGTCAGCAGAGATACGCGACTTCATCGTCAAAGCGGTCAACCGCACGGGCGGCCACCTCGGTTCAAACCTCGGAGCGGTCGAGCTGACCATCGCTCTACACCGCATTCTGCAATCGCCTCGAGACGTGATCCTTTGGGACACCGGCCACCAGGCCTACGTGCACAAGCTTCTCACCGGCCGCCAGAAAGGCTTCGACGGACTCCGTCAGGCCGGCGGTATGAGCGGATACCCGAGCCGCAGTGAGTCCGAACACGATTGGATCGAGAACAGTCACGCAAGCACGGCACTTAGCTATGCCCACGGACTGTCGGCGGCGTTTAAGGCCACCGGCGAAAACCGTCGCGTGGTGGCTGTCATCGGCGATGGATCGATGACCGGCGGAATGGCGTTTGAAGGGCTCAACAACCTTGGAGTATCCGGCAGCGATGTGACCATTGTGCTGAACGACAACGGCCGGTCGTATGCGCCCACGGTTTCTCTGCTTTCAGATTCGCTGGTCAAAATCCGGTCAAACCCGGTCTACATGGCGAGGCAACGACGCTTTGAGAGCTTCACTGAGACACTCCCGGTTGTTGGCCCCGCAGCCTTTGCCGGAGTGCGCGCCTGGAAAGCAGCTGTTCGTGAAGCGTTCGAGCCCAAAGCGTTCTTCGAACAACTAGGCGTCCGCTACATGGGGCCCTTCGATGGGCACGACATTCGCTCGGTCGAGCAGGCATTGTTGAACGCTGCTGAGTTCGAGGGTCCGGTGGTGCTACACGTTCTAACGACCAAGGGCCGGGGTTACGCACCCGCGGAGAACGACGACATCAAGAACATGCACGACACGTCGGAGATGAAACCCGGCAGCTACACCGACGCTTTCAGCAAGGCACTGGTCGAGCTCGGAGAAGAACACGATGACGTCGTGGCGATCACTGCCGCCATGCCCGACAGCACCGGTCTCCTCCCCTTCCGTGAGCGCTTCCCCGACCGAACCTTCGACGTAGGCATCGCCGAACAACATGCCGTGACCTTCGCCGCCGGGCTCGCTATGGGCGGTCTGCGCCCGGTGTTCGCGGTCTACAGCACATTCCTTAGCCGTGCGTTCGATCAGGTAAACCTCGATGTTGGTCTACATGAGCAGCCGGTCATCTTCTGTTTGGATCGCGCGGGAATCACCGGCGATGACGGCCCGTCTCACCACGGCGTATTGGACCTCGTGCTGCTATCCAAAGTCCCCAACATGACCATCCTGTGCCCCAGCAGCTACCAGGAACTCAAGCAGATGCTGTTCGACGCGTACGGCCTCGACGCCGGACCGGTCGCGATCCGCTGGCCAAAGACCAGCGCGGTTCAGAGCGAACCCTCCGAGGTTGGTCGTGGGCTATCGGCCCGGAAAGGCCGCGAGGGCGGACGTGATATCTGCTTCATCGGAGTCGGCAAGATGTTCAACATAGCCAGCGCCGCAGCTGAACTGCTGGCTGAAGAGGGCATCGAAGCAACCGTCTGGGATCCACGGGCTGCCCGTCCGCTCGACCCGGTAATGCTCAACGACGCCGCCGAGCACCGCCTCGTGATCACCGCCGAAGACGGATACCGCGAGGGTGGAATTGGTTCATCGATTGCCGATGAGATTAGCGATCGGACCGCGGTGCAGATCATGGGTGTCCCAACCACCTACCTGCCCCACGCCAAGCCCGATTCGATCTTGGCGACACTCGGCCTCGACGCCGAAGGACTTGCCGAAGCGGCTCGGACCGCCCTCAACTCCGTCCCGGCGATGGCCGTCGACTAGACCTGGCAGCGTCCGCCGCTGCTCGAGATCAGTCGAGCGCAGTCTTAGCTTGCTTGGCAATCAGCTCGAGGTCACGACTGATTTGAGTATCCGGAGCTGGTTTTCCAAACAAGAATCCCTGAGCGAGATCGCAATCAGCCTCGCGAAGAATTCGAGCCTGCTGCTGGGTCTCCACACCTTCGGCGATTACATAGCACCCTAAGTCATGGGCCATCCGAATGAGAGAGGTCACGATGACCCGGTCTTCCTCGGCAAGTCCCAAGCCCTTGACCAGCACCCGCGGGAGTCGAATTACATCGAACCGGCAACGGCGCAGCAGGTCCGGCGATCCGTACCCGATTCCGAAGTCTTCCAGCGCAATGCCTACACCCTCGGCCTTGAGTTGCTGAAGGGCAGGCCACAGCAGGTTGAGCTGTGGACCAGCTGTGTGGCCGTTCACATCTAAAAGTACCTGAGTCGGGCGAAGGTTGGTCTCGTGAATCGCATCGAGCACGACGTTCACGAAACGTTCGTCTCGAACAAAGCTTGCGTCAAGGTTCGTCGAACCAAACAGGCTCGGGGTGTTCAGGCGACGGGACCAGTTGCTCGTGTGTCGGGTGCACTGACGCAAGACCCACGCGTGCATGGGGACAACGATGGGAGATGCACGAAGAGCATCAAGAAACGCGCCGGGTGCAATCAGCTCGGCGCCGTTGGGGCCCGCATCGGGCGACAGCCAGCGGAGAACCGCCTCGAAGCCGACGACGGTCCCCGACGTCATGGACACGATCGGCTGGTAGTAGAGCTGGAATTCGTTGTTGTCGAATGCTCGCTGGAGGCGAACCGCAAGGACGTCGGGCTTGCGCCGGGCGCCGTAGGTTTCGTCTCGAACGACAATTCGTCGTTCCTTGATCGTCCGCGCTTCCGCGAGGGCAGCTTCGGCATCGACCAGGAGCAACCGCTCGCTCAGGTCCGGATCCGAAAGCACACCGGAAACGGCAACCTCGACAGGGACAACGAACGCCTCGAACGTGACCTGTTGGGGCAACGCCGCAATGAGGTTCTCTGCGATGCGTTCCATTTCCTCGGCACCAAAGATGCCGGGCCAGACGACGGCAAACTCGGAGCCGAGATAGCGAGCCAGCTGACCGCGAGAAGAAACGGCCGTGCCGAGCGACTCTGCAACGGCTTGTAAGACTTCATCGCCGACCGCGGACCCGTAGCCGCTGTTGATCTCGGCAAGATTCGCGACCGAAATCAGATACATACCAAACCGATCGCCGGTGCGGCGGTTTCGAACGAGCTGATGCGAAATCCACTCTTCAAGTTGCCAGCGATCGGGAAGACCGGTCAGCCCATCGGTATGTTCCGCGGCGTCGTCGAGAACAGGTTCGTTTTCGGTGACGTCATCGGTTGTGCGGCGAAAGACCATGGGTGACTCAGATCAAAGAAGGAGAGATCGCAAGATTTTCCGCGATCCCTGTCTCTCTATTGTCGGCCAACCTGGAGCTCTCTTAAGTCCGTGACCACACGGTTGATCAACCTTTTTTGCGCAGCAAGATCTCTTGGGAGATCGTCGCCACGTGAGTACCGTCGGCGGCAAACAAGCGGCCGGCCGACAAGCCCCGAGAGCCGACCAGCGTCTGGGCCTCAGCGTCCGACAGAACCCATTGGGTTGGGTCCGACGCACGGTGAAAGTGCATCGCGTGATCGAGGCTGGCCCCCACAAAGTGGTCCTGGAAGTCGACGCGATCGACCTGGGTCGGATGTATCGACCGTGGCGGTTCACTCATCACGGTGTCGGAAATAAAGGCCAACGCGCATGCGGCGACCCGCTGATCGGAAATCGAGGGGGTATTAGTCATACGGATCCAGGTGAGAACCCGGCCATCTTCACGCAAGACCTTGCGCCGCTCGACCAGATTTCCCCAGCCTTCATCAGGCACGGTATCGGGGGGTTCCGCACGCGGCATGGAAACTGGCGCAACATCGGCCGCCCCCGACTCGTCTTTTTGGAACGAAGCCGAAAGGTGCAAGATCGCACCACTGCTCTGCCGAGCCACCACGCTTCGAGCCACAAAGCTCCTGCCGTTGCGGAGCCGATCGACCTCGAACCGGATCGGCTCTGCATGACTGCCGCCTCGAATGAAATACGCATGAAGAGAGTGCGGCGCGAACTCTTCGTCCACGGTGAACATGGCGGCCCTCAGCGCTTGGGCGATCACCTGGCCGCCGAAGATGCGACCCCACGGATAGCGAGGTGCGATCCCAACATAGGTGTCGGGCCCGTGGTGTTCGAGGTCCAGAAGTTCCTCGAAGGAGACGTCGTCAACTGGGGTTCCGGTGCGATCGATTTTGGCCACGAGGCCATAATGCCGCCACAACCGGCGGCTGCCCACCCTCGGGCTCGATTGCTAGCGGAACGGATTGATGTCGAAGTCAGGATTGAAACCGACAGCGCCGCCCGACCCGATCGGCTGACCGCCCGTGGGCATGCTCAGCGTGGGAGGTCCATCGGGAATGTCGGACCTGGGCTCATCGACTTCAGCCTCGGGCTCAGCGATCTCCTCGACGAGGTCGTCTTCGTCGTCATCGAAGCGGGCCCAACCGGGCCGTTCGACCGGCACGATTGGATGGGCGCCACGGCGATCAAAGACCGACGGGAAGTTCGGATCGTCCATCTGACGACGATCCTCAAGACCCTCGCCGTAGGTGGTGTCGGCATGGGGGCTCGGTGCAAACGCTTCCGGGGTCGCCGGGGCGGGGGCCTGCAAATGCGGAGGCTCGGCCGGTGAGGCTTCGGACGAAGAATCAATCGGCTGGAAGACCGCACCTGCGGGCAGATTGATTCCCGAGTCATCAGGCGCGTGAGAAGAAGGGTCGGGAACCTGGCTGAAGGCAGCCACGGGAGCGGGATCAGCCTCCGCAGGCACAGCGGGGTCACCGGCACCGTAGGAGGTGGTCTCGGGTTCGACCGAGCCTTCGATCTGGCGGCGCATCGCACGCTGCTGGCGACGATCAAAGTTCGCGGGAACATCGCTGGTCTGGTCGCGCCGGTCATAAACGTCCTGGTTCGGCAGAACGACATCGGGCTCAACTGTCGCCGCAACCTGGTTGCCGGGTTGACCACTCGGCACGGGTTCATCGGTCGCAGGGGGAACCGAGTACTGAGGGACGGATGGATACTGCGGCTCGGCCGGCACCTCGTAGTGGTTCGCACTGGCTTCGGCGGCGTGGTACTCGGTGTCAGGGTCAAACGTGATGTCAACGCCGCCGGTCACCATGATGTCGTCGGGGAGATCTGTTGCAACTTCGGGTTCAGACTCGGGGCCCATCTCGGCTCGAACCGCGGCCGCGATGCGCTGCAGGTCCATCGTCGACACCGGCGTTTGATCGGGCTCCGGTTCGGCTAGGTCGCTCGGCGCCACTACGGGCTCGGGCACGGGGGCCAACGCCTCTTCCAACGCCTCGACCGGCACGTCGTAGGTGGGAGCAACGTAGGCATCGGGGGCATCTTCGACGCGGGAGTTTTCTAGCGCAATAAGGGCCTGTCGTTCACGCTCAGCCAACTCTGCAGCTGTGGGCGCATCCGCCTCAGCGTCACGGGCTCGACGTCGCTCGGTGAAAGTTGGACCGCTGTAGTCGGCATGGGACGCACCACCTGAGGGCATACGGAGCACGAGCTCGGCGGCAATCTCGCGAAGCACTTCTGCTTCTTCGTTGCTAATGGGCTCGAGGTGGTGGGTTCCATTAAGAGTTCGAATATGAAGACGGCCGGTGTCGTCATCGGAGTGAACCGCGATGATGCTGTCGAGCGCCACCTTGCGCTGGATGGTTCCTGCCCGTTTCCCCTGCTGCAGCATCTCGATGCACTGTTCGGCTGACGCGCGGAACTTGCGGGTCTGTTCAACAAAGAACCCCCGGCTCAGTCCGTACACCACATGGCAGTCTCGCTCCACGCCATGACGGCGGCCGCCCTCGATGCGCGACACGGTCCATACGAGGAGTTCATCATCGGTCGACCAACGGGTCTGAGTGTCTGCCGAGAGATCCTCGGAAACAGGCTCTATCTGGCGGTCAGCCTGATTGGCGGCAATCGTGTTCACAGGGGCCTATCGGCTCGACTTTCACGTTCATAAGAGAATTTGTTCGCCAAAACCGATCGAGTTCCGATACCATCTTTGCTCCAACCTCCTTGAGAGGGATGGGGCTTTAGCTCAGTTGGTAGAGCGCTTCCATGGCATGGAAGAGGTCAGGAGTTCAATTCTCCTAAGCTCCACAATTACATGCGTTCCGCTCGCCTCCGGGCGAGCGTTCTGCGTTACCCACCCCAAACCGCCCTCCGACTCGCTCCACTGGACACCACCATGCGTTCCGCTCGCCTCCGGGCGAGCGTTCTGCGTTACCCACCCCAAACCGCCCTCCGACTCGCTCCACTGAACACCACCATGCGTTC
>CALHFG010000121.1 GCA_938029215.1 uncultured Acidimicrobiales bacterium | reverse complement strand
CTGCAGCCTCCGCAGGTGCATCCTCAGGTGCTTCGGAGGTGTACACCGAAGGCGTTTCCGCTTCGACCTTGTCCTCTTCGAGTTCCTGGTAGTACTCAGCCCACGCAGCTTCGGTCGCGGGATCGACCTCGGTTGGGCCGATGTAGTTGCCGTCAGCATCAAAGGCGTGCTCACCGAAGTGCTCTTGGTACTCCTGAGCTACGACGCCACCTTCGGCGGCCTGCTTGATCGAGAGGCTGATCCGGCGACGCTGAAGGTCGATATCGATGATCTTGACCCAGAGCTCTTCGCCCGGAGTGACGACCTGCTCGGGCAGATCGACGTGGTGGGCCGACATCTCTGAGATGTGAACCAGACCCTCGATTCCGTCGCCAACCTGAACGAACGAGCCGAATGGTACGAGCTTGGTAACCCGGCCATAGACCAGTTCACCAACGCGGTGGCTGGTGGCGAACTCTTGCCATGGGTCCTGCTGAGTGGCCTTCAGTGAGAGGCTGATGCGCTCCCGACTGAAGTCGACCTCGAGTACCTGAACAGTGACTTCGTCGCCGACCTGCACCACAGAGTTGGGGTGATCAACGTGCTTCCAGGACAGCTCGGAAACGTGGATAAGGCCATCCATGCCGCCGAGATCGACGAAGGCACCGAAGTTGACGACCGACGAAATGACACCGTTGCGTACTTCGCCCGGCTTGAGGTTCTCCAGGAAGTCCTCGCGCTGTTCCTTCTGGGTCTCTTCCAGGTAGCCACGACGGGAAAGCACCACGTTGTTGCGGTTCTTGTCGAGCTCGATGATCTTGGCGTGCACGGTCTGGCCCACATAGGGCTGGAGGTCACGGACCCGACGAAGCTCCACAAGAGAGGCTGGCAGGAAGCCACGAAGACCAATGTCGACGATAAGTCCGCCCTTGACGACCTCGATGACGGGGCCCGAAACGATACCGTCGGCCTCTTTGACGTCTTCGATGGTTCCCCATGCACGCTCGTACTGGGCCCGCTTCTTGGAAAGGACCAGACGGCCTTCCTTGTCTTCACGGGTGATGACGAGGGCTTCGATCTCATCGCCAAGCGACACAATCTCGCTGGGGTCTACGTCGTTGCGGATGGAGAGCTCTCGTGAAGGGATCACGCCTTCGCTCTTGAACCCGATGTCGAGAAGGACTTCGTCCTTGTCGACCCGGACGACACTGCCCTTCACCATTTGGCCGTCCTCGATGGAGACCATGGTGGTGGAATAGGCTTCGTCGAGCTTGTCGGCGAGGTCGTTGAAGACAATCTGACGAGGCACATAGGCCGCTGCTTCTGCGTCAGTCATTGGGGCGGTGTTGCTGGTATCGGTCACGGAGCTAGGGAGTACTTTCGTAGGATCTCGGCCGCTCAGGCGCAGCAGAGACGTCGGGAACATCCCGACAAGCCCACAATGCTATTGGGTAGACCGAATGCGTCCACTCGCGAACCCGATTTTGTGGCTCTCGAGGCCGCTCCAGAACGACAAGAACCGAAAAGGCCCCGTGAACGACGGCTGGTCGTTCACGGGGCCTCCGTTGTCGAGGTCTACGTAGCTGGGTCCTAGCGACTCACTTGTATGAAGTAGTCAGACACGCCCGAAGCGGTCCAGACCGCGAGGCTCACCCGTTGACCGCTCGTGAGCTTCACCGTGTAACTGAACGGATTGTTCGTGGCTTGGGTGTTGGATCCCAGCCATTGATTGCTAGCAGCAATTCGTACGTCACTTTTGAGCTTGGCCGAGCCGGCCCACGCAACTTTCACGGTGTAGGTGCCAGAAACAGCAGGGGTGAACTTGTGTGACTTCCACCGACCGACGCCCTGGCCCACCGTGCCACTGAAGGTATTGGTGATTTCGCCCGGCTGAGGAGCCGGTGCGGGTGCAGGGGCAGGAGCGGGCGCCGGTGCCGGAGCGGGTGCCGGAGCGGGCGCTGGGGCCGGATTGCCGCCCCCGGGCCCGGCGTAAGCCGGATCGCGCTGCATATTGCGCAGGGCTTGCATCGAATCCGCATTACCCCGCGGGTCCCACGGGCAGTTGGGGAAGGTCGGGTCGTTAGGCCCGAAGTAGGAAACGCCAACCATCTTGGCCCATTCGGGCTGCTTGAACAGTTGACGGGTTCCCTCGATAAAGCCCGCTTGGGTTCCAAAGTTGCGATTACCCGAAGAAGCCCACTCCCCCAAGATCAGCTGTTGGTTCGGGTGAGCCTTGGAAAAGGTGAGGAAATACTGCAGCAGGTTCGACATCGGCCGGTTCACCACCGCATTGTCGGTCCGACAATTGGACCAGTCGTAGGGGTCGGACCCAATCAGGTCCACAACGTCGTCCCCCGGGTACCACTGCAGAGCCGCACGGCGGTCGCCCGGCTTCTTCACCTGCAGCTCGAATGCGTAGTTCGACATGACCCACGCGTGCTTCACGTTGGTGGCACCACGCTGTTCGAACACCTGATGAACCTTGCGGTACGCGGCTCGGAATGATGCTGGCGAGCCCTGAGCATCGTTGACCCTGATCTCGGGTTCCTGGTTGAACGTAAACCACACGTCGCCGTCGAGGGTTTTGATGTAGTCGGCCCACGCCACGATGTCGTTGTAGATCTTGGAGCCGGGCTGTGCGTTCGCAATCGAGTTCCACGACATCAGCGGACCGTTGCTGGGCTTGGCCCGCACCGAGAGATGCATAGTGCGCCCACCGCCGAGGATCTCGTCGTGGTACGGCTTGCCTTCGCCAGCCTCGTCCCACCGCAGGAACACCCGCACCAAGCCAAGCTTCTGGCCCAGTTGGTTTTCAAACCGTAGAAGCGATTGAACGGCGTTTCCGTTCTTTGGCGGCGTCGCCCCAAACAGGATGGGTTGATCGGCCGCCTGGGCCGTTGACGGAACCACCACGGCTGCCGCAAGGCAGACCGCTAGCAGCAGCGCGCCAATGAACGATTTCTTTCGAGGCTCCGTCGCCTTCGGAGCGGTGGCGTGAGACATAGGATTTTTCCCGACCTTATGTTGCGTTTGTGTAACGAGCCGAAACGCTATCGACATGAACGCATAGGTCAAACGACTCACACGAATTATCTACACGTCATCGGTCACACCGGCACACCTTTACGTAGGCGGCCCTCCGGAGAAAATCCTGCTCATAGCGGTGGAGCACCACGGAACGCGAGCTTGACAGGAGCCGCGAAAACTTTCGGTTTTTCTGACCGTCAGTCCTTCGCGTCAGCCCACGTGTCACCGAACGACAGGTTCACCTCAAGCGGGACCGAAAGCTCGAAGGCCGACGACAATTCGGAACGAACGATCTCTTCGGCCACCGCTTCCTCTTCGGAATGAACTTCGAGAATCACTTCGTCGTGCACCTGCAAAACGACCCGCGACCGCAGACCAGCCGCTGCAACGGCACGGTCCAGCCCAACGAGCGCCACCTTGAAGATGTCGGCGGCGAGCCCCTGAATACCGGCATTCATCGCCTGCCGCTCCCCGGCTTCGCGGACCCGGCGATTGTCACTCCGCAGCTCGGGCAACAACCGCTTCCGACCAAAGAGCGTCTCGGTGTACCCACGGTTACGGGCCTCGGTCACGGTTCGATCCATGTACTCCCGAACCGACGGGAACCCTTCGAAGTAAGCGTCGAGGATGTCGGCCGCCTCCGAAGTCTTGATACCCAGGCGCTGGCCAAGCCCGTAAGCCTCCATGCCGTACGCCAAGCCATAACTCACCATCTTGGCCTTGCTGCGTTGCTCATAGTCGACCTCGTCAGGATCCACGTCGAACACCCGAGACGCCACCGATCGGTGGATGTCGGTCCCGGACGTAAAGGCTTCGACCAAGCCCGGATCATTGGTGAGGTGTGCGATACACCGAAGTTCGATCTGGTTGTAGTCCGCCACCATCAAACGCCAACCCTCAGGAGCAGCGAACGCCTTCCGAAACGTACGACCCCGCTCGGATCGGACAGGAATGTTGTGCAGGTTTGGGTGCTCGCTGGATAGGCGACCTGTGCGGGCGACCATCTGGTTGAACGTGGCCCGAATTCGATCGTCGGGGTGCACCTCGGCCAAAAGCGACGTTCCGTAGGTACTCCGAAGCTTCTCCACTTCTCGGTACGCCAAGAGATGATCGATGATGGGATGCTCACCCGAGAGCTTCTCGAGGGTTGCCTGGTCGGTCGAGTATCCAGTCTTGGTCTTCTTTCCCGGAGTCAAGCCCAAGTCTTCAAAGAGCACCTCACGCAAGACCTTGGTGCTGTTCACGTTGAACTCGTACCCGGCATCCTTGTGGATCTCGGCACGAAGCGCCTCGGTCTCGGCCGTCATGTCGGCATTCAGACGCTCAAGCTCCGCCCGGTCAACCCCAACTCCTCTGTGTTCCATGTTGGCAAGGACCGAAACGAGCGGAACCTCGACCTCGGTGTTGAGTTTGGTTAGACCTTCTTTTTCGAGCGCGTCGCCAGACGGACCGATCAGCGCTGCGACCGCAGCAGCCTCGACAGACGCAACCTCCGACACTGCGGGACCCTCGCCAAAGTCAAGCTGCCCGTCCGGTACCGCATCGAGTTCGGGTAACGCGTACACACTGCGCTCAGCCAACGCCACCGCCAACGGGTAGCTCGACCCCGCCGGGTCAAGCAGGTACGCAGCCAACGCGGTATCAAGAACCAAACCCTCACCAAACTGATCGACCCCAAAGTCACCGCGCAAGATTGTGCGCAGCAGCGGCTTGGCATCGTGCGCCGCGAATCCAGGACGCTTCGTGGCCGCCAACATCGGCGCCAGCAAGCCCGGGTTACCCACGGCGTCGACCCAGTACGTCTTCACCCGACCGGCGTCATCGGGACCCCCGGCTGCGAACGCCACACCTTGCAGGCGGCCTCCGACCGTCGACCCCGCGACCGCAACCGGATCGGTCGCTTGCGCCAGCTGTTCCGAAGCACGTTCAACGTCGGCGACTGTGCGCAACTCACTCACGTCAACAGAAAGAACGGTTCGTTCTTCATCGGAGATCTTGGTTTTGACGTCGGTTGCGAACGCCTCGAGGAACCGGTCATACATGGTGCGGAACTCCAGAAAGTCAAACACCTTCTTGACTTCGTCGAGATCAAACGGCTGCCGGTCCATCAGCTCATCGACCCCGGTGTCGAGCTCCACGTCGGTGAGCAACACCATTAGCTCAGTATTCAGCCGCACCTGTGCTTCGTTCTCCGCCAGGTTCTGACGCAGTTTCGGCGTGTGCTTTTCGAGATTTTCGTAAATGCCGTCAACGCCTCCATAGGTATTGATCAACTTCGCAGCGGTCTTCTCACCAACGCCAGCCACGCCCGGCAAGTTGTCGCTCTTGTCCCCCCGGAGTGCGGCGTAGTGCACATAATCCTTTGGGGCCACGCCAGTGCGCTCCATGATTCCGGCCTCGTCATACAACGCGTAGTCGCTCACGCCGCGACGGTTGTAGATCACCTTGATATGAGGATCCTTGACCAGCTGGTACGCGTCACGATCGCCGGTAACGACCTGCACATCGTGCCCAGCGTCCGCGGCCTGCATCGCCAGCGTGGCGATGATGTCATCGGCCTCAAACCCTGGAGCTTCCAGGGTCGTCAGGTTGATCACCTCTATGACCTGGCGGACCAGACCAAATTGCTGCCGAAGAATGTCCGGGGTCTCCTTACGACCGGCCTTATAGGTATCGAGTCGCTTGTGACGGAACGTGGGCTCGGGCAGATCAAACGCCACCGCGATCCCGTCGGGTTGATGGTCACGAACCAGATTGATCAACATGCTCGTGAACCCGAATACCGCGTTGGTGACCTGACCCGATGCCGTTGCCAGATCGTCAGGCAACGCGTAAAACGCCCGATAGGTCAGAGAATTCCCGTCGATAAGCATCAGCGTTCCCACGTTGTCATTTTGCCTTCGCTCGCCTTGAACGCTGCGTGGCTAACGCTTTTTGTTCTGGGACCCCTACCGGGCTCGGTAACCGCTACTCCAGTCGGGTCGCTCCGGCCACCTGCGGGGAGCCTCGTTCTTGGGTTGTGAGCTGCCTTGCTGGCGCGGCGGCAACCTCGAGTGTTCCTCCTCCCGGAGGGATGTGGGCTGGATTGTTTGGACCGGTGAATCTGACGGAGCGCATTGTGTAGCGCCGAAGGCAAAGCAGCCCCCGGCGTTTGAGGGGCCCCCGGAGGGACAAAACAGGCTTCGTGAGTAGACGCAATACCTCTACCCAAAACATCGTTAAAGATCGAGCCCTCGTTGGGTGGTGCGATCCGCGGTTCGTTCGCCACGCAGCGCAAAAGAGCAGCCCCCGGCTCTGGAGGGGTCCCCCTGAAGGGGACAAAACAGGCTTCGTGAGTAGACGCACTACGCCTACCCAAAACGCTCTCAGAACAACACGGTTCGCCACGCACTCCCCGGAGGCGAGCAAAGTATGTGACGTTGCCGCCGCGACAGCAAGGCAGCAGAACGGATTTGGGTGGCTCCCCGCGG
>CALHFG010000120.1 GCA_938029215.1 uncultured Acidimicrobiales bacterium | reverse complement strand
GGGAACCGCCTTGGCGATCGCCCCGAGGCACAGATCGGTGACAAAATGCCCCATCACGTGCCGGACCGACACCGGGTCGGGATGCTCAGCGTTCAGGATGACGCCTCGTGGAGCACTGACGGTGAACGGCTCGAGGGACGCGAAGTTGTTGGGCAACTCCGGCGCCAATGCCACCAGCATTCCGTACGTGAAGTACGCCTGTGCGTAGGTGATCGGAACGTTGACGCCGAACGGACTGATCGGTGACGTCCCGGTGAAGTCGGCATGCATGCCTTCGTCGGTCACGGTCAGCGCCACGGCCAAGGTCACCGGGTCGTTGTAGCCATCGACCACCATCTCGTTCCGGTAGACCCCGTTGGGGACATGCTCGAGCGCTGCCATCGTTGCGGCGCGGGTACGTTCAAAGACGAACTCGGCGAGGTCATCGAAGTCGTCCATGTCGAACTCTTCCAACATCTCGATCAGCCGGCGACGCCCGGTTTCGTTGCTGGCAGCAAGCCCGTGGATGTCGCCGATGACCTGATCGGCTTCCCTGACGTTCCAGCGGACGATGTTGACGAGGTCGGAGTTCAATCGCCCTTTTTCCACCCACTTCATGATGGGGATGCGAATTCCCTCTTCGTACACCTCGCTGGCGTCGGGTCCATAGCCTCGCCCACCAACGTCAACCACGTGAGCGGTGGAGGCGAAGAACCCAATGTGCTGGTCCTTGTGAAAGATCGGGGTAGTGACGGTGATGTCGTGCAGGTGACCGGTGCCCTTCCAGGGATCGTTTGTCACGTACACATCGCCAGCAAAGATCCGCTCGGGGCCGATGTCGTTAATGAAGTGCCCAACCGCGGCCGCCATCGTGTTCACGTGCCCGGGGGTGCCGGTCACCGGTTGCGCAACCATGCGTCCGTCACGATCAAACACGCCAGCCGACAAGTCGCCCGCTTCGCGAACCGAGGTACTGAATGCGGTTCGGATCAACGTCGTTGCCTGCTCTTCAAGCACCGAGATCACCCGGTTCCACATGATTTGCATGTGAATGTCTTTTGCAGAGTTCATTGGGCGCTTCCTTGACGAGTGATTCGGATAGTGGAGTCGGCCTGCACCACGGCCACGTGATGTGAGCCCAGCACGGTCGACGTCTGCTGTTCGACGATCACGGCGGGACCAACGACGGCGCTCCCAACGGACAGGTCGGTTCGATTCACGATCGACGCGTCGACGGTCGATCCAACCACGGGATCAAACATCGTTCGGGTCATGAACCCTTCGGCGGCTTCACCCGCTGCTACGTCTCCAAGAGGCTTGGGTCGGTCGACGATCGAGGCGACACGGACGCTCCAGCTCACGGTTTCGATCGTGAGGTCGGTAATGGCCCGTCCGAAGAACTCTTCGTAGGCCTTGGTGAATACCGTCGCCAGCGTGTCGGCAGCGAAGGCATCGAAGTCACCCTTACCCAGCGACACCGGGATCTCCCAACCCTGTCCCTTGTATCGCATGGAAACTTGGCGTTCGACCTCGAGCTCGGCGTCGGTGCCGGCTCGCACAAACTTCGTGGCCTCAGCTTCTAGCTCCGACAGCACTCGGTTGGCGCCCTGGTGATCGAACCCATCGGTGTTGGTGTAGAAGCTCTTCACGGCTTCATATGCGAACGGCGCTCGCAGGAACCCAATGGCGGATCCAACACCAGCGCCCGGCGGCACCAGAAGTTCATCGAGGCCCAGCTTGTCCATCAGCCGAGTGGCATGCAATGGAGCACCGCCGCCGAAGGCGATCATGCAGAACCCGGCCAGGTCTTTACCGTTCTCCACGGCGTGAACCCGGGCCGCATTCGTCATGTTCTCGTCAACGACCTCGGCGATTCCCACCGCGGCGGTGTCGGCGGTCATGCCCAGCTTGTCGCCGACTTCGGCATCGATGGCGGCACTCGCCTTCTCCGGCGAGAGGTTGATGTTCTTGGCTCCGAAGGTCTCGGGGTCGAGCCGCCCGAGCTGCAGGTTGGCGTCGGTCACCGTGGGATGTTGACCGCCGAGGTCATAGGCGGCCGGTCCCGGCTCCGATCCGGCGCTGTGTGGGCCAATTCGGATCTGGCCCAAGCTGTCCACGCTGGCGATCGATCCGCCACCGGCTCCGATCTCAATCATCTCGATCACTGGGATCGAGATGGGCATACCACTGCCCTTCTTGAAGCGGGTGGTTCGGGCCACTTCGAACGTCTTTGCCGTGTGGGGCGTGTAGTTCTCGATCAACGCGATCTTGGCGGTGGTCCCGCCCATGTCGTAGCTGAGCACCCGCTCGCGCCCGTGTTGTGCAGCGATGTCAGCGGCAAAGATTGCGCCGCCGGCCGGACCGGATTCAACGAGGCGCACCGGGAAGTCCGCTGCGGTCTTAACATCGATCAAGCCGCCACCGGAGTGGATGAGATACAGCGGGCACGTAGCACCACGCCTCTTTAGCTCGTCTTCCAACCGGAAGAGGTAGGAGGCCATGAGCGGCTGCACGTAGGCGTTGGAGCACACGGTGTTGAACCGTTCGAACTCACGCATCTGAGGCGAGACCTCGGAGCTGATCGAAACGGCGACGTTTGGAAGTCGGTCGAGCACCATGTCGCGGAACTTCAACTCGTTTACAGGGTTCACGTAGCTGTGGATGAACCCGATAGCGACCGCCTCGTACTCCCCGGCTTCGATC
>CALHFG010000119.1 GCA_938029215.1 uncultured Acidimicrobiales bacterium | reverse complement strand
ACCAGGTAGATCCCCTCCGGCAGTTCGAAGCGGTCACGCAGATGAGCCAGCGGATCGGCCGCGTCGAGTTCAGCCGCCGTCGATTGGGCCGAGACGCTCACAGACGTCCGTCCTTGCCGGCGTGCAGCGTTCCGCAATTGGGGCAGGTCCGGGCCTCTTCGTCGGCATTGAACGCAGCGAAGAGTGGGGGCAGGTCCTTGTCGATCGCCTGCACCTGAATCTCGACTCGGTGCACCAGGTGGGCACAGTTCCCGCACGCCCATTCGAACCCATCGAGCTCGCCGATGTCGCGCTGGTATTCCACCACCAGTCCGATCGACTCGGGGTCTGGCCGCTGCGGCGAGTGACGAAGCCCGGGAGGAAGTAGGTAGACCTCGCCTTCCAGAATCGGCATCTTGTAGGGCTCGATTCCGTGCTCGGGCCAAATCCACAGGTCCATGTCGCCCTTGACCTGGTAGAAGAACTCTTCCCGCGGGTCGTCATGAAAGTCATTGCGTTGATTGCCGCCACCAACGATCATCACGATCATGTCGGCCTCTCGCCATATCTGCTTGTTCGCAACGGGAGGACGCAGCTCATCGCGGTGATCTGCGATCCACTGGTTCAGGTTGAATGGGCGACGTTGGCGAGCGTCGGGAGTGTCGTAGTTGGTCATCGCAATGCGTCCTCTCGGAGTGGTGTCGCGGGCGGGTAGTACTGCTTCATCCGGCGGCCTCGGTTTCGTTGGTCATGTGCTGGGCGTAGTGTTCGATTGCGGCGGTCAGCGAGACGAGCTGCTCCCGAAGGTTGGACAGGTCACCAGCAGAAGAGAGGGCCTCAACTTCAAGCGCCTTCGCCTCAGCCATCAGAGTTCGGGTGAGCTTGGAGCCCGCCGCGGTCGTCGCCACGAAGCGCTGCCTTTTGTCGATCATGCCAGCCGTCCGGGTAACGAGCCCCTGCTTTTCGAGACGACGAAGCGAGTGAGTGACCGTGGGCTGTGGGCTCAACGCAGCTGCGGCAAGATCGAGCACCGTTAGCTCCCCCAGCTCCTCCAAAACAGCGAGCACCCGCCAGTCGGATCGAGCGACGCCGTAGTGGGTGAGGACGGCATAGAACGGCGCGGAGAGCACCTGGTCGGCTCGCCGAAGGAGGTAGGGAAGATAGCCGTCGAGAAACTCGTTGCTGTCCGTCATCGACGTCACAATAGATTCATACGAATATGAAGTCAATATTCAAAGCAATATATATCCGTGCGAGCCTTCAAGCATGTTGCGCAAGACCAATGGAAGCGAACCTGCGGCTCGGGCCACAATGACTGCCATGGTCCATCCCGCCATCGAGGCCGTCGGCGCCCTACTTCGGCCCACCGACGACGGTGATCTCGCAACGCTGCGTTCGTTCTTTGACGATCCTGGTGTCCATGAACAGTGGGGCGGCCGGCCGCTGACCGATCACGAGATCTTGGCAAAGTACACCGGGAAACGAGCTCCCGCGGTCCAGTGCTTCATCGTCGAAGAAGACCGCAACCCCATCGGGTTTATGCAGTACCACCAGAGCGACGACCGTGGCGGAGGTTTGGACCTCGTACTCCATCCGGTAGTTCGCGGCCGAGGACTGGGCCGAGCCGTCGTGCTGGCGATGGTCGACTACCTTCAAAGCGCACGGGGCTGGCAGCTGATCACCGTCGACCCTGAGGCATCAAATCCTCGTGGTGTCGACTTCTGGGAAAGGGTTGGGTTCGAACCCGCCCGGCTCGTCGAGGACGAACCGGGTCGCCCACCCTATTGGCTCATGAAATGGCCACACGAGGCCAGCGGACGATAGGCGTTTGGCCCCACCCGCTAGTCGAAGACTTCGGGCTTTAGGGTGGGGAACAACACAACGTCGCGAATGGTCTGCACGTCGGCGAGCAACATCACGAGGCGATCGATCCCAATGCCCAGGCCACCGGTCGGAGGAAGGCCGTAGTCCAGCGCCCGCAGGTAGTCCTCATCGACGACCATCGCTTCGTCATCGCCGGCCTCTCCAGCTTTTACCTGGTCCTCGAACCGGGCTCGTTGTTCAGCAGGGTCATAGAGCTCGCTGAATGCGTTGCACAGTTCTCGCCCGGCAACGATTCCTTCGAACCGTTCGGTGTATCCGGGCTTGCTGCGGTGATCCCGAGACAGAGGCGAGACCTCCTTGGGATAGTCGATCACGAAGACCGGGTCCCACAGGTTGCCTTCAACCGTCTTTTCATACAGCTCGAGGATGAGTTTGCCAGGGCCATAACTGTCCTTGATGGCCACGCCGTGCTTCACACAAATCTCGCGTAGCTCATCGATGGGTGTAGCCAGGCTCACCGATTCACCCGCGTGTTCGGTGATCAATTCCTCCAACGTGGCACGACGCCACGGAGCGGACAGGTCGATGGGCTTTTCGTCGTAGACGATCTGCGCAGACCCGGTGAGTTCGATCGCCAGATGTTCGACCAACTGCTCGGTCAGCTCCATGATGTCGCCGTAATCGGCGTAGGCCTGGTAAAGCTCGAGCATGGTGAACTCGGGGTTGTGGCGGGTGCTGATTCCTTCGTTTCGGAACACCCGTGCGATCTCGAAAACCCGTTCCAGACCGCCGACGATCAGCCGCTTCAGATACAGCTCAGGTGCGATCCGAAGGAAGAACTCCGAGTCGAGCGCATTGTGGTGAGTGGTGAACGGGCGCGCCAGCGCGCCTCCCGGAATGGGATGGAAGACCGGTGTCTCAACCTCGAGAAACTGGCGGTCTTCCAGCCAGCGACGGGTGAGGCTGATCGCCTTGGAACGAAGGACAAACGCGGCCCGTGCCTCGGGGGTAACCCAAAGATCCACATACCGCTGGCGATAGCGAAGCTCGGGATCGCTGATGCCGTGGAACTTATCGGGGAAGGAACGGTGGGTTTCAGCTAGCACCGACCACTCTTCCACCTTGACGCTGAGCTCGCCTTTCTTAGTCTTCATGACCTCGCCCGAGACGCCGATCCAATCGCCGAGCGACAGCGCGGTAAAGCCTTCAAAATCGGGACACACCTTGGCCAGCGCAAACAGCTGGATGCGACCCCCACCGTCTTGGAGCGTCCCGAAGGCCAGCTTGCCTTGACCGCGACGCAGCATGAGGCGGCCGGCGACTGTCACCTTGATCCCGGTCTCGGCACCGTCGTCAATGTCGCCATATTTCTCGGCGAGCTCCGCAGACGTGGCGGTCGGTTCAAAGCGGTAAGGAATCTCGTGAGACATCACAGAAGAGGGTACGGCCTGCTCGTACCCCGCACTCGCAATTGGACGCACGCCTTCGCACAATGGTTCAGACCCCGTACGAATGCCGCCGAGTGGCTATCAGGGCAGTTGCAAGCCCAGCGCCGACAAGCGACGGCGAGCGCAGGGCAACTACAGAGGCACGACGTCGAGGCCGATGTCGAGCACGCCCGCGGCGTTCGTAAGTGAACCGGACGAGACGAGGTCTACGCCGGTATCGGCGTAGGCATCGAGGGTTTGAAAGTTGATCCCGCCGCTCGCTTCGAGCAATGGCCGCTTGGTTGCATTGTCGGCGGCCCACTGGGCTGCATCTACGACGAGCGGTTTGAGATCTTCGGGGGAGAAGTTGTCGAGCAGGATGATGTCGGCACCCGCCTCCATGGCTTCGAACATTTGCTCGCGACGGTCGGCCTCAACGTGGATGGTTCGACCGGGCCAGCGCCGCTTGGCTTCGGCTACCGCATCGGTGATCGAGGTGCCCACCAAATGATTGTCTTTGAGCATCAGCCAATCGCTGAGGTTGCCGCGATGGTTGGCGGCACCGCCAGCACGGACCGCAGCCTTCTGCATGCTTCGGTATCCGGGAGTTGTCTTGCGGGTGTCCCACACGATTACCCGCCCGGCGGCAAGATCGACCCACTTGGCCGCATTGGAGGCAATGCCGCTCAGGGCGCTGAGGAAGTTGAGTGCGGTTCGTTCCGCAGTGAGCAGGGTGGCGAAAGGACCCTTGCCGATAGCCAAGATGTCGCCTGCCTCAAAGTGATCACCCTCGGACTTCACCCATTCGATGGTCAGGCTGGGATCCACGGCAGCAAAGGTTTCCTCGACACAGAGCGTTCCGGCCAGAACCCCTGCCTCACGAGCATTGAACTGAGCCGTGGCCATCAGGTCGGGATCGATAAGTGACGACGTCAGGTCGCCGAACGGCGTGAGATCTTCGGCCAGAGCGAGCTGCACCATTGTTCGAACGTCGGCTACCGGGGGCAGTAGGTCTCTCCGCATGCAGGCAGCGTAGTGCGTTCGCCGTTGACCGAGAGTCGGTGCGTTCCTATGGTTTCTAGATGAGCAGATCCGACGCCGAAGTGGTCGAGCAGGTGGCGGCGGTCGTGTCGGTCCCCCGTGAAGATCCGGGTGACTCGTTTGTTCTTCATGCGCCGCTCGAAACCCTGGCTCGTGCCGCCCTTTTACCGTTGGCCGAACCCGGCGCTCGAGCCGCTGTCCTGGATCGAATCAATGATGTCGGTGAGGAATATGCCACCTGGGGCGCTCCCTATGATCACGAGCCGAAGCGAACGGTCGATGTGCTGGCAGACGCCACCGGCGTTCTACAGAAAGCGGTCGAAATCGAAGACAGCGAGATGGCCGATGATGCCATTTGCTACATGACGGCGACGATGGACACCGCCGAGCTCGTAGCGGCCCTAGCCGGGCCGGTGCTCCCCGCTACCGCCGCGGCTGCTCATGGGAACATCCTGCTGTACCTACTCCCCCGAATCGCACCCCGCAGCGACGCAGCTGCTTCGATGGCTCGGACCACCGTGCATGAACTCATGCGAGCCCCACACCATCGGTTGACCTGGTTCGAGAATGAACGGCCCCATCACGGTGACCCGGAGCCGGAACTGATTCGACGGCTCGTCCAGCCCGCTCTCGACGACAAGCCACCGAACAACTTCATCCATCCCATCATGTCTGCCACCGAACGGTCTGGGCTCGCCACCGACCTGCTCGGCGATCTGGGGGGCCTTACCTTGACCGGCGCCCGTCGCGCACTCCTTCGGATGGCCGCCCATTCGATGATCCAGGACGCTCCAAACGAAGCGCCCTACGGATGGTCACACTGTCTCACGATGCCCCAAGCAGCTCTCGGGGTCGGCAACCTCACCGACCATCGGTCAACTGCGATCAGCGTCGCAGCCACCTATGTGCTGGGATTCCGCGCTTGTTTGAGCACAGCGCCGATCGACCCCAAGTTCGTCCCGGAGCACGTTTCGGAGTCAGACGTCTTCCAGGCAGACCCCGCGACCGCCGCAGCTATCGCATGGCATACCGAGCCAGCAGAGCTATCTATCCTTTGGCGTCGCCTGGCGTCCAACGCGGGGGCTCATCGCGATGCTCACTTGGCCAAATACACCTTGGCTTGCCTTGACGCCACCAGGGCAGATCCCGGCGCAGCGGCGTTGTTCCGGGCCGCAGCGGCATACCTCAACGCGTGGTGGGTACGCCGCGACGACTAGCTCGAACCGCGTTCGAATCGGTTCGTGACTCGAACTTCCAGAGGCAGCCGAGCGCTCGCGATGGCGGCGGCCGCGGCATAGACAGACGACAGGTACGTCCACACAAGCACCGGGCCGATGCCTCTCTTGGTGGCGGTCAGCGCCGCCAGACCTACGGTCATAAAGCCCACCGCGGCCCCGACGACAACCGCTCGCCGCAACAGTCCTTTTTGATGATCGGTGAACCATGTCTGCATCGGGTGGCGGCGAAGCTCGCTGAGGTGGGGCCACGCCCAGAACATCAGAACTCCAAGGCCCACCGCTCCCGACAGGGTCTGCAGATTGCCTGCGATCGAGTTCGAGTAGCCAAGAAGCTGTGGTCCGGGATTGTTCGGGTGGGTGAACCAGTCCCAGATGATGTGGCTGGCGGTACCGACGATCAGCCCAACCAGCGAGGGAAAGAGATCGGATGAGCGGAAGCGTTCCGGCCGCATCAGATGGCCGAGAGGTTGAGGCAGCAACGCCACGATGCCAGGCCGAAGCGCGAGATGCCAGATGGCCAGCGCCAGAGCACCCAGGGGGAGACTGAGGGTGATGACGCCGGGCCACAGGTGACCGACGGTTCGGTGGGCCTCGAGATGCCAAAAGAACTCGAGGTCGGGTGACACCGATCCGGCTATGACCGCCGCCAATGGGACACCGGGCATCACTCGGGTGAGGGGTTTGGAGATGACGGCGTGGGCGGGGGTGAACGGCATAGCGAGAAAAACCATGCCATCAGCCGCTGCCTTCGTCCATGAACCCCGGCCGACTTCCACAACATCTTGACAACTGCCGCACATCAGCATCACCGGCCAGACATGAAAGGATGCAGAACATGGAAATTGCCACGATCGTCACAACGTTGGAGTTGATTGCCCCGCTCACACTGGCGGGCCCGTGGGACAACACCGGACTGATCCTCGAAGGCGACCGACCGATCGAACGGGTGATGGTCACGATCGACCTGTCCGAGGCGGTAGCCAACGAGGCACGTGAGAAGAAGGTCGATCTCCTGGTGTGCTACCACCCTCCGATCTTCTCGGGCCTCAAGAGCCTGACCGCTCTCACCAGCCACGGCCCTGCCCTGCTGGGTCTCCTGCGAAAAGGTGTGCACGTCTATAGCCCGCACACCGCACTCGACGCGGCGGCTGGAGGGATCAACGACTGGCTGGTTGCGATGTTCCCGGGTGTCACGGACGCACGACCGATTGTCCCCGACGAATTGAACACGCAAACCGGGGCGGGCCGGATCGTGACGATCGACGGCACGACGTTGGGCCAACTGGTCCCCCGAATCAAGAACTACCTCGGTCTTGACCACCTCCGCATATCGGGCGAGCTCGATACCACTGTTCATCGCGTCGCGGTTTGCCCTGGCAACGGAACGTCTTTGTTCAAGGAGCTCAGTCGATCGGACGCCGTCGATCTGGTGCTGACCGGAGAGATGTCACATCACGACGTGATCCGGCACCGCGAACTTGGTCACGTCGTGATCATCAGTGAGCACAGCCACACCGAACGAGGATTCTTGCCGGTCTATGCCAACCGAATCCAAGAAGCCCATCCGGACCTCACCGTGCTCGTGAGCGAATCTGATCGAGACCCACTACAAACCGTCTAGCCTTTGCATTCGCTTCTAACCCGACGTAGCTGCCATCACGCCGGACAACAGACGAACATACGCCGACTGGTAGTAAATGGCGGGTTCGGAGAGTTCCCATGGACGCTCATCGCCGGGATGGCTGTTGAAGTCGTCGTACGCCTTCGCTATCGGTTGCCGTTGCACGTTCGGGTTCGAGCCCGAGTAGCTCGCATTCGGGCCGCCCACGAGGTAGCCGGGGGCCGGGCCGATGGAGCTGCTCCACGCGGTGTCGTAGTCGGTTCCGTCGCCGAACCAGAAGTGGTACAGCTCGGTGATCGACCGTTCCGCGCCCTGATCGTTCATGTTCGATAGATACACCAGACCTAAGGGGTTGACGCCGTTCAGCGTGTTCAGGTGGGCCGAGGCTCGAACGATGTTTGGCTTGGGGTCCACGCCGAGCCGAGCCAACGCCAGACTTCCATTGCCGCTGTTGGCCATCACCATGTTGGAGCCCCAGTGGTATTGGGCATCAGGCATGTATGAGCGGTATAGCCCGGCGCCATCATCGAACCCGTGGACTCCCCAGTTTCGGGAAAGGTCAGCCACTAGCTCCTTCATTGACGACACGACATCGGGATCACCATTAGGCAGGTTGAGGTAGAACTCAACAGCCTCGGCCCGCTCTGGGTGGTAGCGACCAAAGGCATCATCGGGAAACAACGCCCGACGATCAAGACCGTCTCGCACCGCCTGATCGTATTCTTCCGATCCGGTGGCGGCATACAGGTACACCGCAGCCACGAACCGAAGCGCACGTTGGTCTTCAATTGATACGTCGGCGTCACCGGCGTTGATCACCTGAGGGTCACAGTCATCTCGCCAAGGGTTCGATTCGAACCAATCCCACGCCTGCTCGGCTCGCAGCCGAAGGTCTGACGCAAACTCTTCATCGATCGTTTCGAACGAAACCGCACCGTGGGCCAGCATGCCTGCCGCCGCGATCGAGGCAGAGGAGCACGCCTCTTCGTAGAAGCGAGGGCGGTCGTCCACCGAGGGATCCGCGGTGGCACCGTCGTAGCCCGAGTATCCGACCTTGGTAAGCACTCCACCATCGTTCTGCTGCATACGGGTGAGCCACTCGAGTTCGACGCGAACCTCATCGAGCAGGTCCGGCGTACCGTTGCCAGACTCCGGGATGTCGGTGTTATCTCCAAACAGGTCCGGAGCCGTTTCATACGCTGCGAGAAGTTGATGCACCGGGCCGGTTGCGAACGTGACGTACTTGTTGGTGTCACCCGCGTCGAACCAACCACCCGACAGGTCTTGGCGGGCTGCGTTCGGATCATCGATCGACTGAGCGGCACGGTCCTGTTGGTTCCCCGTCGCTACAGCCGCACCGGCCCAGCGACCGGCGTGCGCTGTCTCATGCACGATGTTGCCCCGGTTGTAGTAGAACACTCGAAGAGAGGTCGTGAGAAGGTCGTCGTAGACGCCGTCGGAGATCACGAACGGGCCGCTCGTTTCACCGCTCGCAACATCCTGGATCTGATACTGGCCAGGCTCGGTGACCGACGAGAAATCAAAGCGCCACCCTCGGTCGCCCGATTGTGGGTCGACTTGGCCGTCTCGCCAGGCGACTGCTGCTCCCGCATAGACCGAGGAATTGTCTGATAGATCAATTACCTGAAGTTCGTCGGGTGAGTACCCGTCACGAGCAACGAGAATTGCGACCTTGGAGCTCGCGCTGAGATATCCGAACTGGTCGATAAGAATCGGAGTGAACGCCGTGTTTGGAGCGCCGCGTCCGTCTGCAGCCGTGAGACGGGAGTGGTCCGTCTCAGCGGACACCGTTGTCGGCTCAGGCACCACGCTGGGGGTGGTCGCCGTTGCGTCTCCCGACTCGACCGGGGTGGTGGTTACCGCCGGGGCAGCGGTCGACTGGGCCGTCGGAAGTGCGTCTGGCTGGCGGCTCCCGCACGCGGAAGCCAGAAGAAGCACCGCCGCGCCAACACAAAATCCAAAACGAAAACGGGGCCTCACCATCACTGTGTCGACCGTACCGACGCAGCCATTAAGGGATCGTGAAGGTGACCACCCGCAACACCGGGTGACGGGTGCAAATGTTGCAGCGGACTGTCCCCCACGGGACATCTCGGTCGTCGTGTAGTTGAATCGGAACATCCCGGTTCCACAACGAGAGGAAATCTCATGAAGTACGCAATCTTGCTCTACAACGACCCCGCCGCCGCCCCCGAATTCGGCACCCCCGAGATGGACGCGGAAATGGCTGAGTGGTTCAAGTTCACCAGCGATCTACAGGAGGCTGGTGTCCACATGGGCGGCGAGGCTCTCACCCCCACCCAGACCGCAACGACTGTACGGATTCGAGACGGTAAGACGATCACTGCCGACGGTCCGTTTGCCGAGACCAAAGAGACGTTGGGCGGGTTTTACCTGATCGACGTCGAGAACCTTGACGAGGCGATCAAGTGGTCTGAGAAGGTTCCCCTGGTCGGTTATGGCTCGGTCGAGATCCGAGCGATCATGGAATTCGAGTAAACACGTACCATGTCGCTGCGCCCATCACCGGTCGACTTTGCATTTCGGACCGAATGGGCGCCGCTGGTTGCCACCCTCGTCAGGGAAACGGGGAGTTTGGAGCTTGCGGAAGACTCGGTATCGGACGCGTTCGTGGAGGCCTCGGTGCGATGGCGCACCGATGGCCCTCCCCGTCGGCCGGGCGCCTGGCTCCTGACCACCGCCCGAAGAAAAGCCATCGACAAGATGAGACGGCACAAACGGTTTAACGACCGAATTCCTCATCTCGCCGAGCAGATCGAACGAAGCGCAGACCAGGCGCCCGAGGCACTTGGCGATGACCAGTTAGCGCTCATCGCCGGCTGCGCTCACCCAGCGCTCAACGCCGAGGCCCAGGTTGCGCTGACTCTGCGATACGTGTGTGGTCTCAGCACCGAACAGATCGCCCACTCGTTCTTGGTGCCAACCGAGACCATGAAGAAGCGCCTCTCCCGGGCCAAAAAGAAGATCTCGAGCGCCGGGGTCCCGTTTCTCGTTCCCGAACGAGATCGACTCGCAGACCGACTGGCATCTATCTGTGGCGTCATCTATGCCGTGTTCAACGAGGGATATGCCAGCTCGGTCGGTGCGGAACTGATTCGGGGTTCCCTCTGCGACGAAGCCATTTGGTTGTCGGAGCTGCTGTGTGAGCTCGCTCCCGACGACGCCGAGGTACACGCGCTTGCCGGCCTGATCCTGCTCACCGATTCCCGCCGTTGGGCTCGAACCGACGCAGATGGACTCCCGGTATTGCTGGAAGATCAGGACCGGTCCAGTTGGGACCGAGACAAGATCGCCCGGGGCCTCGCCCACATGCGGCGCAGCGCCGAACTTCCCGGTATTGGTCCATACCGGCTGATGGGTTCGATCGCAGGACTCCACGCCCGAGCCTCTTCAGTCGATTCGACCCCATGGGCTCGGATCGCTGCGCTCTACGGCGCGCTGATCACACTCCACGACACGCCGGTGTTGCGGTTGAACCAGGCGGCTGCGCTCGCCTGGAGCGAGGGGCCAGAAACCGGCCTCGCGCTCATGGATCAACTAGTCGACGACTTGGACCAGTACCCCTATCTGCATTCATCCCGAGCTGCGCTCCTGGCCAAGCTCGACCGGTCGACCGAGGCCCAAGCTGCCTATGACCGAGCGATCGCTTTGTCGGCCAACGAGGCCGAAATCAAATGGATGACCAACCGCCTCGCCCAGCTCTAGCGCAACGCCCGGTGACGGGTGCAAATGTTGCGCTGGCGCTGCAACGCACCGCTGGTGCAACGGAGGGGCCCGTCACCAAGCGTTGCGCGCGATGAAGACGGCGAAGGGAACGGTGAGGAGCGAGAGCCCCGTCATTATGACCAAGGCGCTGGTCGTTCGCTTGGGGGCCAGATTGTGTTCCAACGCAACCAGCATCGTGAAGACCGCCGGAGGCATCGATGCCTGAATAAGCACCACCCCGGTATCGATGTCATTGAGGTCGAACGCTTGCGCCGCGAAATACGCCACCACGGGAGCCACGATCAGCTTGGCTGGTGCCGACGCGAACAGTCCCCGTTCGGGCCGGGCTAGGTCGACAGCCCGCAATTGGAGTCCCAGCGTCAAAAGCATGACGGGGATCAGGGCCGAGCCAATCAGGTTCACGGGCCGCTCGAACCAGTCGGGCAGGGTCAGGTTGAAATAGTTCACAGGAATCGCCAAGAACGCTCCGAGCGTCAGAGGCGTCGTGAACGCAGTGCGAACAGCTCGCCCAATTCCTTCAGAACGAAACGTTGCCAGTGCGACCCCGAGGATCACGCCCAGCGTGTTGATCACAACCATCACCACAATGGCTGCGGGCCTTACTACGTCACCGAGAGCAAAAACCGTGATTGCGATGCCGGCGTTGCCCACGTTGCCGTAAGTGGACGACAACACGTCAGCCGACACATCTTCGATGCTGTGGCCCAGCCCCCTCGAGAGGGCCGCGCCAGCCACGCCTGACGCAGCGAACGCGATCGCAGAGACAAGAACAAGACCACGAACGCTGCCGCCTTCAAGGTCAGCGCTGGCGAGGCCGTCGAACATGAACGCCGGTCCCAGGATCCAGTACGCAATCTTCGAAAGAGTTGTGGTCTCCAGCCCGATCCTGTGGCCCACGATGGCACCGACAGCCACCACGATGACGACGGGCCCGATGACCGACGTCAGGATCTCTAGCACCGCATGATGGTACTGACGTATCGGTCCCAGAACCGAAACGGGCGTTAGTCCAAGTTGGCGAGAACCGCTTCGAGCGAAGCGACCGTGCGCTCGACGTTGTGGAGCTTGTCAAGCCCGAAGAGGCCGAGCCGGAAGGTGACGAAGTCGTCGCCCTCGCCGACCTGCAGCGGAACCCCGCCGGCAATCTGCATGCCTTGTGCGGCGAACTTGGCGCCGCTCTTGATGTCCGGGTCGTCGGTGTAGGACACCACAACTCCGGGCGCTTGGAATCCCTCGGCCGCAACGCTCGGAAAACCTGCAGCCTCCAGCACTGCGCGAACTCCCGCACCGAGCTCTCGTTGCTCAGACATCACCCTGTCGAACCCGTAGGCTGCGGTCTCCTGCATCACGTCTCGAAACGATGTGAGGGCATCGGTGGGCATCGTGGCGTGGTAGGCATGGCCGCCACCTTCGTATGCCTCCATGATCTGGGTCCACTTCTTCAGGTCACAGGCGAAGCTCGAGCTAGTCGTCGACTCCATCCGCTCTCGTGCTGTCGCGTTCATCATGACCAAACCCGAACACGGCGACCCACTCCAGCCCTTCTGCGGCGCGCTGATGAGAACGTCGACTCCCGTGGCCTCCATGTCGATCCAGATGGTGCCCGATGCAATGCAATCGAGAACGAACAACCCGCCCACGGCATGGACCGCATCCGCGACCGCCCGAAGGTAGTCGTTCGGCAACATCATTCCGGCCGACGTCTCGACATGCGGAGCAAACACGACCGACGGTTTCTGGTCGGTAATCGCCTCCACAACCTCATCGATAGGGCATGGCGCAAAGGGTTCCTGCGCACCTTCCCGGGCGCGTCGAGCCATCATCACCGAGTGATCAGCCGGGATGTTGCCTGCATCGAAAATCTGGGTCCATCGGTAGCTAAACCAGCCATTCCGAATCACCATGCAGCGCTCGCCGGTAGCGAACTGTCGGGCCACCGCTTCCATTCCAAACGTTCCGCTGCCGGGCACGACCGCAACCGACGAGGCGTTGTACACCTGCTTCAGCGTGGCGGAGATGTCGTTCATCACCGTCTGAAAGGTTCCCGACATGTGGTTGACAGCCCGGTCGGTGTAGACCACCGAGTACTCCAATAGTCCATCGGGATCGACGTTGGGTAGTAGTCCAGCCATGGGTTCTCCTCGTTCGGCGTGCAGTGGCAGCCTAGGCGAGCGTCTTATCGAGGCAGAAGTCCTCACCAGGGGTTGCAGGCAGATCCTCGGAAGCGAAGAGGTCAGGTTTGCTCGGTGGGGCACCACCAGATGTTTCGACCGTCGATGTCGGCGGTCCTGATGGTGTCTCCACACCGGCGGCATTGCTCGCCGTGTCGCTTGTAGCAATAGAGCCGCTCGTATCGGCCCAGATCTCGGGCTCGCTGTTTGCCCACGTCTGCGGGCTCGGTCGTAACGATCCGACCCGCCCTCTCCCCCAGAGTCAGCAGCCGCACCGACTCTGACCACAGCGCCGACAAGTCCTGGATCGACACCTGGTTCGATGGGGTGAATGGGTCGAGGCCGATGAGGTAGAGGATCTCGGCTCGGTACACGTTGCCCAGACCTGCCAGAACCTTCTGATCCAGAATTGCGGCGCCGATCGGGATGGTTCGCCGACTCAACCGCTTCGCCATCTTCTCGACAGGGTCCTCGCGGTGCCGCTTGACCAGCGGATCCGGACCGAGCCGCCGTCGAATGGCGTCCACCTGGTCAGAATCGATGACCTCGCAGACGGTGGGACCAGCGAGGTGCAACCGATCGGTGTCACTGGTGAGGAGCCAACGGCAGTTCTCCGATACTGGATCGTCGGTGGGGAGCGAAAGCGTTCGGAACTTTCCAAAGAGCCCCAAGTGAACGTGCACAAAGTCGCCGCTGTCGAACTCGTAGAACAGGTGCTTGCCGTTGGCGTAGATCTTCCTCAGCTCCTGCCCATCGATCTGCGAGGATCCACTATCGAAGCGTCCCTGAGGCGACTCCGAGCGAAGGACCTTGCCTTTGAAGCGTTTGTTCTGAAGCCGAGCGGCTCGGTGAATCGTGTGCCCTTCAGGCATAGCTACAGCCCTTACAACGGTCCGACGTTGCGGACATCGCCGTAGGCCGCTTCGGCGTCATAACCCGCCAATGCCAAGGTTGGATCGAGGTCGTGGAGAGGCACCATCACAAAGTTTCGCTCGTGAGCTCGGGGGTGGGGGACGGTGAGCACCGGGTCGTCGGAGGTGTGGCCGTCGATCCACACCACGTCGACGTCGAGGGTCCGCGGCCCCCACCGAACCTCACGAACCCGCTCGGCTTCCTGCTCCAACCGGTGACAGAGCTCCAGCAACTCCTCGGGTGATCGAATGGTGCTCACTTGCACCACGATGTTTAGAAACGCGTCCTGCTCAACTCCGCCGACCGGTTCGGTTTCATAGAGCGGACTGACCGCCTGCACGTCATCGATCAGTGCGACCGCCCGACGCAAATAGGTCCGACTGTCCCCCATGTTGGACCCCAGTGAAAGAAACGCCCGGACCGGCCCAGCGGATTGGTTCGGCACCGCCTCTAGCGTTCCCGGCGAATGCGCACGCCAGTGCTCTCAACGTTCTGAGGCACAGGCGGACGGAGCTTGTGCACGGTGACACCGACAGCGGAAACGAGAGGGTTCTCCATGATCAGCTCAACCACTCGACCAGCCAGGCGCTCAAGCAGCTCAAACCTCTCGGCCTCCAACACGCGTTCGAGGGTGCCCAACACTTCGCCGTAGTTCACGGTGTCGGTGAGATCGTCGGTCTCCGACGGTGCCACGAGGTCTACCTCGATATCGATATCGAGCCGGAACGGTTGCCGCCGCACTTTTTCTTCGGGCAGCACGCCGCAGAACAGAAGCAGTTTGAAGTTACGAATCTGAATCTGGTCGGGCATGAGCGTGGCCGTTTCTTGAGGGGCTTAGGTGGTTGGTTCGGCGTCGGCCTTCGACGCCGCTTTCGCCCGGTCTTCAACAATCTTCGACGCGGCGGTGATCATCTGGCGTCCGCCGGTGCCGAGAGCGGTCTTCATCAGCTTCTCGGTGAGCTGAATCGCCTCAGATACGTCTGGCACCATTCCCGTGAACACCAGGTAGCCACCGATGAAGCCCGCCATCCGGTCGCTGACCTCTTCCATGTGGATCAGGATCGGCGAGTCGGTGCGTAGCAGCTTCTGAAGCTCGGCATAGATGGCGCCGAGAGCGGGCTCGAGCTCACCTGAGGTTGACAGTGGCCAATGCTTCCACCGGACACCGAGCTCGTCGTAGCCGGACAGATCGTCGCCGGGCGTCAGGCTGATCACATAGCGAAAACGACGCTCACGTACCCAAATGACCTCTTCCTGACGGCGTACTGCACGATGTTGCTCGCCGTAACCGCCGAGCTTCTCGCACACGGCGAACTTGTCTTTAATAACCCACTGAAAGTCTCGGGGAGGTATCCCCTGAGCCCACTTACCTTTTGCCATTGCGATCTCCTATGCGGTTCTGCCAAACCGTTGTGCTATGTCTACCGGCTCGGTGGTTCCTGCCACCACCGTGGCTGCCTGCCACCCGGCCTTTACGTCGTGTACTCGAATCATTTTTGCGCCCAGAACCATGGCGTGGGTTGCGGTAACAACCGACCCTTCCAGACGATCCTTCGGACCGACCGCTTCAACCGGATCGTTCGAAACCCGCTGATCGGAACGGGTGAGCATCGCTCCCAACCAACGTTTGCGACTGATGCCAACCATCACTGGAAACGGGCCGTCCGTGAGTTCTTCCAGGCGAGCTAACAGTTCGGCGTTGTGCGCTTCGGTCTTGCCGAAACCGAATCCGGGGTCGATCCAGACCTCGGGACTGCCGGCGTCTATCGCAGCCTCAGCCCGGGGATACAGAAAGTCAGCGATCTCGGCGACGACGTCGTCGTAGCGGGGGTTCTCTTGCATGCCTTGAGGATCGCCCTGCATATGCATCGCCACATACCCAACGCCTAGCTCGCCAGCCACGGGTCCCAGCGTTGACGAGACGTCGTTTACCAGGCTCGCACCGGCTGCCACGGCCGCGCGGGCAACCTCTTCGTGACGAGTATCGATGCTGACTCGGGCGAGCGGACTGACGACCTCGACGGCCGGCACCACCCGGGAAAGTTCGGTTTCGATGCTGACTGGATCAGCTCCGGGTCGGGTGGACTCGCCACCAATGTCGATCACATCGGCACCCTCGGCGATCATTTCGGTGGCACGCTCGAAGGCGGCAGCACCTGCATTGAACTCGCCTCCGTCGGAGAACGAATCGGGCGTAACATTCAAAATGCCCATAACCAGAGGTCGCATCGCCGCCAGCCTATCGCCGCCAGTCATCAGCGCTGGACGCACCCTGGGGTGGCGGGGACCAGAGGTCACCGATCAAGGTGAAGTCGGCCATCGGACCGGCTGAGACGAACTCCCCCATCGAGTTCGGTCGCCTTGCGGACGTGCTGGACGACGGCCATCACTCGCTCCGTGGCGTCGGCCGAAATGGGCCGCCCCAACTCCCCAGACAGCCACGTGCGGACTTTCAGTGCCGCGACGGAAGGTTCGAGGGTCTGGAGCCACCGGCTGTTTCTGGGATCGCCTTCGGGCAGCAGCAAGTCCACCGCATCGCTCGTCGATCGACTGAGCTCCGCAGACCGGACGAGCAGGGGCACCATGTCACGATCTGCAATCTCACTCATCAGCGGAAGGAGTTCTGACCGCACTCGATTGCGCCGGAACCGTGGGTCGGTATTGCTGGGATCTTGGAACCACTGCACTCCAGCGATCTGACATACGGTCTCGGTGTCGCTACGGCGCAAGCCGAGGAGCGGCTTGGATGGACCGGGTTGCATCGCTCCGATTCCGTTGGGCCCTGCCCCCCACATGAGCTGCAAAAGGACGGTCTCGGCCTGATCGTCGGCGGTATGACCCGTGAGAGCGTTTGGCCCCAGTGCCTCCAACCGGGCTTGTCGAGCCCGTTCTTCCAGGTTTGAACCCTCACCGATCTCCACTACGACAGATTCAAAACCAGCCCCCAGGCTGGTCGCGTGGGCCTCTACCAGGCTGGCTTCCTCGTTGCTGCCGGCTCGGAGACCGTGGTCGACGTGCACAGCGGTGACGTTCAAGCCAGACTCCACGGCCAGGATCAGCAGCGCCAGGGAGTCGGCACCACCGGAGACGCCACAGCGGACCGCGGTGCCGGCTGGATCAAATGTGCAGCGGGAGAGGAACTGCCCGAGATTCAGCCGATCCGCTGAATCCACAGCGAAGGATCCTTGATCTCGGCCCCAGTGGGTAGATGTTCGGCCTGCTCCCAGACCTTGGCGAAGAGGTCGGGACCACCCGCTGCCTCCACCGCTTCAACAAACTTTTCACCTTCGGCGTACTGGGCCATCTTGGCTTCCATACCCATGAGCTTTTGGATCACCTTGGCCGGTCCAGACGACTTGCTCCGTCGGTTGGAGAACACTCGATGAAAGCGAGGTTGACTGGGAATCAAGTCCTTGCCCGCCCGATCCATCACGATGTCGCCGTGGCCTTCGAGAAGGCTCATGAGCCCGGTCATCCGGTCCATGATTTCCTTCTGCTCCGCCGAAGCGAACATGGACGAGATACCACCTTCCATCACGTCCTCGCCGTTCTTCTTCTGTTCGGCCAGCTTTTTGATAGTTTCGACAAATTGCTTGGGATCCGGATCGACGGCATCGACCAGTTCGTTCACGAGGCCAAGGAAATGTGGCCGCAGCCACGGGACGGCGGTGAACTGGGCTCGATGGGTGCACTCGTGAATGGCCACCCACAGCCGGAACTCTTCGGGCGGGAATCCGTAGCGTTCTTCCAACGCCAGCATGTTGGGGCCCACGTAGTAGACCCAATCTTGCTCTTCAGGCTTTTCGTCTTCGATTACCAGCAGGTCGTACTGCCCGATCACGCGACCGCTCATCCAGCCCAGTAACACACCGAGTTCGCCACCGGTGATCTTGGGACCGACCTTGCCAGCAGCAAGGTTAATCACATTGCCAACCGGAGCCAGCAACTGGGCGGCTTTGGACGGCTCCCGCTGCTCAGCTTCTTCTTGTTTGCGTTCGAGCTTGGCCAACAGTGGCCGCATCAACCGATCGAAGCTGGCCAGGTTGGCGTCAACCCATCCAGCCCGGTCGACAACCGCGGCCTTGGCGTCGCCCGACAGCGAGATGAGTCCCGTCTCCTCCTGCACAAGCTTCTCCGCCTGCGGGGTGAGCTCGGCCATGTCTTCACGCAAGGCTTGCGCCTTGTAGCTGTTATCGAACCCGTCATCCTTGGCCACGCGAGCCGCGACCGAGCGTGCGGTGTCCCAATCGACGGTGGTCGACACTAGTTGTCCCGGGGGTACTGGATCCGCTTCACCTTGACGATGTAGCCGAGGATCAGGGAGAGAATTGCCCCAATCGAAGCGATGGTGAGGATCACACCGATCCAGAACGTCCAGACAACTGCCAGCATCCCGCCAGCTTACAGCAGCTACACGCCAGCAGAGCACCAGAGCGTCTTCGTCACGCGAGCGCAGAACAGGATCGGCACCGGGCCCAGCTCAGCTGTGGGGTGGCCACATCCCCCTCCTAAGCTATGTGGGTGGCCGATCAGGCATCTTTCACCGAAGACACCGAACCCTTTATGGGCGCATTGTTCGGAACCGCCATGCGGCTGAACAGCAACAATCGCGCCGACGCCGAGGATCTCGTGCAAGAGACCTATCTCAAGGCGTTCCGGGCGTACGCATCGTTCAAAGAGGGCACCAACCTTCGTGCCTGGCTCTTCCGCATCCTTACCAACACCCACATCAACCGCTACCGCACCAAGAGTCGGCGCCCCCAGGAAGCCGAGCTCGACGACGTCGACAACCTGTACCTGTACAAGCGGGTCGGCAACGAAGGCACCAGTCAAAGTGCTGAAGACGACTTGATGGAAAAGATCACCGAACCGGCGGTAATCGAAGCGGTAGAGGCCCTGCCCGAGCATTACCGCATGCCCGTTTTGCTCGCCGACGTCGAGGGTTTTGCATACAAAGAGATCGCGGAAATTCTCGATGTACCCATTGGCACGGTGATGAGCAGACTGCACCGTGGAAGAAATGCACTACAGAAGGCGTTGTACGAGCTAGCCGTTGAACGAGGCATTGTTTCAGCGGTCGCCGACTAGCGAATACCACGGAAGAATCCAATGACCGAAGATTGTTCAGAGACAGCAAGAGAACTGCACTTCTTCCTCGACGGTGAAATCACCGAGGAGAAGCGAGCGCGTATCCAGGCCCATCTCGACGAATGCCCTCCATGCTTCAAGGCGTTCGACTTCGAGTCCGAACTTCGTACCGTCGTCGCCGACAAGCTCAAGGTGGACGTCCCCGAAGACCTCGCTTCCCGTATCCGGGCTGCTATCGAAGCCGAGTGCAGTTAGCCAACCGCAAGGTCGGCAGAGGTCCAGTGTTTACTTGGTGGCCAAACGGCCGACAGGTTTGTTAGCCTTCTAGGCCCCGCCCGAATAGCTCAGTCGGTAGAGCGACGCTCTCGTAAAGCGTAGGTCACGAGTTCAATTCTCGTTTCGGGCTCGTTTCATTCCCTTTGGGGACCCTTTCGC
>CALHFG010000118.1 GCA_938029215.1 uncultured Acidimicrobiales bacterium | reverse complement strand
CTCGGTACGCCTGTCGACGGTGTGAAGCTGGGCGTAGAAGCGGTTGATCTCGACCGCTAGCGGTGCGTACCTCTCGACCACTCGACGAGCCGAAGCAGCCATTGGCACCGGAACCCGACCCGATGACGCCACCGTTTCGATGAAGGCGTCTCTGGCCGCGACGTTCGGCGGCGCCACGAACTCCGCGACGAGCCAGTCGACGAGACGGGTGGCGCTGTGGGCCACGTCATGGCTCGCGTTTCGGCGTAGAAACGTACGCTCCGCCTCGGAAAGGTCAAAGCTTGGCGAGGTTGCGAGGCCGAAGTCGGCAAGCAGGATCTGTTCGCCGTTTACGAGCACGTTGCCAAAGTGGGCATCGAAGTGAAAGAGACCGGCGCCGTTCATGGCAGCCACGTCCTGCACCACGAAGTTCTCCACCAGGTCGATAGCCGCGTTTGCCGAGTCTTCTCCGCGGTCTACCCGTTGCCGCAGCCATTGCGGGAGTGTGGTTGGTGCGTACTCCAGGAAGAGCGCTACGCACCTGGTCGCCGCGGCGATTGCCTCAAACCGCCGGCGCACCGCATCGGAGTCGTGCCAAAAGGACACCAGTTTTTCTAGAGCTGGCCAGTCGTCCGATTCCCAGTCGGTCTCTGCGGGACCGTCGACCACCCGCCAGTGATACATGGTGGCAAAACAGCCGAGACCGTGTTCAAAGGCCAGCCCTGTCGCCATCGTGTTGGCGGCCACCTCGCGCCAGGTTCCAAACCCCGGCGACCCGACACCGTATTGACACCCGGACGGAAGTCCGAACAGGTCGCGTGTGGAGTAGAGGTTCCTATCCTCGAGCTCGATATCGCTAAGGGGCACCCGCTTCACGAAGATCGTTTCGCCGTCGACGTCGATCGACGAATGGGATCCGCCAATGCCAGAGCCCAGCGGAACAGCTCCCGCCAACAGTTGGGTCAACTGTGCATCGGACATCCCCTGAAGCGCAGCAGACAAGACTCGATGACGTTCAACCCGCCCCTGAGCATCCATGGGTTGACCCTACGCCACTAGCCGCGTCAATGACGTGCGGCGGACCGCTACGCCGTAGGCTCTCATTCGTGCTGGAGCTCCCTGTTCGGTCTGAGATTCGTGTTCGATTCGCCGAGATGGATCCGTACGGACACGTAAACCATGCGATGTACCTCACCTACCTGGAACAGGGGCGAGCCGAAGCCCTTGAGGCAGCGGATCTCTCATTGGCCAGGGTGGCGAGCGAAGGCTTCCAATTCGTGATCACCGAAGTCAACGCCAAGTACCTAGTCGCAGCAACCGCAAAGGAGCCAATCGTGGTTGAGACAACGATTGGATCGCTGCGCAGGATCTCGGGAGTGTGGTCTCAACGCATCGTGAGCCCCGACAGCCAAACCGTCTATCTGACCGCAGAGCTGAAAGCGGGAATCACCAACCGGGCTGGTCGCCCGGCGAAGCCACCAGCATGGATTCTCGAGGGGCTCGAACGTCTCGTTATCGATGAGGGAACAGCCAAATGATCCAGCACAACCGCGAGTTCGAACCCGAGTACGGGCGCTGTGTGGAGATCGCTCCCCTCATCCGGCGAGTCGTGGCCAAGAACCCGAACCCGTTCACCTTCACCGGCAGCGGGGTGTACCTCATAGGGCGGGGGGACGTCGCCGTAATCGACCCCGGCCCCAACCTGGCCGAGCACCTCGATGCGATCGAGGCGTGTCTCGAAGCGGACGAGTCCATCACCCGCATTCTCATTACCCACACCCATACCGACCACACCGCAGGCGTGCCGGCGCTGAAGGAACGCACCGGTGCCCCAACCTTCGGGTACGGGCCGCACGGTCCGGTCAGCGCCGACGACCCGTTGGACCGGCTCGACTTCAGCGCCCACATCACAGCGGAAGAGAACGAGACGTTCGCCAAAGAGTGGGCCGATATCCCGGATGAACTGAAACGCGAAGGGCCCGACACCGAGTTTGTTCCCGACGTAGTGGTCGGGACATCTTCTCCGGATGAACGCGGCGTTGGAGGCCACATCGAAGGCGACGGCTGGAGCGTCGAGGTTGTCCATACTCCGGGCCACACCAGCAACCACGTGTGTTTTCGGCTGATCGACGACGGCAAGGGACAATCCGCAGTGTTCACCGGTGACCATGTCATGGGGTGGGCAACCTCGGTGATCTCTCCACCCGATGGCGACCTCACCGCCTATCTCGCCAGCCTTGAACGACTTCTGCTGGTCGAGGACGACTACTACCTTCCTACCCACGGCGCCCCGATTCCCGATCCACACCCCTACGTGCGGTCCTTCATCGACCATCGCAACGGGCGGACCGAGCAACTCCTGCAACTGTTGGGCCAGGGCCCCTCCACCGTCGTCGACATGGTTCCCAAAATGTATGCGGCCGTCGACAAGCGGCTGTGGAGAGCGGCGGGGAACTCGATGTTCTCCCACCTCCTTACGTTGCGAGACCTCAACCAGGCCCGGTCACAAGATGGAACCGACAGCATCACTGCGGTCTGGGAACTCGTCTAGCCCACCTCGTACAATCAGCCGATGAACGCGGAGCGGCTTGCCATCGAAGAGATCTCGTTCGTCGGTGGGTCCGGCGCAACCCTCAGCGGTGTGCTGCATCGCCCGCCCGAACGAGCCTTGGGTTCGGTACTCATGGCGCACTGTTTTACCTGCTCCAAGGATCTCCACACCATGACTCGGTTGGCGAAGGCGCTTACCGATGCCGGTTTCGCCGCCTTCCGATTCGACTTCACCGGCCGAGGCGAAAGCGGCGGCGACTTCGCCAAGAAGACGCTCAGCGGAAACGTCTCCGATGTGGTTCGAGCCGCAACGACACTCGTAGAAATGGGCTTTGGACCGTGCGGGATTTTGGGTCACAGCCTCGGTGGCGCCGCTGTGCTGCTAGCCGCTGAACGAGTGAAGACCGTGCGGTCAATCGTCACCGTCGGGGCGCCAAGCGATGCCGCACATGTGAAGCACCTCTTCGCGGATAGCGAGGAGGCACTGCTGCGCGACGGGCGAGCAGAAGTAACAATCGGCGGACGCACCTTCGAGCTCGAGGCTGGTTTCGTACACGATCTGGAAACCCACGACGTGCTTGCCGCCGTGTCAGAACTGGATCGCCCGTATCTCACCGTGCACGCCGAAGACGACACCACCGTACCGATCACCGAGGCGGAGAACCTGCACGCCGCGGCTGGAGAACCGAAGCGGTTCATCCGCTATGCCGAAGGTGGCCACCTCTTCGGAAACCGGACCCACGCCAACCAAATGGCCGATGACGTGGTCGCCTGGTTCAGCGAAACTCTCACCTAACGGCGAGCGTTCAGCTGACTGCTGCTACCGCTGCTTCGATCGAGCTAACGGTTTGAATGAGATCCCACCCAGGCCTTCGATCGCCGTGGTGGTCCACGAAAGCGTTGTCGAGGGTTCCCATTACGCCGTTGGAATGCCAGTATTCGGGATCGTCCTCCGGGGCGAGGAAGATCATCGGGCTCGGCGGTCCGTAGGTGCTGTATGCGTTCTGCGCCGCGTCTTGGAAGATTTCCTGGATGGTTCCCGGACCGCCCGGAACGAACACGATGCCACCGGTGCTGATGGCCAACAGGCCATCCTCTCGCTCGGAGTTGCCGAAGTACTTGGCGAGAGCGGTCGCAAAGGTGTTCGAGGGCTCGTGGCCGTAAAACCACGTGGGGACCGCCAAGTTGGGCGTGGGATCAGCGATCCGAGCGGCGACGGCCAATCCGACCCCCACGAAGGCGTCAGGGTCATCGTAAAAGCTTGGAGCGGTTGCCAATTCCGCAATCAGCGCGCTTCGTTCGTCCGGAGTGAGCGCCGAGGATGCTGCGCCGAGGTTGGCCGCTTCCATAGCCCCCGGGCCGCCTCCCGTCGCTACGCACACTCCGGCCTGGGCCAACGCGGCGCCGAGCTCAACAGCGCGAGCGAACGGTTCAGACCCCCGACGCAGATGATGCCCACCCATCACGCCAACGACCCGACGGCCGTGCCGAAAGGAATTCAGGGCAACGGTGATCCCATGGTCGTGAAGGCGTTGGGCCAGCTCTTCCGCTGGCGGAACCACCTGCATGTTCGCATGTCGCGCCCGCTGGTAGATCTGTTGGTCGATCGAACCGGTGAACGGTGTTTCGCTATCGAGTGAGTACAGGTCGGTGGCCACGTAGAGGTGATTTGGCGTGGGGTCATACGGAAGGTCACCGAGGGTTCCCTCCAACGCCGTCACCAGCTCTTCAACCTCACTTCGCCAATGGTTGCGTTCGCTCATGAGAACCTACGGAAGGGGGTTACCGTCCGACGCCTGGAAGAGGGCGTAGACGTCTTCACGGTCCAGATTGACCTTGGTAGCAAGCGCCTGGCTTTCCAGCCGGTTGGGATTCTGCGTGCCAAGCAGGGGCACCGGCTTGGACGGATGAGCAAGAACCCAGGCGAGAGCCAAGGTCGCCCGGCCGACGTTTTCGCGCTCGGCAAGCTCGTCGAGCTTGGCCAACAACTCCGCATTCAAGCCCTCGCCCGTCGCCAAGGACCCGCCCGCCAGTGGGCTCCACGGCAGTGGCGTCACGTTCTCCCGCATGCATCGATCAAGCACGCCATCACGCATCGGGTCCAGGTGGGTGAGTGAGAACTCCATTTGGTCTGTCACCAAAGGGAAGTCGAGGTATTTCTGGAGTGCGTCGGTTTGCGAAGGCGCATAGTTGGACACGCCAAACTCCTTGACCTTGCCGGCCTCGCGCAACGCGGTCAAGGTTCCCGCCAGCTCCTCGGGGTGGGTGTACATGTCGGGGCGGTGGATCATGTACAAGTCAACGTGCTCAACCGAGAGTCGTTTGAGACTGCTGTGGACCGCATCGGTGAGGTACTCCTCACCGCTGTTGTAGGGAAGCGGTGGGCGAATTCCGCCCTTGGTGGCCAGCACCATCCGGCCACGCAACGACGGCGACTCCGCCAAGAGCTTGCCAAGGATGTTCTCGTTCTCGCCCCAGCCTTGACCACCCCAATCGAACCCATACACGTCGGCGGTGTCGATGAGGTTCATTCCAAGGTCGAGGGCGGTTTCGAGGACGGTCCGCGATTCTGCCAGGTTCTCGTTGGTGAATCGCCAACATCCGAAGCCGATTGGTCCGACTTCGAGCTGACCGATTGTTCGGGGAGATGGGTTGATCAAACTCATGGGCTGAGCGTATGGCAAGCTCACCCGTTCCCGCGTACTCTGTGGACATGACCGACGTCGCAGAAGACCTCTCCGCACCAAACCCCGACAGCTTCACCGCAATGGAACACGGAACAAAGCCGCAGTGGGAGTACATCGCCAAGTCGATCAATCACTACAACGAGGGATTCGTCGACCGAATCATGGAGACCCTCAAGGAACTCGAGGACGACGCCAGCGGATTCGCCGTCAATCGTCTCGAGCACAGCTTGCAGTCGGCGACCCGTTGCTATCGCGACAACAAGGACACCGAACTCGTGGTGTGTGCGCTCATTCACGACATCGGCGACATGTTGGCCCCGTACAACCACGACCAGTACGCGGCCGCAATGCTGCAACCGTTTGTGAGCGAGAAGTACCACTGGATGGTCGCCCATCACGGTGTTTTCCAGGGCTACTACTTCTTCGACTATCTCGGCCTCGACAAGAACATGCGTGACCAATACGCCGATCACGAGTACTACGACCTCACACAGGACTTTTGCCACAACTATGACCAAAACTGCTTCGACCCATCGTTCAAGTCGATGAAGCTCGAAGAGTTCCGCCCTGCTCTCGAAGAGATCATGGGCAACGGCCCGCGAAAGAGCATCTACAAGAAGTAGAACCCGCTCACCTGCCCTGGACCTGCCGAGCGGGATAACTACAGTCGCCTCGCCGCCCGCCGTTAAAACGGTATGCAGAAGGTGTCGCAGTTTGTCGTTGGGTTCATAGCACTCGGACTTCTCTTGGCGTCGTGTGGCGATGCGGAGGCTGACCATCGAGCCGCGGTAGAAGCCGCGATCCCCAATGACCTTGCCTTTGCCGAGCCCGACGATGCCGCCTGCCTTGGTGCGGCGATCGAGCAACAGCACAGTCTCGTTGGTCTCGAGTCCAAGGGGCTTGGCACCGAAGCTCTGACGGTTGGGTCGGGAGATCTCAGCAGCCTCTTTGAAGAACTAGACGCTGAAACAATCGCCACCGCCTATCAGTGCATAGACGCTGATGAGCGGGTCGTCTCCCAATTCAGCGATCAGTTCTCACTGGACCTCACCCCAGGCTGCGTCGCTGCCACGGACCTGGCCGACCCGATGGTGGCTGCCACCGTCCTCGGCGGCGTCGACATCGACGTCTCTAGAGATCTACGTGCGGTCGTCCGGGGTTGCCTGTCAGATGAAGACTTCTCCACTCTCTTCGGCCTCGACAGCCCCGCTGCCCTTGCGGCCGCACTAGAGATCTCGCCCGGAGGACTGACCATTCAGGACCCCGGTCAAGCAACCTGCGTTGGAGACTATGTGGTTGCCCAGATCGGGGCCGAACGGCTCAACGATGCTGACGTGTCAATTGCTCAGCCTGACCCATACTCGAACCAGTCCAAGCTGTCCGAGGAGGAACAGTCGTCGGTACTGGACGGGCTGATCGAGTGCGAAGCGCTCGAGCCGATGCTGCTCGATAAGGCTATCTCTACCGAACCGACCGTCGGAGCCTGTGCTATCGAACGCTTGAGCGTCGAGGCCCGACGAGAACTCTTCGAAACCATACGGACCGTGCAGCGCCGCTGGGAACGCGGCGACTACTCCAACGCTCTCAACACCTGCATCGATGAGCGCCTGGACGAGATATACGGAGCGCCACCGGTCCTCTCGGGCGACAGCGCCGCAGTTATCGAGGGCTTCAAGATCGGCTTTGAGTCCGACCCATTCATTGCCGAGTTCAATCGCTACGAAGACAAGTGCATGACCCGATACTTCAGCTTGAACTACAGCGACGAAGCGAATCAGATGCTCATCGATTTTTACGAATCAGGCGGCGACGCCGCTCAGATGCCTGACGGCCTTCTCATCCTTGTCACCGGCGCTGGTGAATGTCTGGATCCAATGAGAACCATTCGCCATCAGCTCGACGTGTTCGAGTTCGGCGACGAAACCCAATCTTGCATCATGGACGACCTGCCGCTGGAGATCGCCGAGGATTCGATGGATTCGGTCTCACTCTTTCTCGATGAACCTCAACGACAGGCGGACTACATCGCCGCCAGCGAAGAGATCGAGCGCCGAATCGACGAGTGTGCAACCAGCCGAGAGTTCCAACGACTCGACGACATCCTGTTCGGATCCCTCGAGCCAGAGAGCGCTTAAAACAAACGACCCGACTTGGTTTCGTGTTGCAGCAGCCACTGCTTCGCGTCGAGCCCTCCGGCATAGCCGGTGAGCTTGCCGTTTGAGCCGATGACCCGGTGGCACGGGACAACGATGCTCACGGGATTCTTTCCGTTGGCTGACGCGACCGCACGCACCGCAGTCGGCCGGCCAAGCGTTGCCGCTTGCTCGGCATAGCTCACGGTCTCACCGAAGGGGATCTCGGTGAGCGACTGCCAGACCATGCGTTGAAAGTCGGTTCCGCGAAGGTCAAGCGGCATGGAAAAGTCGACCCGCTCGCCGGCAAAGAACTCGCCCAGCTGGGCGACGGCCGTCTCTGCGACCGCAGAGGTTCCATCCTCAGTGTTGTACTCCCAGCGTTCGTCGCCGGGCCAAAGAATTGCCACCACACCGGTTTCGCTGGTGATGATCTGCAGCTCTCCAACCGGAGAATCCATCAGGGTTCTCGTGAGCGTCTCGGCTGACTTCGATGGAGCGCCGACCTTAGCCGGCGGCTCGGTAGTTGCGTTCATGGTCGTTCCTTTGCGGTGTTGCTTCGGTGGCTGGCGTGCTGATTGGATTCGAGTGTGTTCAGGTAGAGATTCCAAAGGTGGTGCATGGCATAGGAACGCCACGGTCGCCATCCTTCGGCATGGGCTTCCAGCTCGGCGGCTGTGTCGGGCAATCCCATCGCTCCCGCCTGGCGCAGCAACGCAAGATCGTTGGCCCCAAACGCATCCGGGTCAGCCAGAGCCTTCGCCGCGACAACGTTCGCGGTCCAGGGCCCGATGCCCTTGACCCTTTGCATCGATTCGATTGCCTCACCTCTGTTGGCCCAGGGTGCGAGATCGACCCAGCCGGCATGCAGTGCGGCGCCGAGATTCACAATGGCGTTTGCCCGACTCTTTGGCAACCCGAGTTCATCGGCATCGGCGCGGGCCCACACCGAAGCGGGTGGAAACGCATGTGTCACGGTTCCAACGGGATTGGTCAACTTGATCCCATGAACCGAGACCAGTCGAGCTGCCATTGCCTTGGCGCTTGCGAGGCTGACCTGTTGATGCAGCACGGCACGGATAGCAGCGTCGGTACCGTTGACCTCTCCGGGCGACCGTAGGCCCGGCGTTGATTGGACCAGCTCGGCCATCACTGGGTCATGGCCCAGATCGTTGGCGATGACCAGTGGATCGGCGTCGAGGTCGAGCAGTCTTCGTATTCGGTTGATCGCCTGCGGTAGGTCGGCCATTGACTCCAGGCAGAACCGTGCGTCGAGATAGCTTCGACTGCTGTCGCTGACATCCACCTCAACGATTCCGACTCCCCCGGGCAAACGAAGTGACCGCCGGTACGTCTGGTCAACTACCTCTTCTACGCCGACGACGGCATGGGATCGAAGCCATCGCAGTAGCTCTCGGGTAGCCAGCGGCGGACGGAACGAAAGCCGAACCGGCGTCCATTCGCCAGGGCCAGCGGACGTTGCCCGAGAGTTCATCGACCGCATCTGGGTGGGGGTCGACGCGAAGATCGCCCCGATCGTGTCGTTGAATTGGCGCACACTGCGAAAACCCGTGGCGACGCTGATCTGATTGAACGAAAGACTAGTGGTCTCGATGAGCACACGAGCCGCTCGAGCCCTCCTCGCTCGAGCGAGCGACTTGGGGCCGGTCCCGACTTCTTCGGTCAGAACGCGCTGCAGATGCCGAGGGCTCACCGCCAGTTGCTCAGCCAGGCCGGCAACACCCACCCGGTCCACGGCTCCATCGTCGATTGCCCGGACCGCCCGAGCGACCAGATCGTCGCGACGGTTCCACTCCGGCGATCCCGGCGTGCTATCGGGAGCGCATCGCTTGCAGGACCGAAAGCCAGCCTGCTGAGCAGCGGCAGGTGTAGGGAAGAACCGCATGTTGACCCGCTTGGGCCGGACGGGGGTGGGACAGGACGGGCGACAGTAGATGCCGGTGGATTTCACACCAACGGTCACCCAACCATCGAATCGCGCGTCTCGGCTCTCGACCGCCCGCATCCAGGCTTCTGTTGCGCTGTCGGTCTCCATGACTCCATTGTGCCGCCACGCCAGAGGCGAAACTAGCGGAAATCCGACATCTCGGTTTCCCTCCGAGAGCCCCTGCGACTTTGCAGAGCAAGCTCAGGGAGAAACACTTATTCTGAATACATGGAGATGTCGTGGGGGTGGCTCTCGCGCAGACCCGCCCCGGTGATTTTGGTGAGACGGGTGTTGTCGTGGAGGTCGGCCAGGGTGGCGGCTCCCGCGTAGCCCATGCCACTGCGCACTCCGCCTACGAGTTGCGAGACCAGCTCGGTGAGCGCACCGGCGTAGCGGACCCGTCCCTCGACTCCCTCGGCAACATGCTTTTGTGGTGCCGCAGCTGCGCCCGGAGTGCCGGTTCCGTATCGATCGGTGGCCCGACCTCGCATCGCTCCCGCCGAGCCCATGCCACGATAGGTCTTCCACATCGCGCCGTCGACCAGTTCCAGTTCGCCGGGGGCTTCATCACAACCGGCCAGAGCGTTGCCCAGCATGACCACATTGGCCCCGGCAACGAACGCCTTGACGATGTCGCCACTGCTCACCACTCCTCCATCGGCGATGATCGGCACGCCTAGTTCACGACCTGCTTCAACGCATTCGAAGATGGCGGTCACCTGCGGCATACCCGCTCCCGCCACGATCCGGGTAGTGCAGATCGAACCAGCCCCAACGCCCACCTTGACCGCATCGGCACCGGCCTGAACCATGGCTTCCACACCTTCGCGTGTGACTACGTTTCCACCAATAACGGGAAGATCAGGCCAGCCCTTCTTGATTGTCTGAATCGCCTGAACCACACCTCGGGTGTGGCCGTGGGCGGTATCGATCACCAGCATGTCAACCCCAGCCTCGGCCAGAGCCTCCGTTCGCTCAGCGACGTCGGTGACACCGATCGCCGCCCCGACACGCAAGCGGCCGCGATCGTCGAGCGAAGCGTTGGGCTTCTCAATCCTCTTGGTGATGTCCTTGACGGTGATGAGACCGGTGAGTCGACCGGCGTCATCGACCAGCGGCAGTTTCTCAATGCGGTGTTTGTGCAGAAGCAACACCGCTTCATCGAGGCTCGTCCCAGATGGCGCGGTCACCAGTCCATCAGCGGTCATGAATTCGGTGACGGGAAGGTCAAACTCGTCCTGTCCACAGAATCGAATATCGCGGTTGGTCAGAATCCCCTTTAGGACGCCATCGGCGTCGCAGATCGGCACGCCGCTTATCTTGTGGCGGTTCATCAGAACCTCAGCATCAGCCAAACAGCTCTCGGGCGGAAGCGAGATGGGAGCGGTGATCATGCCGCTCTGAGCCCGTTTGACGCGATCAACCTCGATCGCCTGATCCTCGATCGAGAGGTTGCGGTGCAGGATTCCGATGCCTCCCTCGCGAGCCAAGCCGATGGCGAGCGGGGCCTCGGTGACGGTGTCCATGGCCGCCGACATGAGTGGCGTTGCCAACGTCATGCCACAGATCGACGTTGTGATATCGACCTCGTGAGGCAGAACCTCGCTCCAGCCAGGAACGACGAGAACGTCGTCGAAGGTGAGCGATTCAAACGAGTCGAACAGACGGGCGTTGGTTTCACGAGCGGTCATCGGGAGTACCTCAGGGAAGAGCGGTGGGGCGAGCGGAAGCGGTCGGTAAGGATCGGAGGGCTGTTGCGACCGTCGCGGGAAGCAAGCGGTGCTCTACAGCATGGACTCGTTCGGACAACGAGTTGAGGGTGTCAGTATCGAGGATAGGCACAGCCTCGGAGGCTATGACCGGTCCGGTGTCGACGCCGGCGTCGGGGACCCAGTGGACCATGACGCCGGTTTCGGAAATCGAACCGGCAGCAAACGCCTCGAACGCGTCGGCGATGGCGTTCGCGCCGGGGAAGGCTCCTGGCAGAGCCGGATGGAGGTTCAGAATCGAGAACTGAGAGCAGAACTCACCGGTCAGAATGCGCATCCAGCCGGCCAGAACAACGAGGTCGGGGGCATGGGAATGGAGAACGCGGGCGAGACGCACGTCGTATCGATCTCGGGGTTCACCGGGCTGCCGTTCCAGGAGGTCGGCACGCACGCCGGCGTCGGCTGCACGTTGAAGAACGTGCGCCTCGGGCTGATCACTGAGGACCGCCACGACCTGGTATGGCGGATCCGAGTGGGCAGCAGAATCGAGCAGCACCTGCGCATTCGAACCGTTTCCTGAGGCCAGGATGACGACTCGGGGCAGGTCTGTGCTCACGAAAGGACGATTCCCGGGGTGGCAGTGACTTCACCGATGATGAACGTTTCCTCCGGAATCGCGGCTTGCACGGTGGCAACGTCGTCGGGAGCGACGATGACGACCATACCGATCCCGCAGTTGAGGATTTGGTGGGCGTCTTCTTGGTTCAACTCGGCCTGCTTGATTAGGTACTGGAACAGGGCCGGCTGTTGCCATGACGAGGTATCGATGTAGGCACCAAGGTCGTCAGGCAGCACGCGAGGCAAGTTGTCGATCAGCCCGCCACCGGTGATGTGCGCCAACGCCGAGACCTTGCCGGTTGCCAACGCCTCCCGAAGAGGCTCGAGGTAGCTCCGGTGCGTGGCGAGAAGCGCCTGGAACAACGTCTCGCCGGCGCCACCGGGGAGCAATGCATTCAAGTCCTTTCCCTCCACAACCTTGCGTGCCAGCGAGTAGCCGTTGGTGTGAAGCCCCGACGACTTCATTCCGATCAATTTGTAGCCTGCGGCGATGCCAGCGGCCGGGAGTAAGTCGGCACGATCCACCGCCCCGACAATGGTGCCGGAGATGTCGACCGAGCCATCGGTGAGAACGCCGGGCATTTCGGCAGTCTCGCCGCCGAGTAGTACGCAGCCAGCCTCACGGCATGCAGCGGCCATTCCGTCGACGATCTGGCCAACCACCTCGGGGTCGAGCTGCGCTGCCGCCACGGTGTCTAGGAAGAACAGCGGTGCAGCTCCCTGCACCAGAACATCGTTGATGCCATGGTTCACGATGTCGGCCCCCAGGCCGTTCCAGGCTTCGGTTGCATCTTGGCCCTTGGCCACCATGATCTCGGCGATCATGGTCTTGGTCCCCACCCCATCAGTGCTGGCCACGAGCAACGGCTCGTCCATTCCGGCGAGTTGGGTTGCGGCGAACACTCCCCCGAAACCGCCGAGGCCCGAGACGACTCGCTCATCGTGGGTGCTCTTAACCGCAGCTCCGATTCGTTTGGTTGTCGCCGCGCCAGCGGCGAGGGAAACCCCTGCCGATGCGTATGCGTCATTCTCGGTCGGGCTGTCTCCTGCAATGGTGCTCACGGAGGTTTCCTTGGGTTGGTTGGGTGAAGGGTTGAGGTCCACGTTGTCGGATCGGTCGACGTATCGCCAGCCGATGTCTTGGCGGGCGAACAAACCGTTGCCTATCAGTTGGTTGACGACTGCGTAACTACGTTCCAATGCCTGGGCCAGATCGTGGCCGACGCCAACAGCGTTGAGGACTCGACCGCCCGAACTCACCAGCAAACCATCGTTGTCGCGCGTGCCCGCGTGGATGAGCCGAGAGCCCTCGGGGGCGATGGAATTGGGGATTGGGACACCGGACCGTGGAGAGGCTGGATACCCGTCTGCGCACACGACCACGGTCGAAGCCGTTGTGCCAACCTTGGCGCGAAGCGGTTCCCAGTTCTGGCCGCTGGCCGCCGCATACATGACGGCCAGAAGATCGCCATCGAGCAAAGGAAGAAGAACTTGGGCCTCAGGATCTCCGAACCGGCAGTTGTATTCGATTAGCCGGGGGCCCTTTTCGGTAAGCATGATGCCGGCGTAGACAACACCGATATACGGCATACCTTCCTCAACCATCCCAGCCTGAACAGGCACGAGAAAGGTATTGACCAGTGTCTCAACCAACAGCGGATCCAGGTCTGGGACCGGAGCGAATGCACCCATGCCCCCGGTATTTGGTCCGGTATCGCCCTCACCAACCCGTTTGTGGTCTTGAGCGGTGAGCCCGCCGAGCGGGTCGATCTGATCGGCGGAACAGATACCGAACAAGCTGAGTTCTTCGCCGCTGATTTTCTCTTCAAGAACGATGGTTCGACCGCTTGGTCCGATGGCGTCGTTGGAAAGAAAGTCGAGGATGGCCGTCTCGGCCTCAAGGCGGTCGTCAGGAATAATGACCCCTTTGCCGCCCGCCAGACCGTCGGCCTTCACGACTACATCGAAGTCTTGAAGCGACAACCACTGCAGTGCCGACTGAGCATCGTTGAAGGTTTGATTGGCCGGTCCGGGAATGCCGTGACGATCCGCAAACGCTCGAGCAAAACTCTTACTCCCTTCGAGCTGTGCTGCTGCAGCCGAAGGCCCGAAACAGTTGATGCCATGCTGAACGAGGTGATCGGCCAGCCCGTCGACCAGTGGCTGCTCCGGACCTACCACCACCAAACTGATCGACCGTTCCGAACAGAAAGCCACGACTTCGTTGAAATCTGCAACGTCGAGCGCAACGTTGTACTGCCGGGTGCCGGGGTTGCCGGGAGCCACAAACAAGTCCCGAAGTCGGGGCGATTCGGCGATGGCATTCGCCATAGCGTGCTCGCGCCCACCGGAGCCAATAAGTAGGACGTCGATCAGGCCAAGGCCGTCAGCCAAGATCGCCTGTTCCTCGCCCAGTCGTTCTGGTTCCGTTTCGATCACGGTGTCGGGTGGCGCCGATCCTGGCACCACAACCGTTTCCATCGTCGGGAAGTCGATGTCGGTGTCGGTGTCGGTGGCCTTCTCTTGACCGGCCCGGGGTTCAGAACCTGAGGTCACTAGCCAAGCACCTCGCCAAACCGTTGTTTTGTGTTGGACATGGTGAGTTGCACCGGGACGGGATAATCGCCGGTGAAGCAGGCATTGCAGTACCCATGGTGCTCGTCGGCGTCGGTGCGACCCTCACGGGGCCCAATGGCATGCATCATGCGGTCGACGCTGATGAATCCGAGCGAGTCGGCGCCGATGTGGGCCGCAATCTCGGGCACCCCCAACTGATGGGCGATCAACTGATCATAGGAACCCATGTCGACGCCGAAGAAGCACGGATGCGCGATGGGAGGGCAGGTAATGCGGACGTGAACCTCGGTTGCCCCCGCCTCGCGCACGAGCCGTACGAGCGGACCGCTGGTGGTTCCCCGCACAATCGAATCGTCGACCATCACAACCCGCTTGCCGTAAAGGTTTTCTTCAAGCGTCATAAATTTGAGCGCGACGCCCTGGCGGCGTAGCTCGTCGGATGGCTCGATGAAGGTGCGACCGATGTAGCGGTTCTTGACGAAGCCCTCGTTGTAGGTGATGCCCGAAACAGCGGCATACCCGATTGCGGCTGGCATGGAGCTATCGGGAACGGGGATCACGACGTCGGCGTCAACCGGGTGCTCACGGGCCAGTTCCTCACCCAAGCGTTGCCGAACGCCGTGCACGCTTTTTCCATCCCAAACGGCATCGGGCCGAGAGAAGTAGATGTGTTCGAATGTGCAGCGGGCCTGCTGCTTCTTGGCCTCGACCGCCCGGAAGCTTTTCATGAGCGAGCCCTGGAGCACCACGATCTCCCCCGGCTCGATCTCGCGGATCTTTTCACAACCCAGTGTTCGAAGCGCTCCGGTCTCAGACGCAACCACGTGTCCCCCAGCTGGGAGCTTGCCAACGCTCAGGGGACGGAACCCCCACGGGTCACGACACGCAACCACCTTGGTTCCTGCGATCAGTGCCAGCGAAAAGGCGCCCTCCCACTTGGGAACGGTGTTGGCGAGTCGCTCTTCCCACGTGGATCCTTCGGCGGCAGCCAACATGAGGCTGATGACCTCGGTGTCAGAGGAACTCATCAGGCCAGCGCCACGTTCGAGAAGCCCTTCTCGAAGGCGATCTGCATTGGTTATGTTCCCGTTGTGGGCAACACCTAGAGGGCCGTACATCGTTTCGACCACGAAGGGCTGCACGTTGCGTTCGTTGTTGCCGCCGGTGGTGCTGTAGCGGGTGTGGCCAATCGCCATCGACCCAACGAGTGGATCAAGTGCCCCCGGTCCAAACACTGAGCTGACCAGACCTTGACCCTTGTGCACCCGAACCGCTCGACCATCACTCACCGCGATGCCGGCAGCCTCTTGACCACGATGCTGCAGGGCGTGCAAGCCGAAGAATGCGGTACGAGAGGCTTCGCCACCGGCGAGTGACACACCGATGACCCCGCACTCTTCTTTCGGGTGATCCGACTCGTTCTCCGATTCGTACTGATCCGATTCGTACATGGGTGTGATGCCTTTTGGGTAGACGCCTAGGGCGCGGTCTGAGCGTCGAGGACGCCCGCCAGATTGGTGCGAATTCGTTGTTCTGCGGGGCGTTCGCCCGGGATGAACGCCGTTCCGGTGAGACGCTCAAAGAGCTCGACGTATCGGTCCGAAGCGGCAGCCCAGACCTCGTCTGGGAGGGCTGGAACGGGACCGTCGCCACGAAAGCCGACGTCGGCAAGAGCCAGCCGCACGGGCTCCTTGTCGAACGACTCTGGTCCGAGTCCTCGATCAAGACGGTCTTCCAGCGAATCCGCCGCCCAGTAGCGGCTGCTATCGGGGGTGTGCATCTCGTCGATCAACAACAACGATCCGTCCGGCGCCAGACCGAACTCGTACTTGGTGTCGGCGAGGACAAATCCTGCGCCGGCCGCGACCTCGGTGCCCCTGGCAAAGAGCTCCAGCGCCACCTTCTGGATCTCGGTCCACAGGCCGGGCTCGACAACGCCCGAGGCTGCCACCTCATCGATGGTGGTTGGCGTGTCGTGGCCTCCCTTTTGCGCCTTGGTTGTCGGTGTGATGAGCGGCTCCGGGAGCGGGCCATGATCAGGTATGCCGTCGGGGAGCTGATAGCCGTACAGCGTGCGCTCGCCCGCTTTGTAGCGAGGTAGAACTGCGGTGTCGGTGGAGCCGGTCAGGCGAGCACGAACGATCACTTCGACCGGCAGTGGTGTGGCATCGATGGCGATCAGAGCGTTGGGGTCCGGGACCTCGATGACATGGTTCGGCACAATGTCGCTGGTGAGGTTGAACCACCAAGCGGCTAGCTGATTGAGAACCTGCCCCTTATTGGGCACAAGACCAATGATTCGATCGAATGCGCTGAGACGGTCAGAGGTAACCAAAAGGCGCCGCTGATCAGGAAGTTCCCATGCGTCGCGCACCTTGCCCGCTTGGTGACCGGGCAACTCGAACGAGATACCTTCCAAGGTTTCCGGTGCTCCCACGCTTTTAGTTTAGAGCGCTCTCGTGCAGTCCAAACCGCCAAAACCGACATCGGTCGAAAGTGCGCTGCCGACCTCGGTCAACCCGGGACGATTCGGTTGAGGTGTCCCATCTTGCGGCCCGCCCGAGTTTCGGCTTTTCCGTAGAGATGAAGAGCTGTTGATCCGTCTGCGACGAGGACGCCGAGGCGATTCATGTCGTCGCCGATCAGGTTCTCCATGACAACATCGCTGTGCCGACGCCCATCGCCCAACGGCAGTCCGGTGATCGCTCGGATGTGTTGCTCAA
>CALHFG010000117.1 GCA_938029215.1 uncultured Acidimicrobiales bacterium | reverse complement strand
CTATGAAGCTCTTCGACAAGATTCTCAAAGCGGGCGACGGCAAGCGCCTGAAGACCATCCAATCGGTTGTTGCACCCGTCAACGCACTCGAGCCCGAGATCGAGGCGCTCAGTGACGCCCAGCTACAAGCCAAGACGGTCGAATTTCGTGAACGGCTCGACAATGGCGCCACCCTCGATGACCTGGTTGTTGAGGCGTTCGCCGTAACCCGCGAGGCTGCCAAGCGAGTCTTTGGGCAGCGTCACTACGACGTACAGCTCATGGGCGGGGCGGCACTCCACTTTGGTTGGGTAGCCGAAATGAAAACCGGTGAAGGAAAGACCCTCGTGTCAACGCTCCCGGTGTACCTCAATGCCCTCGGTGGCGAGGGTGTCCACCAGATCACCGTCAATGAATACCTCGCATCTCGAGACGCCGAATGGATGGGCTCGCTCCATAAGTGGTTGGGTCTTACCGTTGGGCTCGTCGTACCCGGGATGCAGCAGGGCCCAAACAAGAAGGCCCAGTACGACGCTGACATCACCTACGGCACCAACAACGAGTTCGGATTCGACTATCTGCGAGACAACATGGCGCGCAGCCGTGACGGCATGGTGCAACGTGGTCAGAACTACGCCATCGTCGACGAGATCGACAGCATTCTGATCGATGAGGCCCGGACACCGCTCATCATCAGCGGCAAGGTCAAAGGCGCCGCTGATCTGTATGACCGTTTCTCCCAAATAGCCGGTCGGCTTCGCCGGGACGAAGACTACGAGGTCGATGAAGAAAAGCGCCTTGTCACCGTCACCGAAGAAGGTGTCAACACCGTTGAAGCGGCCTTGGGTATCGAGAACCTATACGACGGCGTTCAAGGCGACCTGGTTCATCACCTGAATCAAGCCCTCCGGGCCAAAGAGTTGTTCAAACGCGACAAGGACTATCTCATCGCCGATGGCGAAGTGAAGATCGTCGACGAGTTCACCGGGCGTGTGCTCGACGGACGTCGCTGGTCCGACGGGTTGCATCAGGCGGTGGAGTCCAAAGAGGGTGTCGCCATCAAGGACGAGCAGCAGACCATGGCCACGGTCACCCTGCAGAACTATTTCCGTCTGTATGAAAAGTTGTCCGGCATGACCGGTACCGCACAGAGCGATGCCGCCGAGCTCGAAACCACCTACAGCCTCCCCGTAGTTCCAATACCCACCAACAAACCAATCCTTCGCCTCGACGAGGCCGACTTCATATACAAGAACGAAGACGGCAAGTACGACGCGATCGTGGCCGACGTTGTGCAGCGGGTTGAGAAAGGTCAGCCGATTCTGGTTGGAACCGCGTCGGTAGAGAAGTCCGAGAAGATCAGCCGCCTGTTCGACGAACGGAAGATCTCCCACGAGGTACTTAACGCGAAGCAGCACTTCCGTGAGGCCGACATCGTTGCTCAGGCGGGCGCTCCCGGTGCCGTCACCGTCGCGACCAATATGGCTGGTCGTGGCGTCGACATCGTGCTCGGTGGCAACGCGGAGAAGCTCAGCGAACGTGACACCAAAGCCGAGGGTTTCGAACTCGGAACCGAAGAAGGCGACGCGTACTACGAAAAGCGTATGCACTATTGGGAACCGATCTGTGCGGAAAAGCGAGCCCAGGTGATGGAGGCTGGCGGGCTGTACGTGCTGGCCACGGAACGGCACGAATCCCGTCGAATAGACAACCAGCTTCGTGGTCGGTCCGGCCGCCAAGGTGAGCCGGGAGAGAGCCGTTTCTATCTGAGCCTCGACGATGATCTGATGCGTATTTTTGCCAGCGGCGCCCTGAGTGGTGTGATGGACCGGGCGATGCCCGACGATCAGCCGATCGAGTCAAAGATGGTGTCGAAGTCGGTCGAGCGAGCTCAGACCACCGTCGAGCAACGAAATGCAGAGCAGCGCAAGAACGTTCTGAAATACGACGAGGTCTTCAACCAGCAACGCAAGATCATTTATGGCCGACGTTTCCAGTTGATGGATCAGGGCGACCTGCGCGAAGACACCATCGACGCGATCGGCTCGACCGCCGAGGGCCTGGTAGCAACACACTGCCCCGAGAAACTGGACGACACTTGGGACATCGACGGTCTGATCGCCGACACCAAGCAGTTCTGGCCAACCGAGTTCACCGAGGAAGACCTCTACGGGGCCGATGACCTCGAAGAGCTCAGCGAGATGCTGACGAACGAAGCCATCGAACTGTACGAAGCTCGTGAAGCCGAGATGACGCCGGAAATCATGCGTCAGGTCGAGAACCAGATCATGCTGCAGCTCATCGATCAGCGCTGGCGGGAACACCTCACTGAGATGGATCAGTTGCGTCAAGGCATCGGCCTGCGAGCAATGGGCCAGCGTGACCCTCTCACCGAGTTCCAGCGTGAAGGATTCGACATGTTCTCCGGAATGATGTCGGCGCTTCAGAACGATTTTGTGCGATACATCATGCACGTGCAGATGGTGCAGAAGACTCCGCCTCCAGAAGAAAGCAAGGCTCCCGAGGCCTCTGTTCCTCAAGCGCCAGCCGGAACCGTTGGAGTTCGGCAAGCCGCGTCATCGGTGGGCCCGGTGAAAGCCGAGGGTCTCAACGCCGCGGTCCCCACCGCTACCGACATGCAGGCCCAGAAGGCCGATGTCGACGCTCCCTCAGAATCGGCTCAGCCGGCTGAGCCTGAGCGTGTCAACAAGCCCAAAGTGAATGACGAGTGGGCCAACACCGGTCGCAACGAACCCTGCCCGTGTGGAAGCGGCAAGAAGTTCAAGAAGTGCCACGGAGCCGTCTAGTCAATGGCTGAGATCGACGACGTCATTGCTCGTCTGCGCGCCGATTTGGTGGAAGCCGACGAGTATCTGAAGATCGAACAGCTTCGGTCTCGTCTCCCGCAGCTGGAGACCGAGATGGGCCGACCCGACCTTTGGGACGACGCCGATCGAGCCCGTGAAGTCCAAACCGAGTTCACTGCCGTCAAAGGCGACCTTGATCTCTTCGGTGAGCTCAGCGGGAGCATCGACGATCTTGAAGCGATGGTCGAGTTGGCGGCGGAAGAGGGCGATGCATCCCTCGATACTGAGATCGAGGAGCTTTCGGCCGATCTCACCCAGCAGTTCGCCCAACTTGAGCTTCGGGCCCTGTTCACCGGTGAATACGACCAGGGTGACGCCGTCTGCCAGGTGGCTAGTGGTGCCGGTGGTACCGATAGTCAAGACTGGGCCGAGATGCTCTACAAGATGTACGAGAAGTGGGCCAAGGCCAAAGGCTTCGGTCTCGAGGTCGACGAGTGGCAAGAGGGCGCCGAAGCCGGCATCACCAACGCATCGTTCACCATTCGGGGTCGGTACGCCTATGGCATGCTGCAGGCCGAGCGTGGGGTTCACCGTCTGGTGCGAATATCGCCCTTCGACTCTCAGGCTCGCCGTCACACCGCGTTCGCCAGCTTTAGCGTGTGGCCCGATGTTGAGGAAAGTGCTCAAACCATCGACATCCCGGATAAAGAGCTTCGAGTCGATGTGTTCCGCTCGTCAGGCGCTGGTGGCCAGCACGTGAACACTACCGACTCCGCAGTCCGCATCACTCACCTTCCCACCGGAACCGTCGTCTCCAGTCAGGATGAACGCAGTCAGCATCAGAATCGTGAGACGTGTATGAAGAAGCTCACCGTGCGCCTGCTCGAACTTCAGCGGCAGGAACGAGAAGACGAACTGGCCGCCGAGGCGGGGGAGTCGAAGAGCACCGAGTGGGGCAGTCAGATTCGTAGCTATGTTCTCCAGCCCTATGAACAGGTGAAGGACGAACGCAGCGGCTTCGTGTCCGGCAACCCAAAAGCGGTGCTCGACGGCGGAGTCGAACCGTTCATGGAAGCCTGGCTTCGCTGGCGCCGTCACTAACCACGCCGCGTCCTGGCGGACGAAGGACATCCGGATGCGCAGGGTGCCGTTGGTGCAACGTTCTGCATCTGGATGCGGGGTGTCCGGTGTGAATGCCTGCCGGTGGCGCAGTTGCTGGAGTGAGAGGTCCAATGGTGCCACAACAACCATCTAGTCTCTTGGGATGGAACTCATCTCGGAGCGGGCAAAGGCAACGGTTGACCTCGATGGCGGGCGGCTCGCTTCGCTGGTGATCGACGGCATGGAACTGTTGGTTACCGAGGCCGAAAAGGGAACCCGGTGGGGGTCCTTTCCCATGGTGCCGTGGGCGGGTCGGTTGCCCTTCGGCAAGCTGTCGTTCGAGGGCGTGACCTACGACTTTCCGATCACCTCGCCACCCCACGCGAACCATGGCACCGCAATGCGCGAGCGTTGGGTCGAGCGGGGACCAGGCCACATCGAAGCCGAACTCGCAGACCCGTGGCCCTTTGGCGGTCGGGTCTCACAACGGTTCGAGCTCACCGATGAAGCCCTCACCGTCACGATGACGATCACTGCGGACGACCAGGCGATGCCGGCTCAGATGGGATGGCATCCCTGGTATCGGCGACAGCTCGATCGAGGGGAGTCGGTAGAGCTTACGTTCGAAGCGGGCCGAATTTACGCGACGGACGAAGAACAGATCCCAACTGGAGAGCTGATCGGTGTTCCCGACGGACCGTGGGATGAGACCTTCATCGACGTGACTCAAACCCCCATCCTCACCTGGCCGAACGCCCTGACGGTTGCGCTCACATCAAACTTCGACCACTGGGTGGTGTTCACCAAGCCCGATCATGCCTATGCGATCGAACCTCAGTCCGGGGCACCGAACGATCTCAATCGGGCACCCCACGTGCTGAAACCAGGCGAGTCATTGAGCGGCTGGATGGCGCTCACCTGGGGATAAATGAATGGGCAGGAGGCGTGTTGCCCCCTGCCCAAACGTTGTTCCTCTTTGGAGCAGTGAGGTTCGCTAACCCTGGTGGCTCGCTAACCCTGTGCTTTTTTAACCTTTGGCGTTGGTGAACGCGTCAGAGAAGTTGGTCTCAAATTCGCCGGTGTCGGAGATCGACTCAACACTGTCGAGGCCGCCGACGAGTACGTCAGGCGAGGTGAGGAAGTCCCGCAGTTCATCATCGAGGGCATCGATGGCGCCGCTGTTGGGAGTTCCGTAGTAGTTCCAGTTCGACAGCGTGGCCCCTTCATCGGCATCGAGGAGCCAGTTGATGAAGGTGTGAGCGGTACAGGGATGCGGCGCATCAAAGGGGATGGCCATGTTGTCGACCCAGCGCGTACCGCCCTCTTCGGGTACGAAGAACACGTAGTCGTCGGGGTTGTCGGTCTCGAGGAACTGGGTGAACGCATCACCGCTGTAGGCGTGGGCGATCACACTCTCACCGCTGGTGAGGAGCTCATCGGCGGAGTCGGTGTTGAACGCCAGCAGGTTGTCCTTAGCGGCCGCCACAACCGCCTGAGCCTCCGCAAGTTCACCCTCGTCGGTGGAGTTGAGCGAGTAGCCGAGCGACTTCAACGCTGCTCCCAGCGTTTCCCGGGGATCGTTCAACAGCGTGATCTGCCCGGCGTAGGCCGAGGCCTCGTCACCAAACACCAGGTCCCACGAGCGGGGGAAGTCGGTGCCGACGACTGCGGTGTTCACGGCAAGGCCGGTGAAGCCCCACTGATAGGGGACCGAGTGGGTCTGCTCTGGGTCATAGGAAGGGTTGGCGAAATCAGGCGAGATGTTCTTCGAGTTCGGAATGGCATCGAAGTTCAGCGGTTGCACGAAGCCACCTTCGATCATGATTCCCATCATGTAGTCGGACGGAACGATGACGTCATAGCCGGAGCTACCAGCGGCAATGATCGGTTGCATGGCTTCGTTGGAGTCGTAGGTGTCCATCGTGGCGTTGATTCCGAACTCGTCGGCGAACGCTTGAAGGTGGTCGGGGTCGATGTACTCGGCCCAGTTGTAGAGCGCGAGGTCGCCATCGACCTGGCCTACGGCGCATGAGCCCGCAGCAGATTCGGCGCTATCGGACCCGCCGCACGCAGCGGCCAGAACCGCGAACGCAGCCAGAATCCCGACCCATGTTGATTTTCGTGTTGTTTTCATGTCTCCCCTTGTTGGTGGAATTTCTCTTTTTAGACTACGTCGCCGCCTCTGGCTCGTTGAGCAATCAACGAGACCGCCACAAGTGCCGTGGATGCCAGGAGCATCACGACGCTGACAGAGTTGATCAGCGGGGTTACACCCTTGCGGATCAATCCAAAGACGAACACGGGCAGGGTGGTCCAACCGGGACCGGCTACGAACTGGGTGATCACCACGTCGTCAAGCGACAGGGTGAAGGCCAAAAGGGCACCGCCAAGAATGCCCGGCATGATCAACGGCAGCGTGACGAATCGGAAGGCCTGCCAGCGGGTGGCATAGAGATCCAGTGCGGCTTCTTCTAAGCGGTCATCCGAGCCCGCCAGTCGAGCTCGCACCACGACCGATACGAAGCTGATACTGAAGGCGATGTGGCTCAGCGTGATGGTGGCGAACCCTTTCGACAGACCGAGCCAACCAGCGATCTGGGAGAAGAAGAGCAACATCATCACAGCCATGGTGACGTCAGGGATGATGATCGGCAGGTAGAGCAGAGCGTCGAAGACCTGTTTGCCGCGGAACTTGAAGCGCTCCAGCGCAAGAGCGCCCATGGTGCCCAAGACGACCGAGATCAGCGTTGAGGCGACGGCGATCTGGATCGAGTTCCACAACGCCGCCTTGGTGGGCTGGCTGTCGCCAAACTCTCGATACCAGTCGAGGGTGAACCCGCCCCAGACTCCTACGTTGCGGTTGTCACTGAAGGAGAAGATGATCAGCAGAACGATCGGCGCGTAGAAGAACAGATAGACGAGCCAGGCATTGACCGAGAGAAGCCCTCTGGTGAGACCTCGCGGCTGGGTGATTCCCGCGTTGGTGCTCATAGCGTGCGTCCTCCCTTGCGGAAGTACACGATGGTGGCCGACAGCATGATCACCATGAGCACGGTGGACAACGCTGCCCCAAACGGGAAGTTCCGAGCGGTGAGGAACTGCGTCACGATGTAGCTGCCGAGCAGCGTTGTTTTCGCCCCACCGAGGATCTCAGGCGTCACGTAGGCCCCAAGGCTCGGAATGAAGACCAGGATCGAACCAGCCACCACACCGGGAAGTGAAAGCGGCAACAGGACATGTCGAAACGATTGAGCGCCGGTGGCATACAGATCACGGCTGGCTTCCAAAAGTCGTCCGTCGATCCGTTCGATCGAGGCGTAGAGCGGCAGAATCATGAACGGCAGGAAGCCATAGACCAGGCCCAGCACCACCGCGGCCTGAGTGAAGAGCAGTCGGGTTGGCCCAATTCCGACCGTTTCGGTCACTTGGCTCAATGGGCCGTCGGTACCGAGAATGACATACCAGGCATAGTTCCTGACCAGGAAGTTGGTCCAGAACGGGATCATCACAAAGACAAGCATCAGGTTTCGGATGCCGATCTTGCGGGTGGCCATGTAGTAGGCGAAGGGGTAGGCCAGCAGAAGGCAAATCACCGTGGTGATGACGGCGAGCACCAACGAACGGGTGAGAACCTGCCGAACAAGGTCGCTCCCTAACTCTTGGTAGGAATCGGTATTCCAGCCGCTGAGGTCGGTCCCCCCGAACCGGTTACGAGTAGCAAACGAGTAAACGACCACCAGCACCAGCGGCAGTGCAAAGAAGACAGTAAGGAACGAAAAAGCCGGAAGGGCCATGAGAAAGCCACGGCGACGGTCATTTCGTTCGTTGGTGGCCTCCAGTTCCGGCGTCGCGACTTGGACGGGAAGCTCAGGGGCCGTTTCGGGTATCTCGGTGAGGGTCATCAGTCAGGCACCACCCAATCAGCAGTTCGGTCCCACCAGACCGCCACGTCGTCGCCCGGCCCGAATCGACGGTCAGCCGATACCGGTTCGGACCGTACTTCCAGCGAGAGGCCATCGACCTTCACCGTGTACAACAGCGCGTGTCCCAGGTAGCTCATATCGGAGACCACCCCTTGCAAGCTTGTGCCTTGGTCAGGTGCGGGGATCGCATCCCGGGTCCCAATTCGAATCGACTCGGGGCGAAGGCTCATCGACACCTTGGAGCCCACCGCATGCGGGTTGGGGCACAGGAGCTTGCTTCCGTTGTCGAGCACGATCATGTCATTTTCGGCGACGGTGGCAGGGAGGAGGTTTGTCTGACCAATGAAATCGGCGACGAACCGGTTGACGGGTCGTTCGTAGAGCTCTTCCGCCGATCCGACCTGTAACAGTTCGCCGTCGTGCATCACGGCGATGCGATCGCTCATCGTGAGCGCTTCTTCCTGGTCGTGAGTGACGAAGACGAAACTGACGCCAAGCTCTCTTTGCAGGGTCTTGAGTTCGGTCTGCATTTCTTGGCGAAGCTTGAGGTCCAGCGCGCCGAGCGGTTCATCGAGCAGCAGAACCTTTGGCTTGTTGACCAGTGCGCGGGCCAGCGCCACCCGCTGTTGCTGGCCACCCGAGAGCTGGTTCGGTTTCCGCTTTTCCATCCCGGTGAGTTGGACAAGATCGATGAGGTCCATGGCCCGCATCGCGGCGTTCTTCTTTTCAACCCCGCTCATTCGCAGCCCGAAACTGACATTGTCGAGCACGTTCATGTGAGGGAACAGCGCGTAGTTCTGGAACACGGTGTTGACCGGCCTCTTATTGGGCGGGAGGGTTCCCACCTCGTCGCCGAAGATCTGCAGACTTCCCTCGGTGGGGAACTCGAGGCCGGCGATCATTCGCAGCGTGGTGGTCTTGCCGCAACCGGACGGGCCGAGCATGGCGAAGAACTCGCCGTCGGCGATGTCGAGCGAAACGGCATCGACTGCGGTCACGTCGCCAAAACGTTTGGTGACCTCTCGAATCGAGACCGCCGGGGTCGTGGGGGCGGTGGTGTTCATGTTCTCCCGTAGGTCCTGACCTGAGCTCCAGCCTTAACAGCTTGTGTGCAGATGAAATCGTGGGCGATGGTTGCCGCGGCGAGTGCGGTGATCTCGCTTACGTCGTAGGCGGGGGCCACTTCCACAACGTCCATGCCCACGATGTTGAACGGTGTGAGGCCCCGAATCGCCTCGAGCGCCTGAACGGTCGAGAGGCCACCGGCCAC
>CALHFG010000116.1 GCA_938029215.1 uncultured Acidimicrobiales bacterium | reverse complement strand
CTCGATCGTGGAGCCATCGCCGAGCTCAACGCTGCTCACCCGCTTTGACCCGCCGTGGGCTGCGACGATGTTGCCTCCGGTTCGGGCATCGACGACCTTGACCACATCGACACCGATCCGTTCAAGATCAGCAACGGTGGCGTCGCCCTCGGCGTTGGCGGTGAACACCACCGCCCGCTCTCCGGGCTTGATGGCATACATGTTGATCAGTCGGCGCACTGCGCCGCTGAGCATCACGCCCGGCTTGTCATTACCGGCGAACACATACGGGCGTTCGATCAGACCGGGAGCCACGATGAGCGTCTTGGCTCGAGCCTTGATCAGCCGCTCGGACGCGTTGGGATGGCTCCGCTGACTGATGGCCACCCAGTTGTCCTCGTACCTTCCGGTCACCGTGGAGTCGACGAGCACTTCGACGCCGGCGGATTCGACTTCGGCCGCCATCGATCGAGCTCGCTCGGCCTCAGCGGCAGTCCCCCAGAGCAGATGGCCGCCAAGTTGGTGTTCATGTTCGACCAAGATCACCGTGGCCCCGGCGTTGGCGGCCGCGATGGCTGCGGCCATGCCTGCGGGTCCGCCGCCTGCGACGACCACATCGGGATGGGCATACCGCTTGTCGCTGTAGTCGGGGGTGCTGTCGAGGTCGACCGAACCTCCTGGGGCGAAGGTCGAAAGTACCTTTTCATACAGCGGCCACAACGACGCTGGCTTCATGAAAGTCTTGTAGTAGAACCCTGCGGTGAGAAAACGACCCACCAGACCGTTGGCCGCCTTGACGTCGTAGTCAAGGGACGGCCAGACGTTCTGAGGTGTCACCTTCATCCCCGGCTCGAGCTGGCGATGACCACTGCGAACGTTCGGCTCGTCACCAACCTGGACAAAGCCGTTGGGGTCCCAGAAGTCGGCGGTCATGTACCCCCGGGGCCGGTGGTACTTCATTGAACGGGAGACGATCTCCACCCCGTTTGACATGAGCGCCGACGCGATCGTGTCGCCCGCGAATCCGGTCATCTTCTTGCCGTTCCAGCGGAACGTGATCGGCTCTGACCGGTCGATGACCTCGTGGGGCTGCGCTGGAAGCCGACGATGGCGGTTCATGCCTTCCCCCCAAGTTTGTTACCCGGCATCGGCGGGTTGCGGAACTCGTTGGTCGCGGTGTTGCGTTCCAGCTTGAAGAAGCGACGGCAACCCCGCACGCAATACCACGTTTCGGTGTTCCAGTCGGCGACATTGTCGCGGATGTACAGGTACTGCCGCCATTGCGCTGGAGAGGCGCTGTTGGGGTCGGGTCGGCTGACCGACTCGCCCACATGGCGGAGGTCGCTGGCATTGCGGGGCCCGCAGTTTGGGCACGGTACGAGAAGCATAGGTCCTTCCTTGGCGTCGGCTAGTGGCCGACGGCAGCGGCGCCTTTTTCGCCAACGAGTCGGCCGTCTTCGAAGCGGCTCAGTTTGAAAGCGTCGATGAGCTCCGGTGTGCGTTGAGTGGCGATTGCCTCGGCCATCATCTCGCCGCTCACCGGCCCAGCTTTGAAGCCGTAGGTTCCCCAGCCGACATCGACCAGGAAGCCTTCGACTGGCGTGAAGCCCATCACCGGTGAGTAGTCCGGGGTCATGTCGCACAGACCAGCCCACTGGCGAAGCAGACGCATTTTCGAAACGCCGGGCATGAGCTCCAGGATGTGCCCGGCGAGACCTTCGGTGAAGTCGAGCGAGCCACGGACGTTGTAGTTGGTGAACGGGTCGACGGCGGCCCCGAATACCAGTTCGCCACGGTCGGTTTGACTCACATACACGTGGAGCGATCCGGATACGACAACAGCTGGCAGGAAAACCTTGACCGGTTCGGTGACCGCAGCTTGAAGAGGTTGGGTGGTGATCGGCAGACGAACACCGGCCATATCGCTTATCAGCGAAGCCCAGCCAGCGGTGCAATTGACCACGATGGGGGCGGAAACATCGCCACGGTTGGTCCGTACGCCGGTGACCCGACCACCGGCACCCTTCCCGTCGGGACCTTCGCCTCCTTCACACAGAACGTCGAGGACCTCGGTCTTCTGATGCATCTCGACGCCGCGGTGATCAGCACCTCGGGCGTAACCCCAGACGACGGCATCGTGCCGAATGATCCCGCCCGGAGGATGAAACAGCGCTCCGGCGATCGGGTGGTGAGCGTCGTCGGAGATATTGAGGCTCGGCACAACCTTCTTGACCTCCTCCGGTGTGATCACGGAAGAGTCGATGTTCTGGAGCTTGTTGACCTCGGCTCGCCAGTGCATCGTGCGAAGCGCCGCATCCGAGTGCGCCAGCGTGAGGTGGCCACGCTCGCTGAACATCACGTTGATGTTCAAGTCCGAGGTCATCGAGTTGTACAGGCTCAACGATCGGTCATAGAAGGCAACGCCTTCGGGAGTGAGGTAGTTGGATCGAACGATCGCCGTGTTTCGACCGGAACCGCCGCTGCCGAGATAGCTCTTGTCGATCACGGCCACGTTGGTGATGCCGTGGTTTGTGGCGAGGTAGTACGCAGTGGCAAGACCGTGAACTCCGCCGCCAATGATGATCACGTCGTAACTCTTCTTCAGCGGCACATCCCGCCAGACGCGGGGCCATTCTCCACCGCGCAGCCCCTTGGACAGAAGTCCCGCTGCGGAATAGCGCGGCGGCTTCTTGCGTACTTTCCCCGCGATCGAACCAACGACAGACATGCCGTAAACCTACTCAACCGCTAGGTACAACGTAAGTATCAATCCCGGTGTTATTGGGACAAGATCGGTCTTAATCAGCCCAGTACAGAATTGGTGCCGCTGGTGCGCTCTCGAAGTCGAGAGAACGTTGCCAGGTTGATCTCTCGGCCGGTGAGCTCGCCAGTGACCTTAACTGGATCAACGTCGTGGTCTTGCCCGGCAGCCGCAGCATCGACGAGCGCCGTGATGAACGTCCCGACCATGGGTGCGTTCTTGAACTGGTTACCGCTTGTCCCACACGCCATAAAGAACCCGTCAAGACTCGACTTGTCGTACAGCGGAACCCAGTCGTCGGAAGCATCGTAGAGATCAGCGAGCCCCACCGGAGCCGATGGAATCCCGAGCTCCGGGATTCGGCGAGCGGTTCGCAGAACCTGGGCCTCGAACACCTCCGGTGTGGGGATCGGATTGAAGTCGCGGTGGTCATCGACCCACTGCAGCTCGTCACACTCAGGTTCGGTACTTCCGATCAACACGGTTCCGCCCAGGCCCGGCCGGAAGTAGACGCCCACGCCAGCGTCGGCGACCAGTGGTGTGTTCTCTACCGTCACGGAGGGAGGCGCTGGCACAACGTGCACCTCCTGACGCATCGGGTTGGTCTTGATTCGCATCTCTTCTACCACCCCGGCCAAAGCGTTGATATGGCGGGACGCCGGCCCGGCCGCATTCACGACGATCGGCGCATCGATCTGCTCGCCGTCGGCCAAGGTGATGCCCACGACCGCACCCGCATCTTTTCGTATCTCCACTACCTCGGAGTTGAGACGAACCTCCACGCCGAGCTTGCGAGCGGCGTCCATGAAGTTCTGGGCCGAAAGCATCGGATCGTTGACAAAGCCGCCCTCGGGCGTCCAGTAGCCGTTGATGTCGGTTTTGGGGTCGTCGGCGAAACGCGGATCCTCGACCGTTCGAGGCGGATAGAAATCGCCCTTGTCGAACTGCGGGAATCGTTCGTGGATCTCGTCGGCCGTCAGTTCGGAAAACTCGATGCCGATTTCGGCCCACATCGACAGGACTTTGGGCCGGTTGTCGTTGGGCACGTCGAGGGCGAGGCAGCCAGTCTCTACATATTCCACAAGACCACTGGAGTCCTCAGCGCCCAGAAAAGAAGCGAAGTTCTTCCATCGATGTCCGGCTTCCCATGCGGTGAGGATCGAGTCCATCACCGAATAGTTGAAGCGGATGACTGCCGAAGACGAGCTGGTGGAACCCGACCCAACGCCCGGCCCGGCGTCAACGCACAGAACCTTCCGGCGCGATCGAGCCAGTTCGAGGCTGATCGAAGAACCCATAACACCGGCACCAATAACAATTGCGTCGATCATGGTCGACACGTTATTCGCGTTATCCCGCATTGCCATAACCCAATGCGTGGCACAGCAAGCGTCAAGTTACGCGTTGGAAGGCGAGGAGGACGGGCCACGAAGCGAGCGCCAGCGAGTGAGAACGTGGACCGCCCGGACGAGCCGAAACAACGGAACCTCTCCGGAGGAGTCCCCCTGAAGGGGAAGAATCAGCTTCGCATCCTCTCGCCGGCGGCGTCGAACAGGGGTCGGTCGAGTCGGGTGGCGGATCGGCGTTCGCCGAGGACCTCGATCTCGAAGTGGCCGTCGGAGTTCTCCAACACAGCCGGCACATACCCCAAAGCAACCGACGCATTCGAGTGATGCGCATAACCACCGCTGGTCACCCAACCGACCACCTCACCGTCGTGCCAGACGGGTTCGTCGCCGATCACATCGGCGTCGTCGGCGTCGATCTGAAACGACAGCAAGCGCCGCTCGGGGCCCTGCTCCTTTTCCGCGGCGGCCGCATCGCGACCCACAAAGTCCTTGTCCAACTTCACAAACGGTCCGAGCCCCGCTTCGTAGGGCCCATAGATCGGCCGGAACTCACGAGCCCAGGTGCCAAAGTTCTTGTCGAGCCGAAGCGAGTTCAGTGCATGACCGCCGAACAGTCGAATGCCATGAGGCTCGCCGGCTTCCATGATCAGGTCGAACACCGTGCGCTGATACTCCGCTGGCATCCAAATCTCATATCCAAGGTCGCCAGTGA
>CALHFG010000115.1 GCA_938029215.1 uncultured Acidimicrobiales bacterium | reverse complement strand
TGCCGAGCTCGGTGTAACCACCGTTGAGGCTTCCCCGAACGATGACGGCTCGAACCGTGCCGAACTCCTTCAGCTCGCCGCTGACGACAACGACATCGTCCTCGCAGTTGGGTTCCTCTTCGCTGGCGATGCCGCCGAGGCCGCTGCCGCCAACCCCGATGTGAACTTTGCCGTCGTCGACGATGCCATGCTGAACTTCGACACCGGCGAACCGGTTGCCCCTAACGCTGCTGGCCTCGTCTTTGCTGAAGAACAGGGCTCCTTCCTCGTCGGTGCAGCTGCTGCGCTGAAGAGCGAGACCAACCAGATCGGCTTCATCGGTGGCGTTTGCTGCTTCGGTCTTATCGAGAAGTTCGAAGCAGGCTTCCGTCAGGGTGCCCTCGCGGTGAACCCCGATATCGAGATCGTCGCCCAGTACATCACCGACGCCCCTGACTTCGACGGCTTCAACCAGCCCGACCAGGCCAAGGTCATCGCGACCACCATGTACGAAGGTGGAGCCGACATCATCTACCACGCCGCTGGCGGCGCTGGTAACGGCATGTTCGCTGCAGCCAAGGAGTACAGCGAAGACAACGGCACCAAGGTGTGGGGCATCGGCGTTGACTCCGATCAGTACAACACCATCGGTGCAGTAGACGCCAGCCTCCAGGAGTACGTCCTCACCTCGATGCTCAAGCGCGTCGACGTTGCCGTATTCGAAATCTTGAAGGCCAACGAAGAAGGCAACTTCGCCGCTGGTCCTCAGGTGTATGACCTTGCCGTCGATGGCGTCGGCTACTCCACCACCGGTGGCTTCGTGGACGACATCGCTGATCAACTCGAAGACTTCAAGGGTCAGATCGCTTCCGGAGCAATCACCGTTACCACCGACCCCACCACGGTCGGCGGCTAACGAGCTACAGAGTTAGGACTTGGTCCTAACAACGAACGGGCCCGGTCATCGACCGGGCCCGTTTTTCGTTTTGGTGGCAACCTGGTGAGCTTGAAACGCTTGCCGGATTAGCTGGTACGGTTCGTCGAGTCGTCGTTTCGTATTGGGGGAGCAGGCAATGGCAGCTGCCATCGAACTAGTTGGGATCACCAAAAGGTTTCCTGGCGTCATCGCCAATGACAACGTGAATCTGACTGTGCAGAAGGGCGAGATTCACGCCATCTGCGGTGAAAACGGTGCAGGAAAGTCCACGTTGATGAAAATCCTCTACGGCATGCAACCGGCCGACGAGGGCACGATGAGCGTGTATGGCGAGGAAGTGAACTTCAGCTCGCCCACCGACGCCATCGACAAGGGCATCGGCATGGTTCACCAACACTTCATGTTGGCCGACAATCTCACTGTCCTCGAAAACGTCATTCTTGGAGCTGAGCCCACCAACGGGGTACGCATCGACTTCGGGTCCGCTCGCAAGAAACTGCAAGCCGTCGCCAACGAATACGGCCTCAACGTAGACCTAGATGAACTGGTTGAGACCCTGGAGGTCGGAGAGCGTCAGCGGGTTGAGATCATCAAGGTTCTGTATCGCGATGCAGAGATCCTCATTCTCGACGAGCCGACTGCGGTTCTCGTTCCTCAAGAGGTCGAGGCGCTTTTCGAGAATATGCGAGAGCTCAAAGCCGGCGGCGCCACAATTCTGTTCATTGACCACAAGTTGGACGAGGTCCTCGAGATCTCCGACCGGATCACCGTGATCCGCCACGGCAAGACTGTGGCCACGTTGGACAATGACGGTGTCACTGCTCATGACCTGGCGGAACTCATGGTTGGTAGCGAGCTGCCCACACCCGATACGACCGAGTCCACAGTGACCGATGTGGTGGCTCTGGATGTGAAGGGGCTCACCGTTCTCGATGAAGATCGACGTCCGGTCATCGAGAACATCAACTTGAGCATTCACAAGGGTGAGATCGTAGGCATCGCCGGCGTCGAAGGTAACGGCCAAGGCGAGCTTGTCGACGCCATCATGGGCACCGTTCACGCCCACGAGGGCTCCATTGCGTTACTCGGCAAGGACATCACCCACGAGAGCGTTCGGCACCGCCGCGAGGCCGGCATTGGCTATGTCCCCGAGGACCGCCACCACGAAGGCTTATTGCTGGAGGCTCCGCTTTGGGAGAATGCCGCCCTCGGCCATCAAACGCAGGCGCCCTATGGCGGCCGTTGGTTCATCAACCGGCAGGGAGCTCGGGACCAGACCGAGGCGATTCGTTCAGAATTCGATGTGCGGACGCCGAACATTGATGTCTCGGCTCATGCCCTGTCGGGTGGAAACCAGCAGAAGCTCATCATTGGACGGGAGCTCACGGCGAACCCCTCGCTGTTGATTGCGTCGCACCCCACGCGTGGCATCGACGTGGGGGCACAAGCAGCAGTTTGGGATCAGCTTCGGTCCGCCCGTGCTGACGGCCTGGCCACGCTCTTGATTTCGGCTGACCTCGATGAGCTGATCGGACTCAGCGATGTGCTTATCGTGATGCTCCGTGGCGTCTTTGTTGCCCGTCTCAATCCTGGTGACGTAACCCCTCGGGACCTCGGGGCCTATATGACTGGCGCCGCCACGCAAGGAGCTGCCTGATGAAGAAGCTAGGAACACCGTTGCTGGCACCGGTCGGTGCGCTTGTGTTGACGCTGATCATTTCGACGCTGGCGCTCATCGCCTTTGGTAGCAATCCGTGGGACGCGTACAGCGACATGCTCGGGCACGCAGCGAAGCTCAACACCCAGGTCGACATTCTTAATCGGGCAGTGCCGCTGTATCTCTCGGGAATCGCCGCCGCAATTGGCTTCCGGATGAACCTGTTCAACATCGGCGTCGAGGGTCAGTACTTGCTGTCGGCGCTCGTTGCCGCCCAAGTAGGCGGGCTTGTTTCGCTGCCTCAGGTGCTGCATATCACCGTCATCTTCTTGGTGGCGATGGGCGTAGGAGCCCTGTGGGCTGGATTTGCCGGCTTCCTCAACGTGACTCGAGGCATCAACGAAGTCATTTCAACGATCATGCTGAACTTCATCGCCGTGAGCGGTTTCATGGCGTGGGGAGTCCAAGCGTGGCAGGCCGACACTGACGGCCAGGCGCTCAACGCAAACAACCTCGGCACCGCAACGATCGATGAGAGCGGGATCTTGCCCGACATCACTCCTCTGGTCGAGCCGTTCGTCGGCGACATTCGTGACAACAACCCGCTCACAGGCATGCTAATCGTGGCGATCCTGGTCGGCATCGGGTACTACGTGCTTCTCAACCGCACCCGCTTCGGGTTCGATCTTCGATCTACGGGCCTCAACCCCTTCGCCGCTCGGGCTGGTGGTGCATCACCGAAACGGATGATCGTTACAGCGATGGCATTGTCGGGCATGGTGGCAGGATTGGTCGGGTTGGTCGAAGTATTCGAGGTCGAGAAGTTCCGGCCTAACCAGATTCAGGGGCTCGGGTTTGCCGGCATCGGGGTTGCGCTCCTTGGCCGTAATCACCCGATTGGCGTGGCCTTCGCTGCGTTGCTGTTCGCCTTTCTCGATATCTCCTCGGGCATTCTGCAATCCACCCAGACGGCATCCCGCGAGATCGTGGTGATCATTCAGGGCATTGTGCTCTTGGCGTCGGTGGTCGCCTATGAGGTCGCCCGACGAGTTCAGCTACGGGAAGAGGCCAAGGCAACAGCGGAGGCACTGGCCGGGGGAGTGGCAGCATGAACGGAATCTTGACTCGACTCAATTCGCTGCCGGCCTGGGCCCGGTGGATGTTGTACGCAGCTTTGGGCGTTTTTGTTCTCACCGTGGTGCAGTCCTTTAGCGACACCAATCGACTGACCCTGACGCCAACGTCCAGAGAGATGGTGCGGTGGGCCGTGCCAGTTCTCCTGGCCGGGCTGGGCGGCTTGTTCTCCGAGCGGGCGGGCATTGTGAACATTGGCCTCGAAGGCATGATGATTCTCGGTATGTGGTTTGGGGCCTGGGGCGCCCTGCAATTCGGACCGTGGATTGGCCTGCTCGTCGGTATCGCCGGCGGAGCGGTCGGCGGACTTCTCCACGCCCTGGCAACGATTACTTTTGGCGTCGACCAAATCATCTCGGGCGTAGCGATCAACATACTTGCGCCGGGCGCGACCAGATTCCTGTCACAAGAGGTCTGGGGATCTCCCACGCAATCTCCTCGGATCGACGGGATCGGCGACTGGGACGTCCCGTTCCTTGCCGGAGGCTCCATCTTTGGGTGGGAGTCGCCCGATATTCTGCTGACCATCACCCAAGCCGAGCTCTGGTTCATCTCCGACATGTCGGGGTTGCTGCGCGGACTGCTCCGAGGCACCTCGCTGTTGTCGATCTTGGCGATTGCGTTGGTGCCAATCAGCGCCTGGATTCTGTGGAAGACCCGATTTGGCCTTCGGCTCCGCATCTGCGGCGAGCGTCCCCAAGCCGGTGAAGCTCAGGGCATCAACATCTACCTGTACCAGTACGCCGCCGTGGTCATCTCCGGTGCGTTCGCTGGGCTTGGTGGCGTCGTGATTTCGAGCCCGGAACTTTCCGGTCAATTCCTCGAAGGCAACAGCGGAGGGCGGGGGTTCATCGGGTTGGCGGCGGTCATCTTCGGCAACTGGCGCCCATTCGGCATCCTGGGGGCGGCGCTGTTGTACGGCTACGTCTTTGGCCTAGATCTCAAAGATCTCGATGGCACCGCCAGCCACGCGTTCCTTTTGGTGAACACCATTGCGCTGTCGGCCGTTGCAGTGTGGGCATTCACCAAGCAACGGACCACCGACGGTGTCCTTGCAGCAGTCTTGGCAGCTGGTGCCTTCATCTGGTGGCTGCTATCGGAGTCGGTACCCAGTTGGTGGAGCAACATCCTGCCGTTTGTCGTTGTGCTGCTTGTGCTGGTCTTCTTCGCCCAGCGACTTCGGGTGCCTGCCAACGTCGGTCAGACCTACCGTCGTGGATCAACCTAGGAACCCGTCGATGCCTGCGCTGGACGGCTTTGCTCCGTCCGACCCTGCGTTTCTCGCCGACCCCTATCCGGCGCTGAATGCTATCCGTGAAGAAACGCCCATCTTCTGGAACGACCAGACCAAGCAATGGATGGTGACCCGCTTTGCCGATGTGCACGCTTCGCTGCGTGACAAGCGAATGGGGCGGGACTACACCCACCGATACAGCCACGCCGAGTTAGGCAAGGCTGAACCCGATGATCGCTGGGCCAATTTCGACGAACACGAGTATTGGTCCTTGCTCTGTATCGAACCGCCGGATCACACACGGCTGCGTCGCCTGATCTCCAAGGTGTTCACGCCCCGTGCTGTTGCCAGGCTTGGCAATACGATCGGTGGTTTTTCCGACGATCTTCTCGACGAATGTGCCAACCAGGATTCGTTTGACTTACTGGCGGACTATGCACAGCCGTTTTCGGTAGCCGTGATTTGTTCGATGCTAGGTGTGCCCGTGAAAGACACGCAGTTGATGCTCGAGTGGTCGCACAAAATCGTCAAGATGTACGAGCTGTCGGCATCGGACGAGGTGAAGAGGGCTGCCGATACTGCAGCCGCCGAATACATCGACTACACCCGGCAACTCATTGAAGAGAAGCGAAAGCGGCCCGACGGTTTGCTTGTGTCGGAACTTGTTCAAGTGGAAGATGGCGGCGACACGCTGAGCGAGCACGAGATCATCTGCACCACCATGGTCCTTTTGGAAGCCGGCCACGAGGCGACCGTTAACACGTTGGGGAACGGGTTTCGAGCGCTCATGCACCATCCTGACCAATGGCAACGCCTGGTCAACGGCGACGTCGCACCCGCAAATTCGGTAGAAGAGTTGTTGCGCTGGGATCCGCCTCTGCAGATGTTCGAACGATGGGTTTTGGAACCCGGTGTCGTGATCGCGGGCCAGGAACTAGAGGTGGGTGACGAGATCGCGATGTTGTTCGGGTCGGCCCAGCGTGACCCCCGCCGGTTCGATGACCCCGACACATTCGATATTGGCCGCAACGACATGGCCCATATCGGGTTTGGGGGCGGCATCCACTTTTGTATTGGCGCACCCCTCGCTCGTCAGGAGATCGCTCGATCGGTTGAGGGGATCGTTCGCCGGTTCCCGAAACTGCAGCTGGTCAACGAACCCGAGTATCACCCAACGTTCGTTCTGCGGGGACTGAAGTCTCTTGAGCTCAGCTACTAGCTAGCTGCCGAAGGGGTGGTTTCGAGTGAACTCCACCGATTGAGCGATGAAGAACACGACCTCAGATCGGCTGATCTGGGCATTGGTGGGGTTTGCCCCCGAGACGTTCGTGCCCTGCATGGTGTCGAGCCAGTAGATAAAGCCATCCTGGTCAAAGTCTCGTCCAAGAACGTTTGTGTAGACCTGGGTGAGGTATTCACGGTCGGTCGTTCCCGCATAGTTGTTGGCGAACTCATCGGACCCCGCCATGAAACCAGCGATGTCTCCGGCAGTGAAACCTTGGCGGCGAATGTCGAGCCAGTATTTTGCACCGCCCAGATCGGGCTGACGGTTGAAGAAGGCGACGTAGTACCGGAGGACGGCCGGATCGTTCACGACGTCGTAGTTTGCGGCGCCGACAATCTGGTCGATGGTGAGAGCGCTCCGGAAATCGGCGACTCGGTTTTCAATCTCGAGCTCGATGACCTGGGGGTGGTTGACGAGACCTCGCGACGTTACTGGATAGATCGAGATCGTGCCCTCGCCGTGGGTCGCAGGCGTGAGGAACAACTCAAGTACGGTTCGGTCGGCGACAAAGCGCGATGTGCCGTTCGGGGTGGTGACCTCAATGAAGTAGCCCACTGCAGGGAAGTCCTTCGCCGAGGTGGTGTAGGGCTGCCACGAAAGGTTTACCCGTTGGGCGGAGAATGGCGTTGCCGTCGCGTCGCCCGGGGCCCACGTTCCCGCTGCGCCGGCGGTTGCAAACGAACCAGGCAGATCGATATTCACGATGCCGGTAGCGGGCCCCACGGTGTGCCACAGGTAGGTGTTCGGGTCAGAATCAGTTCGGTTGGCGTTCACCGCTTCAAGGGTGAAGAAGTGGTTGCCCTCTGGCAGATTGAATAGATCGCAGTAGAACAGACCGGCTTCGTTGCCCGGAGCGCCTGTCGCACCCCAATCACAGGCCAGCTCCTGGGCCGGGCCCGCTGCTCCGGGAGTGCTGACGAGTACCTTCCAGCTATCGGCTACATAGATGGCCGGGTCGTGCTGGACCCGGATACGGAGGCTGTCGGCACCCACCTCGCCCGGAGCCAGTTTGAGCAGGTTCGCACCACCTGGACCGTCGGCAGCCGAGACCGACGACGGGACTGCGAAGAGCAGCGACAGCACAACAAGACCAGAACAAAGAACAGCACGCACCATGCCACCACGGATACCGCATCGATCGACCTAGGGCGAGAGGGCAAAATTCCTACCCCCTCGCCGAGCCATGCAACACCCGGTGACGGGTCCGTTCGTGCCACCGTCCCCTCGTTCAAGTTCGCAGCCCTGCCCCGAACGGAGATGCCTCGTCAGCTACGATGACGAGATGTTCAACGGCCGGAAAGGTGGGCTCACCTCCAGCGTCTTTGCATTAGCGATGCTGGTTGCGGCGTGTGGAAGCGGCGAGACCGCTAGCCCGGAGGTCACCGAAGCCCCGGCAGCCCCGGAAACGACGGCCGTGCCAGAGGTTTCGTTTCCTAGCTTCACGGTGCCCACATCCGACGGCGGCCAAATTGAGTGGACATCGCTGCAGGGTCAAGACGTGGTGCTCTGGTTTTGGGCCCCGTGGTGACCGACGTGTAGATCAGAAGCCCCTGCGGTCGCAGAGGTGCAGGCCAAGTATGGCGAAGACGTCCGTGTGATCGGTGTTGCCGGTCGGGACGAACTCGAACCAATTCAGGATTTCATTTCCAACCTTGACGTGGGTGGGTTCTCTCACGTGGCCGACGAGGAACTCGTTGTTTGGAAAGAGTATGGAATTCGTAGCCAGCCGGCTTTTGCCTTCATCAACGACGATGGAACCGTCGAGGTACAAGGCGGCAGCATGGGTGTAGACGGCCTGAGCGAACGCATCGACGCCCTTCTCGCTCGTTAAGAACCTGCCAGGTAGCTGTCGGCCATCCGGCTGAGAACGTCGCCAAACTGGTTCATGCAATCGGTGATGATCTGCTCGACAGGCTCCACTGCGTCAATTCGGCCCATAACCTGACCACCAAGGGCGATTGCAGCGTTCATGTCGCCCCCAAAGTACAGGTCCTGGGGTGTTCCGAAGTCCCCGAAGACGTTGTGCTCGGCGAATTGTAAGTTCGAGGAACGGTCGGTTTTGAGGGCTCGGAGCGCTGGGGAGTGGCGCTGGTTGAGCAGGACCGTGCCCGTTTCGGCACCGTCGATGATCGCATTTTTCCAGTTGTCATGGACCGGGCTTTCGCTTGCGCTCACCATGCGGGTTCCCATCTGCACAGCTTCTGCCCCAAGCGCAAAGGCGGCGGCCATCGAAGAACCGTCCAGCATTCCTCCGGCCGCAACGATGGGCACGTCAACCTTGGATCGGACCAGAGGAAGAAGCACCATCGACGCAACGGGATCCGGGTTCTTAAAACCACCGCCCTCACCTCCTTCGACGATGAGGCCATCAACTCCTGCGTCCACCGCCTTCAATGCCCCCTGGAGGGTTGGGACAACGTGGTAGACGGTGAGTCCGGCCTCCTTCAGCTGGGCGGTGTATTTCATGGGATTTCCGGCTGACGTGCTGACGAATCGGATGCCTTGATCGACAACAAAGTCAACGATTCCTGGGTCCTTGACGAACGCCTGCGCAATATTGACCCCGAACGGTTTGTCGGTAAGGTCCCGCATCTTCCGGATCTCGTCCTTCAGCACTTCGAGCTCGCCACTAGAGGTCTCGATAATGCCCATTCCACCAGCGTTGCTCACTGCCGAAGCCAGTTGGCTTCGCGCGATCCAGCCCATCGGCGCCTGAATGATGGGATGTTCAACGCCGAGAGCTTGGGTGATTCGGTTGGAGACCGTGAACGTCATGCGATGACGTTACTGGTTTCTGAGAGCCTCAATCGAAACGTCTCGATACCGATGGGTGAGGGTGTCTCAGACCTCTACTCTCGATGCGGCTGTGGTCGTCTTTCGCACCCATGGGTTTATCGGTGCGTCGATTCGGGTGCTCGTTGAGGCAACCGGACGCTCTCGCAGCTCGCTCTACAACGAGTACGGGGACAAAGACGGACTGTTCACTGCATCTCTGGCCCACTACCTGGAAAACGATCTCGACCTCAAAGCCATCGTGGTCCCGAGCGACTTGCCCTGTTTATTGACGAGGAGTTGCCATGAGCTCGTAGACCTTCCACCGAAGGCGAGCGAGCTCGTGTTGGCGACACTAGAAAAGCAATGGTTTGAGTTCATTGGTGACAATGACTCCGCCGAAGCAGACGCCCGCGGAACCTTGGCACTCGCGACACGCCATGGCTTAGCAACCCTTGCTGCTGCGGGTGTACCGATCGATGTTTTGCGCAGCGCGGCCAGCGCCCTCTAACTAGCCACAGTCGGCGCAGGTGCCGAGTAGATCCAAGCGGTGAGCGGTTGGGGTGAAACCGGCGGTTCGAGCCGACTCGGCGAGCGCTCGGTCTAGTGTGCTTTCGACGCGGCCACTGAGAGAAAAGTCGGCGACGTCACCGCAATTGGTGCAGATCAGGTGGTGGTGATGCTCGGTTAGATTCTCTGCCAGCTCATAGCGCGCAAAGTCTCCATTGGTCACGATTCGAGTGACAATCCCCACTTCTTCGAGAATCGTCAAGTTCCGATAGACCGACGACTGGGGCAAGGTGGGTTCCGCAGCCATGATCTGGCCGAGCGTCAATGGGCCCTCACCGTTGTGTAGTGCGGCTACGAGACGTCGACGACCTGTGGTGTATCGCTGTTCGGCTCGCCGAAGCAGCACAGCAATCTCGTCGTCGAGGTCGGTGGGTATGTCAGTGGGCATGCTCATGGAGTCCGAATACCTGTCCCAAATTGCTGTCGGTGAGGACCTCGTTTGGAGCCCCGCATGCGACTGGAACAGTGTCGAGTAACAGTACCTGGTCACAACGGCTTGCGTCATCGAGGCTGTGTGTGGTCATTACTACCGTGCGACCAGACGCAACCTCTTCATCGACAACGTCGAGGATCATTCCTCTTGAGGTTAGGTCGAGCCCGTTCACCGGCTCGTCGAGCAGTAACACATCGCTTTCCTGCGCGAGCGCCTGGGCCAGTAGGACTCGTTGCCGCTGGCCGCCAGAAAGGTTGTGGAGCTGCTGCTTCCTGAGATCGGTGATGTCCATGCGCTTGAGCGCAGTGTCGACGGCGCTGCGGTCATGGGCCTGGAATCGACGAAGCAGCCCGACCGATGGGTACCGCGCAAGCGAAACTGTGTCGCCGACCGTAATAGGCAAGCTCTTGTCGACCTCGGTTGCCTGAAGCATCAAGGCCGGCATCGAGCCCCGAACTGCCGCTGAGCCGGTGCTGGCGGCGAGGGTGCCGGCCAAGATGCCGAGCAGAGTAGATTTCCCAGAGCCATTGGGACCGATTACGGCGAGCGAGGATCCGACCGGCACGGTGAGGTTGACGTTGGAGAGCGCCACGTGATCTCCGAAGTGGACCGAGAGGCCCTCGGTGGTGATGGCTGAACTCACCTCGTCATTCTACGACCGGACTTTTGGAAATGATTCTCATTATTGGTTGTCGGCGAGATGGTTGCTGAATAGGGTTTCGAGTAATGATAGTCATTCTCAAAATCGGTCAGGCCATGTGATGGTTTCAATGACTCGCTCACTTGGTGGCATTCTTGCCGCTGGATGTCTGGTGGCAACCGCATGTTCGGCCGATACAGCTGTTGATGCTTCATCGGAAGGTCAACCGACGGTGGTTGTAACTACGAACATCCTCGGAGATGTCGTTGAACAGCTCGTCGGCGAGGCGTTCGAGGTTGTCACGGTGATGCCGGTCGGCTCCGACCCCCATAGCTTCCAGCCCTCAGCTCAGCAGGTGAACCAGATCACTCAGGCTGACGCATTGATTGTTAGCGGCGGCGGGTTCGAGGAAGGGCTTCTGGACGTGATCGAGTCGGCCGAAGCCGAAGGAGTGCCGGTCTTTGAGGCATTGAGCGTCGTGAAGGCAATCGACTTCAGCGAAGACCACGAGGGTCATGACGATGAGGGTCATGACGATGAGGGTCATGACGATGAGGGCCATGACGATGAGGGCCATGACGATCATGGGACCGGTGTCGATCCTCACTTCTTCACCGACCCCGGGCGCATGGTCGATGCCGCCCGAGGACTCGTCGACTTCTTGGCAGCCAGTGTCGACACCGTCGACGACGAAGGCCTCAACGAGTCGGCCGCCCCGTACATCGCAGAACTTGAGGCGCTGGAACGAGAAGTAGAGACCATGCTGGCAGTCGTCCCTGCGAATCGCCGTGTGCTCGTCACCAACCACGAGGTCTTCGGGTATTTCGCCGATCGCTTTGACTTTGAGATCGTGGGTACGGTGATCCCTAGCGGGAGTACTGCCGACGGTGCCAGTGCCCAGGCGCTCGCAGCTCTCGCTGACGAAATCGCCCGGCTCGGTGTGCCCGCCATTTTCGCGGACACCTCGTCTTCGGATCAGTTGGCACAGACGCTGGCTGCTGAGGCGGGAGAAGTCGCGGTAGTGGAACTCTTCAGCGAATCTCTTGGAGCACCGGATTCGGACGGAGCCACCTATATTCAGATGGTGCGCAGCAATGCCGACCGTGTTGCTGGAGCGCTCGCTGGGGGATAGGTATGCAGTTCATTCTGGAGGTGTTCGAGCCCGCTTTCATGCAACGCGCCCTTGTGGGCAGTCTGATCGCGGTGGTCGCTACGTCTCTGGTTGGGACGTGGGTCGTTCTTCGAGGTTTGGCGTTTCTGGGTGACGCCGTCGCCCATGGTGTCATCCCAGGGATTGCGTTAGCTGTCCTTTGGGGTTTCAGCCCCGTCATCGGGGCACTCGTTGCGGCCTTGATAATGAGCGGCCTCGTCAGCGTGGTTTCCAACAGAACCCTCGTCCGAGAAGACACCGCTATCGGCCTGTTGTTTGTTGGGATGCTCTCGCTGGGGATCGTTATCGTCTCGCAGGCTCGATCGTTTTCGACCGAGGTCACCGCACTGTTGTTCGGCGACGTACTTGGGGTGCGGGTCGAGGACATTCGTACTCAGCTTGTAGCAACGCTGGTGGTTGCGGTGGTCAGCCTCGTCTTCTACCGGCCATTCCTGGCCCTCACGTTCAACAGTGCCAAGGCGCAGACGCTCGGGATGAGACCACGCGTAGCTCACACGGTTTTGCTGAGCCTTCTGGCGCTTAGCATCGTGGCGAGCTTCCAGGCGATCGGGACACTGTTGGTCTTCGGCTTGCTCGTAGGACCGCCAGCGACCGCGTCCCTGCTTGTGCATCGAGTTCCGTGGATCATGGCGCTATCGATGGCGTTGGGCGCGCTCGCGGTTGTCGCCGGGTTGGTTGTGAGCTTCCACTACGGCACCGCCGGGGGAGCCACGATCGCTGGCTTCAGCGTGCTGCAATTCTTCATTGTGCTGGGCGTGCGAGAAGTCTCAACGTCACTGAGGCGAACCCCGACTGCCGCGGTCAGTCACTGACTCTGGCAGCCTCTCGGTCTGCCTGAACGCTGTCTCGATATTTGGGTGACTCGCCGTAGCGGTTTGGGTCCCGCTGTCCATCGATGAGAGCGCCGGTGACTGCCAAAACGATTCCGACAACGGGAACCGCAGCGAGTAGGACGAACCAGCCGGACCGTCCGATGTCGTGCAGACGGCGGATTGACGCAGCGGTGAGAGCCAGCAGAATCCAGAACGTGGCTAGGCCAACGATCAAACTGCCAACTCTGGCTAGTGGGCCCGAGGCCGAAAGCAGACCGAATTGGATGCCCGAGGCGGTCGACAAGTAGACCGTGCTGAATACGAGGAAGGAGCCAAATTCAGCCCGGCGGGCTCGACCGTGCAGGTTGGTAAGGCCAGAGGTCAGGCAGTACCAGGTGTACTCCGATGGCGGTCGGCTTGATCGATCAATCAAATCCGTTGCTCACAGCGAATCGGGTGAGCCGCGGGTTGGGCTCAGCGTGACCGGTGTTTCGGTACTTGCGGACCACCATGCCTTGGAACTTACCCGTGCCCCTTGGCCTTGACGTCGGTCCCACCACAATGCCATCCGACGCAGCCGCGATCCGGCAACCTTGGCCCAAAGTTTGTTCTGCCATCGGTCGTAGTCGCGGGTGTAGGGGCAGACCCGGATGCACACCGAGCAGTCGCTGTTGATTTTCGCCCAGTAGTTGAAGCATGCCTCGCCATCAACGCTCCACTTGCTGATGCCCTTTATGTTGCTCACGTTGTGAAGATGATCGTTCGGGTCCCCCGCTGGAATGGCTGACGATGGGCAACCATCGCTGCAGGCCCGGCAAAGGTTGCACATCTCTTCTACGCCGAAGCGGATGGGATGATCGATATCGACCGGCATGTTGGTGAAGATCTTCCCAAACCGCACGTTGGACCCATGTTCGGGGGTGATCACCAAGCCGTGCCGCCCGTACTCGCCGAGACCTGCCTTGATGGCGTAGGGGATGGCCAGTGCGGTGTCGTTCATCGACGGGACGGCGGAGTATCCGAGGTTTCGGATGTACTGGGCGATCGACAGCAACACGATGACGTCCTGGGAGTATCCGAGTCCGGTGGCAGCACCAGCCAAGGCCGATGGTGCGGTGGCGATGAGCGATGGGTCCATGGCTTGACCAATCACTACAACTCGGTCGAGACCGGGATCCATTGGATTTGGCTTCGCCCCGTCGAGTTCCCTGGAGTAGGCCTCTGAATACAACCAGCGCTCGTCGGTTTCTGCGATGCCCACCAGGTCGGCTCCCAACACCAACGCCACCTGTTTCAGCTCCGACGCGGCGATCTCGGGCGAATCGAAGTGTTCGACTTCATCGGAGGCATCTCGCAATACCGACAGCGGGTCCAGGAACCCTTCCCGTCGGTCCTGGTCCTCCTTCATTTCGGCGAAGATGTCGGCGCCGTGCCAGGCCGCATTTCGCAGGGCGTAGTCCTTGCGTTGGAAGCCGCGGGCCTTGCGCCACTCTTCCAACGGCTTGCGGTATGACTCGAAGAATCGTTCGGTTTTCTCTGACCGCACCGAAGGATCCCACCACGACCGATTGAAGACATCATTGACCGCACTGAACCGTTCGAATTGAGACGCGTCGATCCTCCAGCCAGCCTCGTGGCGTTGGTCGGGGCGAATAGGATGGGGCATCGTGCTTCACCTTAACGGCAACCCTGTCAGCTGTTTCTTGCCTCTCAAGTGCACATCCGACCGCACCGATCATCAAGCATGACCGACTTCTCGCTTCCCCGACCGAGTCTCGGTGACCCCGCACCTGACATCGTCGCACGTGATCTCGAGGGTCGCCCGTGGCGTCTTTCAGAGAATCTGGGCAAGACGACGGTGGTTATCTTCCACCGTCATATTCATTGACTTCCGTGCGTCAAGCACGTGTCAGCCGTGGGCTGGCGCAAAGACGACTTCGGTCCCGACACGCAACTTCTCCTCGTTTCTTTCTCTGATCCGGGAGAGCTTCGGGAGTACGCCAAGCATCGCAATCTTCCATTCCAGGTTCTGCACGATGAGAACCAAGACATCTATCGGCAGTACGGGCTGGAAAAGGGCACGTTCAGAAACCTTTGGGGATTCTCGTCGATGCTCCGCTACGCCAAGATCATCGTTCGTGAGGGATTTTCAGAGGTGCGTAAGCCGATCGATGATTGGGAACAGCTCGGTGGCGACTTCGTGATCGCGCCCGATGGAACGTTGAGCTATGGGCACTGGAGCAGCGGCCCCGGCAATCGACCTGAGATCGATCAGATGGTCGAAGCGGTTGCTCTCGCCTCCTACGGCACCTAACGCCAGCTTTCGACTACTGGTTGGACCTGTCAGTATTGACGGATGGCAGACCACGACATCGTCATCAGAAACGGCACGGTCATCGATGGAACCGGCTCCGAGCCCCGGGTCGCTGACGTGGCTCTTACTGACGGCCTGATCACCGAAGTCTCTGAATCTATTGACGGAAGTGGTGCCCGTGAGATCGATGCCGAGGGTCTGATCGTGACCCCCGGATGGGTCGACATGCACACCCACTACGACGCCCAGGTCACATGGGACCCCTACCTGACGCCCGCAGGGTGGCATGGAGTCACCACCGTGGTGATGGGGAACTGCGGAGTGGGCTTTGCTCCTGCCAAGCCCGACCGTCGTGATTGGTTGATCCGCCTGATGGAAGGAGTCGAAGACATTCCGGGCGCCGCACTGACCGATGGGATTCAGTGGGAGTGGGAGTCGTTCCCCGAATACCTCGATGCCATCGAACGCCGGCAGTTCATCGCGGACGTAGCAACCCAGGTGCCGCACGGCGCCCTTCGGGCTTACGTGATGGGAGATCGTTCGGCCGACGGGATCGAGGCAACAGCGGAAGACATCGCCCAAATGGCTGCTCTTACCGAAGAGGCCCTAACGGCTGGGGCACTGGGCTTCTCAACATCTCGTACGCCACTTCACACTTCAGTCGATGGGGATCTGGTGCCCGGCACATCGGCTGATGTCTCAGAAATCCTGGGAATCGCCGAAGGGATGGCTGCGGCCGGCCACGGCGTGTTTGAAGCTGCGGTCCACATCCCCGATGTTCCGGACTCATTCGACTGGCTGCGGGGTGTCGCTTCGATCACCGGCAAGCCGGTCGTCTTCAACTTCAACATGAACGACGACTATCCCGAACTCTGGCAGGAGGTCCTGTCATTGTGTGAAAGCGCGCACGCAGATGGTTTGCAGGTGCACGGTCAGGTTGCCGGGCGTCCGGTCGGCATTCTGCAGTGTTGGGATGGCACGATCAACCCGTTTGCTGGACGCCCGGGATGGGAGGCGATCGCTGATCTTCCTCGAGACGAACGACTTGCACGACTTCGAGATCCAGCTGTGAAGAGGCAGATCCTGGCAGAAGAACATCCTGACCCTTCGCGGTTCGTGCACTTCCTGCTTAACACTTGGACCAAGATGTGGCGCTTCGAGGGCGACACCGACTACGAACCTGACCCGTCGCTCAGCTTGGGAGCGGAGGCATCCCGTTCCGGGGTATCACCGGCTGAGCTGGCCTATGACCATCTGTGCTCAGACGAAGGAAGAGGGCTTCTGTACTTCCCGCTGATGAACTACGGCGAAGAAACCCTCGACCCATTGCGCACGCTTCATCTACATCCGCTTACTCGGATGGGACTGGCCGACGGCGGAGCACATTGCGGTGCAATATGTGACGGATCAATGCCTACCTTCATGTTGTCCTTCTGGGCGCGGGACCGCAGCCGAGGCGCCAAGATGGACCTGCCGTATGTGATCCATCGCCAGACTCAGCAGACTGCCGAGTTCTATGGGCTGAACGATCGAGGCGTGTTAGCGCCCGGATATCGAGCCGACATAAATGTGATCGACTTCGACGAACTCAACGTTGATTCGCCGCGTATGGCATGGGACCTTCCGACCGGAGCCAAACGATTTGTGCAGCACGGTATGGGATACCGCTACACCATCGCCGGGGGAGAGGTGACCGTAGAGGACGACGAGTTCACCGGCGCCCTTCCGGGTCGTCTCATCCGGGGGCCGCAGTAGTAGGCTCGCCGACGCATGAGTGACAAGAACCGTTGGCTGGAACTACTCGAGAAAGACCCTGACCATTCAGCGTGGTACATCAAGCGGTTTCGGGACATGGCTGCCGAAGGTCGTGACCTCGATGGCGAGGCTCGCATGATTGATGCCATGGCAGCACGGGGAAGCCGAATCCTCGATGCAGGATGCGGTCCTGGACGGCTTGGGGGAGCGTTGCATCGAATGGGACATCGGGTTGTCGGCGTCGATCTCGATCCTGCCCTTATTGAAGCCGCACTAGAGGACCATCCCGGACCAACCTGGATCGCTTCGGACCTGGCAGAACTGGATCTGGATCTGAGCGACGGTGGGTTTGACCTGATTGCGTCTGCCGGCAACGTGGTGGCATTCCTGGCCCCCTCAACCCGCCGGACGGTCCTCGCTCGCCTTCGTGCCCATCTGGCTCCCGATGGCCGCTTGGTCATTGGGTTTGGCTCCGGTCGAGACTACGCGTTCAGAGATTTCCGAGACGACCTAGAGTCTGCGGGCTTGTGGATTGAGAACGAGTTCTCCACGTGGGACCTTCGTCCGTTCATGCCTGATTCTGAATTCCTGATCACTGTTTCGACAGCGTCTGATTAGCCCCCCAGCTGTTCATCGGGTTCTCTCGGGATGTCTCAACTAGGTTTGGGAAATGAATCCGCTTCCCGTGTTGACTGATGATCCAGTAGAAGTATCCAACCGAACGATCGACTCGGGCGAGCTATCTGAGGCATTCAATCGGGTGACCCAGAAGGTGTCGGAGATCACCGACGACATCTCCGTAGTTGAGTCGTTCTCGCACATGGTGTCGTTCAAGACCGACGACGGGTTGGTGTCTTTCGACGCAAGCGGAGCCGCAACCGGCGGTGATGTCGTCTCCGCGCTCCGTACGTGGTCCACCGATCCAATCTCAAACCTGGTGTACACCCACGGCCACATCGATCACGTTGGCGGGAGCGGGGCCGTCGCAGCAGACGCCGCCGCACGCGAACACCGGACTCCGACCGTGGTCGCCCACACCGCCGTACGAGAACGATTTGAGCGCTATCAGGCAACCAACGGCTGGAATAACTCGATCAACGCTCGACAGTTCGGAGGCATCTCCAAGGGTTCCAAGCTCTCGATCGGCGGAGAAGAGACCGTCAAATCCGAACGTCAGTTTCTGCCGACCGACGCGATGTGGCCGTCTCTGGAGTATTCGGACAGTCATGTGCTTTCGGTCGGCGGGACCGACTTCGAACTCTTCCACGACAAGGG
>CALHFG010000114.1 GCA_938029215.1 uncultured Acidimicrobiales bacterium | reverse complement strand
ACCTCGATCTGGGTAGGCGTATCGATCGCGGTTCCTCCGCGCACGCCAAGATCGGCCGTCGCCAGCAACCCAAATACTTCGCGTAGCTTTTTGGGCCCCAGGGACCGACTGAGGTTAAGAGCCTTCTTGGCCGGGAACGTGCTGCCCTTCATTCCCAAAAGCGCTGCGGCATCTTTTTCGTTTGCCACGTTGGCGCCGTCGAGGGCGAGCGCTCGCTGGTAGTGACCGTGCAGGGTGGCAAGGATCTGCAGGGCGTGTCGCTCGCCTCCCCCCATCATGCGGTGCAGCTTCTCTAATGCCACGCCGATGTTGCCTTGGTCAATGGCGTCGGTGAGTTCCCACGGAGGCACGTCGGCAGCCTCGCCCAGAAACGGCTCAACCTCCTGCGACGTGAGTCCGGCGCCTTCGCCAAAGGTCGAGGCAAGCGCATCAAGCACCGAAGCCGCGCGGCCCACATCGTCGCCGAGCCGATCTGCTATCAGTGCCTTGGCGCCGCCATCGAGCCGCACCGCCGCCTCCGACAGCTGCTTATCCAGCAACGCTTTGCGCCCCTTTCCCTTGGGGGCCGCATCGATCTCGGTAGCGCCGGCCTTCTTTAAGGCTTCCTTGAGGGTCTTGGGCACCGCAGGCAGACGCTGGGACGTTGAGCCCTTCTCCCACACCAGCACGAGATCGGTCGACTCCGTTGGGTCCTCGAGGTAGCGAACGAGCGCGGCAACATCGTCCTGCTTTGAGAAGATGCCGAGATGGCGCCCCACCACGACCCGGCGTTCGGTAAGGAACGGTGGGGTCTGGGCCGAGGTCACCAGAGCGGCCAAGGACGCCGGTCCGCCGTCGCCGACCATCTGGACCTCGGTAACTTCGTCGACCATCAGCGACTTGTCGCCGTCGCCGACCAATTGGTCGATCACGCGGGTAAGGGCCTGTGCCACCAACGTGGGATCATCACCCTTCAAGAACTCGATCACGCGACGCCCCGCTCGGCTACCCGATCTTGCGTCTGCAGAACTTCGGCCATCACATCGGCCACGCGCCGGGAGCCCTTGACGTCGTGGGCCCGCAGGATTCGACAACCCTTCGCGATCCCCACCGCATGGCAGGCCATTGAGCCTTCGTTGATGTTGGTGCGCTCGGTTTCCAGCAGTTCGAACAGGAACCGTTTGTTCGACGCCGAAAGAAGTAGGGGAAACCCGAGACTGGCAAGCTCCTCGGAGCGATCCAGGAGTTCCCAGCTCATGTAGCGATTCTTGCCCAGGTCCATGCCGGCGTCGATCACGATCCGTTGCCGCTGGATCCCCGCGTCGAGCGCTTGTTGGGCTCGGTCGGCCAGGAACGCTCGTACATCGGCGACAAGATCGTCGTACTGCGGCTCGGGGTCAGGGACGCGTGGGCCGATCCGAATATGGGTGGCGATGACCGATGCATCATGCTTGGCTGCCATCTCCAAGTACCGGGGGTCTTCGAACCCGCTGATGTCGTTGGCGACAACCGCGCCCTTTTCGCAGCAGGCGTCCAGAACGTCCGGGTTCCAGGTGTCGATACTGATTGGAAGGTCGAACCGTTGCACCAACGCCTCGACCGCCGGGACCACACGGTCGAGTTCTTCCTGAAGGTCTACGTGATCGCCTGGACCGGCCTTGACACCGCCCACGTCGAGGAAGTCGGCGCCATCGTTGACCAGTCCCTCCGCTTTGGAGAGGAAGTCGTCGAAGTCCCAGTATTGGCCTGCATCAAAGAACGAATCGGGCGTTCGATTGAGGATCCCCATCACCAACGCTCGATAGGTGATGTCGAAGGGCGTCGAGCCGAGTTCCAACACCATGGGGGTTCGCACCCCCACAATCTATCCAGCAGTTCTAGGCTGGACGCATGGGAATCGTGCAACAGAAGTTCGAAATCGGAGCGCAGTGGCCCACGCTTGACCCGTTCCTCTTCACCGCTCACCACAACGACTCATACCCCGCCAGCAACGGGGAGCTCGCACCGGTGGCGTTGGAGCTGGAGGGCCGTGAGATCGGTCGAGACTTCAGCGGCAAGGACGGTTGGAGCATGTACCACGGCGACGACGTTCCCGGTTTCCCTCAGCACCCGCACCGAGGATTCGAAACCATCACGTATGTTCGGCAAGGAATCTGCGATCACACCGACAGCATGGGCGCGGCGGCCCGATTCGGACAGGGCGACACGCAGTGGGTGACAGCGGGAAACGGCATCGTCCATGCCGAGATGTTTCCGCTCCTCAACGAGCACGAAGAGAATCCACTTGAGCTCTTTCAGATCTGGCTGAACCTGCCGGCCCACGACAAGATGGTGCCCGCCCACTTCAAGATGCTGTGGAGTGAGCACACACCGAGGATCGTCAAGAAGGACCGCAACGGAAATGCCACAACGCTGACCCTGATCGCCGGAAGCTTCCGCGAACACAACGCGCAGCTCCCTCCACCAAATTCCTGGGCTTCTAAGGTGTCGGCGGGAATTGGCATCTGGCACATTTCTATGCAACCGGGTGCGGAATTCCGACTTCCACATACCGAGTCTCGCGACATCAACCGGGTGCTCTACGTCTTCGACGGCTCCTGGATCGATGTGGACGGAGTTGAAATCGAGGCTGGGACCGGAGCGGTGCTTCAATCAGATCTGCCAACAACGCTGAACGCAGGCGACTACCCCGTAGACGCCATGATCCTCCAAGGACGCCCGATCGGTGAGCCCGTGGCCCAGTACGGGCCGTTTGTCATGAACACCGAAGAAGAGATTCAGCAGGCATTCACCGACTTCCAACGGACGCAGTTCGGCGGATGGCCATGGCCCGACAATGACCCAAACCACGGAGATGCAAGCCAGGGCCGTTTCGCCCGTCACGCCAGCGGCGCGGTCGAGACGCCCTAGTCGTCTAGCTCGTCGTCCGCTTCGTCGTCGGCGGGGTCGTCGTCGACTTCGTCGTCGGCTGGGTCGTCATCGGCTTCATCGGTCGTAGTGGTAGTCGTCGGCTGGGTGGTAGTCGTTGACGGGACGGTGGATGGGGTGGCCGGAACAGTGGTTTGTGGAGTCGTGGAAGCCGACGTCGTCGGGACCGGCTGAGCGATGGTTGTCTCGGGGGCCGCCGCCGTGGTCGACACATCAGCTTGATCGGCTTCAGAATGTGACGTCGAGCTCGGCGGGGTGGCGGTTGTTGGGGTGGTTGTCGAGACAGTCGTCGACGTGGTTGCGGGCGCGGTGGTTGCTTCCGTGGTAGTCGGCGGCTCGGTGGTCGTGGTGGTCTCGATCGGAACCACCTCGATCGGCTGTTTGTCCGACAAGTCAATTGCGCCCGAGATCTGCAATCCGCCAACCGCGGCTGCGGCCAAGCCCACGCCAAGGATTGCCTTGCCCGCAGTTGTGGCAACGACGGCCGCTGCAGCGACCGCAAACTGGCGGCCACGTCCAACTGGGACTTCGGTGCGCTGGACCGACGTAACGGTGACCGGCACCGGAGGGAGCAGTTCAGCCAGGGCCGGGCCAACGACAACGGGCGCCTGCCTTGCCGTCTCACCACGAAGCGCATCAACGAAAACGTTGAGCGACGCGCTCGACGAAGCCTGCGTGCCATCGAGCAGTGCATCCAGTTCGTTGTCGGTGAGATCGTGTGAGGACATTTTCCTATGGAACGTACGAAACGGCTAGAGGGGTACGCCGTCGTTGGACAAATTCTCCGCTAGCGCACGAAGCGCCCGCCGCTGGAGGGCCTTTACTGCGCCGGGCGGCTTGTCGAGGGCCGTGGCGATCGAGTCGATCGTAAGGTCACAGACCAGCCGGAGGAGCAGAACGTCTCTCTGATCGGGGGTCAGCTCGTTTAGTCGCTCAACAAGGAGTTCGGTGTCGTAGCTGTCGATGGCGGCGGCTTCGGTGTTGGTGCTGCTGACTCGGTCGGGAGCGTCATCGCCCACCAAAACAAGTCGGGGCCGCCGATCGCTCTTCCGCCGCTCGTCGATCAGCGCATTCCTCGCAATCGTGAACACCCAGCCGTAGAACTGCGCCTCGCCGCCACGGAATGTCCGAAGACTTCCATACACCTTCAGAAAGACTTCGTTGGCCAGCCCATCGGGATCCTCAGCGCCGCGAAGCCGGGCGAAGGAACTGACCCGTGCGCTCGCCGACTGAAAGAGCTGTTCAAACGCAAGACTGTTGCCCTTGGCGGCGCGATCGAGAACCACCTCAAAAGATGGATCGAAGACGAACGGGGTGACGGTCACGTGGCGACCGCCCCTGGGGCAAACCTCATTAGACAACTATCGGCAGCGTGAGGGGTGGGTTGAAGAGGTCATCGAAACCCTTGAACTGGGAAGAAACCAGCTTTTTGGAATCGCCCGTACCCCTACCAGCCTTCCGTGCGTTGTTAGGAGTGATGCACGGAGGGTTCTGTTCTCCTGCACCATGAAACGAAACACTGTTTCGTTTTGAGGGGCGCTGCGAGGCCGGACGCTCGCCGCCTACCGGCAGGCAGCGCTCCTCATCTCTTTCCCGGTATCCGCACCTCCACCTCGAGGCTCCGGTCAGATTGCACCGATACCGCAAGCGGCCCGGCGGCGCTTCTCACAACCGCATCGCCTTGCAAACGGTGAGCGCCCACGACGGCGTGCTGGGGCGGTGCTATCACCGTTCCGATGGATCGCACCGATCCAAGTTCGCGGACCACGACAGACAACCGTCTGCTGGTGCCCTTTACGACCACCAGTTCAATGGAACCCACCCCGGCGGCCACCAAAGACTCAACCACCCGATCATCCGCGTTGGCATCGAGGACCACGACAGTTCCCGGTCCCCCGTGCCCGAACACCGTTCCACCGCCATCGAGTGTCTGCACCAGTGGTCGGGCTGGTTGCCCAAACCACACCAGGGCGACGGCAACCCCCACCCAGGCAAGCCGCCGGCCAGTCTTTGGGAGCCAGGCAATGCTGACGAGTACAGCGATTGCGATCGAACCAGTTGCTGCGCCAACCGCCACCGGTGGTGCCTGTGAGGCGAACCGAGCGACCGCATCGATCCACCACAGAAGCGGCCGAACAGGTGTCAGCAACACCGTGCCCAGCGGTCCACCCAAAATCCCTGCAACCAGCCCGACACTCATGCCCCAGACCATCACCAACCCAACCGCCCACCCGACGAGCAGGTTTGCTGGCACCGCCATCAACGACACCGGCCCAAATGTCAGTATCAGCAACGGGGAAACCAAGAGCTGAGCCGAGACCGTGATCGCCATCGGTACCCGCAACCAGACGGGCCCGCGCATACGTGAAGTCAAAGCCGGGGCCAGGACCAGGATCCCGAACGAAGCGAGAACAGACAGCTGAAATCCAAGCGACCAGGCCAGAAACGGATCGATGCCCAACAGGCAGCCGACCGCAATCGCAAGCAGACGAGCACCCGACGTGTGCCGTCCCATGACGACCGCCCAGTATCCAATCCCGGCCGTCACCGTGGCCCGCAGCACCGATGGCTCGAGCTGGGTTACCAACGCAAACAAGCCGAGACCGAGACAAATGAGCAGCGGGCGAATCAGACGCGGGACGGCGCCGACAACAAGATGCAGGATCAGCACGACGAACGCCACGTTTTGCCCGCTGACGGCAAGAACATGACTGAGGCCAACCGCACGGAAGATCGCCCGTTGCCCGGCACCCTGCCCGCGGTCATCGCCGGTCACCAGCCCGTTGTAGAGTGCCTCGGACCGGCCCGGCATGGTCTGGGCGGATCGTTCAACAATGTCTTGTAGCGCCGCCGCCACCTGCCAGTGAAGTCCGCCGGAGCCCACCCGACGGACCGAACGAACCGACATCGTTCCCACAACGTGCCTGCTGCGATCCCAGCGGCTGCCGTCAGCCGGACGAATCGAGCCCGAAACATGCCACGACTCCCCCGCGCGTGAAGATCGAATGGACCCCGCACCGGGTGGCACCGACAAGTACACCCGATCACCGGTTGGGAGCCGAACCTCGGTGCGCTCGGAGAACGTCCGCACGTCGGGAAGGCTGAGGATTTGCACCACTCCGTCGAATGGCTGCGCAGGCAACGGTCGATAGTCGGCATCGGCGGAGGACCCAAGGCCAAACCCCAGCAAAAGGGCGGCCCCGATGAACACATTTGCTCGAACGCCAACCACCGCGGTTGCCATGACAAGACCACCAAACCACCATGGAACGGCGACCGGAAAAGCGCAGCCGACCCACATGGCAACTGCGGCCATCACGACCTTGACGTCGCTCACCGCACCGTCACCAAACCATCCAGAGCGGCTAGCTTGGCCTCGCCGATACCACGAACACCCAGCAGATCTGCAACCGACCCAAACCGCCCAACTTCGCTGCGGTAGGAAACAATCGCGGCCGATGTCGCCGGACCGACACCGGGCAGCGACTCCAGCTGAGCAGCCGTGGCCGAGTTCAGGTCGAGCGGTCCGGTGATCGAACCCTCGGCGGCGCCAACCGCCGCCACCGGTTCTCCTTCGACCGGAACCCGTACCTGCATTCCGTCCTGGACGGGAGCGGCCAGGTTCAAACGGTCCGGTTGGCCCGCCGAGGTTGCGCCGCCGGCCCTCTCCAGTGCATCAAACACTCGATCTCCATCGCTCAGTTGGTACACCCCAGGGTGGGCCACCGCACCCGTAACGTGGACCAGAACAGGTTGTGGTGCGGTGGCCGGTGGCGACGCTGGCGTGAGCGATACCACCGGAATCCGATCTTCGATCGGCATCTCGGGGGCATCCGAAGCGCGTTGGGACCAGAACCAGACGATACCCAGCACGAGCATCATGCTCGCCAGACAGGCCGCGATGACAACGGGTCGCCGGCGATACTCATCCCAGCGATACAGCAACGCGTCGAGCTGGTCACCAAGGTTCTGGTCACGGTCGGAGTCGATTGTCATGGGGCCCTCGCACCGAATGAGGGTGGGCCGCGGGATCTACGCCACGCGGTCAGAGGGCCCGAAAGCCAAGCGGAGCAATCGCTCCGAGTGTTCTACGTTACCGACCGATCAGAAAAGATGCGTCGACAACTTGCGCCGCCACTGGCTGGTGCTGGGGTTATCCGGTCCCAACACTTCCAGTAGATCAACGAACTCTTGACGGGCCTCATCGTCGGCCTTGACCTTGGGCAACAGCGCCGCCAGCCGCTCTTCAACGTCGCCGATTCCGCCCGCAGCGTCGGCCGCTCGAGCCCGAGCTGCGATCGGTCGGGTGAGGTCGGTCTCGGGGATCCGGCCGAGAAACTGCAGCGCCTCGTCGGTGTTTTCTGCATCGATGAGGATGGTGGCCAACGCTGCGATCGCTGCTTCGTTGTCGGGTTCCATCTCGAGGGCCCGCCGCAACGACCCCTCGTCGCCCGCTTCCACGAGCGCATCGACGGGACTGATCGGAGGAAGGAGGCCCATCACGAACTTGCGCACCGCGTCTTCGGGTTGTGCGCCGATGAAGTTGTCAGCCACCTGCTGGTTCACGATTCCAAACACTGCCGGAATGCTGGTGACCTGAAATGCCTGTTGGACTTCGGGGTTCTTCTCGACGTCGACCTTGGCCAGCACAACCGAGCCGTTCATCTCGCCAACCACTTTTTCAAGAATTGGAGTCAGCGTCTTGCACGGACCACACCAGTCGGCCCACAGATCAACGACGACCGGGGTGTCGACCGATCGGGCCAGCACCTCGGTCTGAAACGTCTCATACGTAACGTCAATAATCACCCTGTTAGCCTAACCGTCGGTCCTGGAGAGTCGTTACGGTCGCATCCGTAGCTCGTCGCTAGATCGTTTCGAGTGCCTGACCGAGGTACTGCTCCTTGCAGAGCGCTCGCTGCAGCTTCCCCGATGACGTCTTCGGGAGGGTTCCCGGCTTGACGAGAACGACCTCTTTGGCCGGTACGCCCACGGCGTGAAGAACGGCGTCGTGGACCTCGCCGACCAAGGCATCCCGGTCGGTCGCACGAGTCTCAGCTACCACCGCCACGGCTTCTTTGCCGCCTCGACCCTCGACGCTGAACGCAATCACGTTGCCGGTACGGACCTCGGTGACCTCGCCTACAGCCCGTTCGATGTCCTGGGGATAGACGTTGCGCCCACCCACAATGATCAGGTCTTTGATGCGTCCACACATCACCATCTGACCGTCGGCCATATAGGCAAGGTCGCCGGTGCACAGCCAACCATTGCGGAACAGGTCAGCGTTCGCCTCGGGTCGTTGGTAGTAGCCGGTTGTCACCGAGGTGCCACGGATTTGAAGTTCGCCGACTTCGCGATCGGCCAGCAAGCGACCGGTTTCATGGTCACAAATTCGCATTTCAAGACCTGGCACCGCGGTGCCCAGTTTCACGATCTCGCGGGCGTTTTTGTGATCGGCTGGCACGTTGACCGCCCGATGTTCCAATTCGAGAAGTTCCGCATCAACGATGTCGGTCTCGAGACCAGTGAGTGGCTTAGGGAACGCCCCTGCGATCCCGACCTCGGCCATGCCAAAGGCAGGGAAGATGGCTTCGGGGCGAAGGCCGTGTCGAGCGCCGGCCTCTACGAATGCGCGCACGCCTGCGGGGTCGACCGGCTCGGCGCCATTCAATGCAATGCGAAGCCGAGACAGGTCCAATGTCTCCTTGGTGCGGTTCAGGGCTCGAGTTGCCAGCACATAGGAGAAGTTGGGTCCTGCGGTCGCGGTGCCTCCGTAGGTGGAGATCCATTCCATCCAGCGGCCCGGTGAGCCGAGGAAGTCTTGGGGGGCTCCCAACACGAGGCTGATCCCGGCACTCATTGGCAGGATGCAGAATCCGACCAGCCCCATGTCGTGATAGAGGGGCAGCCACGACACCATCACGTCGTCGTCGGCGTCAACTTCGGCCGCGTCCAGAATGGCGTCGAGGTTGGCAGCCACCAGATGGTTCGGTAGTTGCACACCCTTCGGCTCGCTGGTCGAGCCGCTGGTGAACTGAAGAACGAACAGATCATCCCGGTGATAGTCGGGCCGAACAAAGTCGTCGGCGCCTTCGGGGGCCTCGGCCAACTCGTCGAGAAGATGTACCGGCGGATCACCCTCCTCGACCGCCAAGAACGGAGCGAGGTCGCTATCGACCAGTACGCAAACCGAATCAGCCAACCGAATCCGGTTCCGGGTGTTCGCGGTGAATTCTTCGAGGGATGCCAGCCGCATGGGCAACGGCAGAACGACAAGTGTCGCTCCACAGAGCCAAACGGCTTGCATCGCGGTCACAAGGTTCATCGTGGTGGGGCCCAGAACGGCCACATGATCGCCCCGATTGACACCTCGGGTTTGTAGGGCCGCGGCCATCGCCTTGGCCTCCTGGTGCAGGGTTCCCCAGCTCTTAGAAATCGGCTCGTCCCCCGTCATGAAGGTGACGGTTCCCTGACCCTTGGCGGCGTGTTCGATTCGAGTGACAATTGTGTCCACGACATTCAGACCCTAGGAGTTACCCGGGGGTTACATCAGATTCAAACTTTCTCTGAGTTGGGTAAACCACGGCCGGATGCCGAAGGCGATACTCTCGCCCAGATGTACGAATGGTGGTCAACCCAGGCCCGTGACCGACGAAACGAGATCCTTGCGGAGGGGTTCTCGGTCGATCGCATTGAGGCGCTGGCCACCAGGAACACTGCCATTCACGACGAACAATGCATCAACCTGAATCCGGCGACGAACACGATGAACCCGCGAGCGGAGGCACTGCTTTCTAGTGGCCTCGGGATGAGACCTTCACTGGGCCACCCTGGGGAGAAATACGAGATGGGGCTGGAAGCGATAGAGGCCATAGAAGTCCTGACCGCGCAAATAGCGGGCCAGGTGTTCGACGCCGACTATGCCGAGGTTCGGGTGCCGTCGGGAGCGATGGCCAACCTGTTTGCCTTCATGGCTACATGCGAACCCGGCGACGCCATCATCGTGCCGCCCGCAACGATTGGCGGTCACGTCACCCACAACACGGCCGGTTGTGCTGGCCTCTTTGGGTTGGAAGTCCACGAAGCACCGATCAATGCTGGGCGGTACACCGTCGACCTCGACGGTGTCCGGGCTCTTTCCGAGCGGATCCGCCCAAAGCTGATAACCATCGGCACCAGCCTGAACCTTCTCCCTCATCCGGTCCGCGAACTACGGGCCATCGCGGACTCGGTGAACGCCACCCTCCTTTTTGACGCTGCTCACAACTGCGGCATGTTTGCTGGCGGCACATGGCCCAACCCGCTCGCCGACGGCGCTCACCTCATGACGATGAGCACCTACAAGAGCCTGGGCGGCCCGCCAGCTGGCCTGATCGTCACCAACGGCGAAGCTCTCGCGGAACGCATCGACGCGATCGCCTTCCCCGGCATGACCGCCAACTTCGACGCAGCCAAGACCGCTGCGCTCGGGGTCAGCCTGAACGATTGGGTCGATCATGGCGCCGACTACGGCGACGCCATGGTGGCGGTAGCGGCCTCGCTGGCCCAGTGTTTGGATGCCAGCGGAATCCCGGTGTTCACAACCGACGAGGGACCAACCGCGTCGCACCAGTTGGCGATCGATGCTCGCACCCTCGGCGGAGGCAGTGCAGCGGCGACTCGGCTGCGAGAGGCAAACATCCTTACCTCTGCCATTGGGCTCCCAACCGGACCCGACGACGGACTCCGATTGGGCTCCAACGAAATTACCCGCTGGGGCATGAGCCATACCGATATGCCCGAGCTAGCCACCTACATCGCCCAGGCATTGACCGCCGACCCGGCCTCGGTAGCCAACCGAGTCACGGCCATGCGCACCCGCTTCACCACACTCCGCTACATCACCCCCTAGCCCCACCCCAAACCACGCCCCCAAATCCCTGTTGCAAGAACACAAATTGTGTGTTCTTGCAACCAGAGAACAGAAGAATGTGTTCGCTGCAAGGGAAATCCGAGAGACACGCCAGTCTGGTCGGTTAGCGTTCAGTGATGGCTTCGAAACCGGTGATCGCAAAAGATCTTTCCAAGGCGTTCGGAGACTTCGTGGCGGTAGACGGCATCAGCTTCGAAATTGAGCCCGGCGAGTCGTTTGCCATGTTGGGACCGAACGGGGCCGGCAAGAGCAGCACTATGCGAATGGTGTCCACGGTAAGCCCACGCACCTCGGGCGAGCTTCAGGTCTTGGGAGGCGACCCACTGGCCGACGGGTCTGCGATCCGATCCCGGCTCGGTGTTGTGGCCCAGGAAGACAACCTGGATGCAGCCCTTACTTTGCGGGAAAACCTCATGGTTTACGCGCGCTACTTTGGCATCGGCTGGAAACAAGCTGGCCGCAAGGCCGATGAACTCCTCGAGTTCGCCCGCCTCGCAGATCGGGCGAAGGCGCCCGTCATGTCGCTCTCGGGCGGGATGAAGCGCCGACTGACCATCGCCCGTGCGCTCGTCAACGAGCCAGACATGGTGCTCCTGGACGAGCCGACCACGGGGCTAGACCCGCAGGCTCGTCATCTTCTTTGGGAGCGGCTCTATCAGCTGAAGGAGCGCGGTGTCACGCTGCTTTTGACCACCCACTACATGGACGAAGCCGAGCAGCTGGCCGATCGGCTCGTGATCATGGATCAAGGCCAAATCGTGGCGGAAGGGTCTCCCGCCAGTCTGATCGCCCAACATGTGACTCGCGAAGTGTTGGAGGTGCGGTACCCCGCCGACAGCACGGTCGATTTCCAGACGCTCGGGCTGCGAAACGAGCCGCTTGCGGATCGCACGCTCGTCTACACCGACGACGGCGAAGGAACGTTGGCCAAACTCATCACCGACGGCCACACGCCGACGTCCAGTCTGGTTCGGCGAGCAAGCCTCGAAGACGTCTTCCTCGCCCTCACTGGCCGCACATTGGTGGAGTAAGAATGACTACAGCCACCGAGCGTTCGATCACACTGGAACGGCCTCGGCCCCTCGGGCCGCTGATCCATTTTTTGGAACATCAATTCCTCCGATTTAGGACCACGTTTCGCGGCACCGTTGTGAGCGGCACCGTCGGTCCGCTGCTCTATTTGCTGGGGATCGGGGTCGGGTTGGGCTCCCAGATCGATGCGCAAGACTCCGGCCTTGGAACCGCTGACTATCTTCAGTTCGTCGGACCTGGGCTCATGGCAGCCGCGGCGATGCAGACCGCTGCGTCGGAGAGTCTCTGGCAAACCGCCGGGCTCCTTCGGTGGGAAGGCACCTACGTCTCGGTCAGCAACACGCCCCTTTCCACCGGGCAGCTGTTCTTTGGCCACGTGCTGTGGATCGGCTTTCGGGTCTTTGTTGGGTCCGCCATCTACCTCGCCGTGCTGGCCGGCTTTGGGGTGCCCACCAGCCTTCTCGCCCTTTTGTCTCCGTTTGCTGCGCTCCTCACGGGCATGGCGTTCGGGTCGCTCATCTCGGCCTGGACTGGCTACACCACCAAGGATCAGAGCTACGCCGTGATCCTGCGGCTCGGGATCATTCCGATGTACCTATTCTCGGGCGCGTTCTACCCGATCTCGCAGCTGCCCGCCGCCTTGGAGTTCCTCGCCAGGTTGACCCCGGTGTGGCACGGGGTCCGACTGTGCCGCGGCCTCATCATCCAACAGGATCTCAACCCTTCGCAGGCGCTTGTCCACCTAGCCGTCTTGGCGGCCTACATCTGCCTCGGACTGTTTCTCGGTTCCCGGTTCTTCCGGAAGACTCTGGGCTCATGATGGGATTGGCGACATGAGCGCTGCCGTGCTCCTCCCACTTCGCGTGGTCGAGCGAAACATCGTGTCCTATCGGCGCACCTGGGTCATCCTCGTCAGCGCCATGTTCGAACCCATCTTTTTCCTCTATGGACTTGGGGTTGGCTTGGGTCGACTCGTTGGAGATCTCGACTGGCAGGGCGACATGATCACCTACGCCCAATTCGTCGCCCCCGGCCTCATTGCGACCAGCGCCATGAATGGCGCGATCTTCGACATGACGTTCAACTTCTACTTCAAACTGAAGGAGAACCGAACCTTCGAGGCCATGCTGGCGTCGCCGCTGTCGATCGCTCACGTTTTGGATGGCGAAATGGCGTGGGCCATGATCCGGGGCGGCTTCTACTCGGTGACGTTCATGGGTGTCATGTATGCGTTCGGCCTGATCGCCAGCTGGTGGGCGCTCCTCATCCCGCTGGCCGCACTGCTGGTGGGGCTCATGTTTGCCGCACTCGGCTCCTTCGGGACGACCTTCGCCCGCAATTGGCAGGACTTCGACATCCTGTTCCTCATCACCCAACCGCTCTTCCTCCTGAGCACCACATTCTTCGCGCTGGAGGTCTACCCCACGTGGCTTCGCCCGGTGGTGCAGGCAACGCCGCTCTATCACGGCGTTGATCTGATCCGCGATCTCGCCCGCGGCACGGTGGACAGCAGCGCCTTTGGCCACGTGGCCTACATGGTGATCGCCACCGTGATCGCCCGCCGGCTCGTCAACAAACGGTTGGGGAAGCTACTTCTTCAATAGCTAAACCTGCCGAACCTCTTCACCGAGACGGCTAGATAGCCACCGGTGCGTTGGTCTTGGCCGACTCGATCGCAGCGAGACCGATGACCAGAGGGGCTCGACCATCGGCTCCCGACACTGGCGTAGGGGAACCGGACTCGACTGCAGCAATGAAGTCGTGCCACTGCTGCAGGTAGCTGGGAATGTAGCGGTCGAGGAAAAAGTGAGGAACCACGGCCCCGTTGCTGCCCTCAACGCCTCGCAGCACCATCGAGTTGTCCGCATGGTTTTCTGACGTTGCCATGCCGAGTGACCCAAAGGCTTCGACCCGCTGGTCATAGCCAAACGCACTCTGGCGGCAATTGTCGATGGTGGTAACTGTGCCGTTTGCATGGGTGAGAACAACGGTGACGGTATCGAAGTCGCCAGCGTCCCCGATGGCTTGGTCGACCATCACCGAGCCTTTGGCGAAGACTTCAACAACCTCGGAGCCGGTTACGAAACGAGCCATATCGAAGTCGTGGATCGTCATGTCGAGAAAGATCCCGCCGCTGACGTTGACGTATTCGATCGGGGGCGGTTCGGGGTCTCGGCTGGCCACCCGCAATTGCCGAAGCTCCCCCACCTTCCCCGCGGCTACCGCCTGTTGCACCGCTGCGTGAGACGGGTCGAACCGGCGATTGAAGCCGATGTGAAGCGGAACCCCGGCGGCCTCGACCGCAGCCAACCCGCGATCAACCTCAGCAAGATCCAACGACACCGGCTTCTCACAGAAGATTGCCTTGCCAGCCTCGGCAGCCTGAATCATGAGATCCACGTGGGTGGGAGTAGAGGTGCAGATCGCAACGGCATCGGCTTCGCTCGCCAAAGCCTCCTCGACGCTGGCGAACCTTGCAACATTCAACTGGTCAGCGACGGCTTGTGCTGACTGGTCAAACACATCGAAAACCCCGGCGACGGTTGAACCCGCGATCTGGTTGTGAATCAGGTCGGCGTGCATCGCACCGATGCGCCCAACCCCGAGAACTGCAATCTTCATGTCGAACTCCTAGATGTCGTCGAGGGTGAGAAGCTTGACGTCTTCCCATTTGCCACTTTCCCAGCTGTTGATAACAGCCTGCTGGACGCTCACATATTCGAGCGCTTGCTGGAAACCCGGTTCATGCTGTTCACCGGTAGCCACCGCAGTGAGGAACTGCAGACACTCGATGACCTTGAGGTCTTCGTACGCAATGCTGTTGGCATCTCCGGGCACAAAGTTGCCGTGGAACGGATACCGCTCGCCGGCGTAGACCTTGGTGTAGCCATCGTGCAGATGTTCACCTCCGGTCATGAAGATGTTCATCTCGTTCATGGTCTCCAGGTTCCAGTTGAGCGCACCCTTGGTGCCGTGGATGTCAAAGGCCATCTGGCTTTGGGGTCCCACAATGTTGCGACTCGACTCGAACGTGCCGATCGACCCGTTGGCGAAGCGCACCATGCAGCCGGCATAGTCTTCGTTGGTTACCGGACCGGTGGGATCGCCGGGCTCGCCTCGGTCGTAGTGGGTGCCGCCGGCTTTGGGAAGCGGACGATCCTTGATGAAGGTTTCCGCCATTCCTACAACGCTCACGATTGGCCCGTTGAGCATCATGCCGAGGTCCATGCTGTGGCTCAGGATGTCCGAGCTAACGCCGTAGCCGGCGCCGTCGATCTCAAATCGCCACGACAAAAGACCCATCGGATCCGAGCCGTACATCGAGAAGAAGCGGCCCCGGTAGTTGGTGATGTCTCCGAGGTCGCCTCTCTCGATCATGTCCTTGGCGTACTGCACCAACGGGGCCCAGCGGTAGTTGTAGCCGACGCCGGTGATGATGCCCGCCTCGGCCGCGGCGGCCGCCACGCGAACGGTCTGGGCCGGTGTTCCACCAACGGGCTTTTCACAGAAGACATGCTTGCCTGCTTCGGCGGCGAGCACGCAGAGCTCTTCGTGAAGCATGTTGGGCGCGCACACGATCACTGCGTCTACGTCCGGGTGGTTAATCGCCTCGGCTGGATCGGTGGTGTATTCGGCAAACCCGAAACTTCGCACCGCTTCGGCGGCCCGATCTTCCAGATTGTCACAGCAAATCACGAGCTCGGGCTCGGCCACCCGGTCCGGAAACAGCGACGGGATGCGGGCATAGCTACGGCTGTGGGCTTGACCCATCCACCCAAAGCCGATCACAGCAATACCGATTGTCTTCATTGAACTCTCACTTCAGTTGATGTAGGTCCCAGGCGTGGCCCTGGTTACCTCAGGTTGGGGATTGGACGGATTCAAAAACGGAGGTGCCTCGTGACGCAATGGCGCACAGCTCGGCGAAACGTGGTTTGACGTACTCTTCGACGGCTTCGGCCCTGGTGTCGGGGGCAAGGGCCTCCCGCCAAAGCGCACGGCCGACCGTGAAACCAGCACAACCATGCTCCACGGCTTCGGCCAGTTGATCACGGAACTCTTCATAGGGCACGCCCCAGCTGAGCAACGCCCAGGGGTGGTCTCCGGTGGCGTCGTTGAGTTCGGCGCAGGCACCAACCCCTGGGAAGGGCACCTTCAGAATCATCGGACCCATCGGAGCGATCCTGCGGGCGGACTCGATCACGACTGTCTTTCGATCTTCGGGACCGGCCATGTCGTAAGGGACCGGTTCAACCAGGATGGGAAGACCAGCCGAATGGGCCTGGGCCACCGCAGCTTTGATGAACGCGTCTTGCGCATCGGTGTGATCGCCACGGTCGTGGCGGTACAGGACAAGGATCTTCGCACCGTCGCCGCCCATGCGGAGCAGCTGATCCGCGCTCCAGTTGGGCATGAAGTCATTGACCGACGCGGACCCATCGGGGTTGGTGAGGTAGCCCTGTGCCTCCAGCGCGCCGAAGACTCCGAGCGACGCTGGCACGGTTCCGGATTCAAAGAGCTGTGGAAGCGAGTACTCCGGCTCGAGCATGGTGGCGCTCGGCGCCTCGCCGCAGCTCGAGATCATGTCGGCCTTGAATTGGGTAAGCGTTTCGGCCGGAACGGCGTCGGGGTTGTCGGCATCGAACTCGGCTCGCAAAGCATCTCGATGATCGACCGCGAGCACGTTGAAATGGCCATCGGCGTTCGTGACCCGAGCCAGCCGTCGGTACGCGCCAACCGACCAAGCGGAGGGGTCCAATTCGTTGGTGAACACAGCGGTCACTGCATATCTCCATTCGTGACCACGGGCAAACCCCATTCGCCTGCGGTCCAGTCGTTCTCGATCCAGGTGCAATCGCTATCGAAACAAGGAGGGGTTCCGCGCTCGTCACCGATCAGATCACCGGCGAGGTAGTTGAGGAAGTACATGTTGGCGCCGGGGCATGCCACCGAGCTGTGGTACCCCTTGGGGACGGTCGCGAGGTCGCCGTCCTTACCGGTGAACAAGTCGTTGAAATGATCCTCTTCGGGGCCCTTGTCGCGCCAGTTGCGGTGCATCCAGAAGCCTTCGGGGCGATCCATCCGGAAGTAGTACACCTCTTCGAGGTAGGGCGAACCGTCAAAGCCATCGTGGCAATGTGGCGACCAACCAGACCACGTTCCCCGAGGTACATAGACCTCATAGAGGATCAGTCGCTCGGCCTCGATCGGCATGGCGAGGGTGTGGTTGACCTGCCGATAGGCCTGGCCGCCGCCGCGGATTTCGCTCCGAATGGTCGACGGCTCAATCAGCTTGGCGCCGTACATTCCCTCGGCGGGCGCCGACCCGACGGCGTAGGTGAACGGCGCGTCGCCAGCCGTCACGGTGATGTCTACCTTTGGCGGGACATACCCGACCGAAGAAAGCTCGGTAAAGACCGAGTCTCTGCTCACTTCGTGATCTGCGCCATCAAAACTCAGGGTCCCTGCGCCCGAAAGGGGCACGACCGCTTGCTCGCGCGCATCCTCTGAGTGAGTGCTGCTTTCGCCAGCCTGAAGTTCAATGACTTCAAAGGCAAGGTACTTCCAGCCCGCGCTTTCAGGCGTGACTGATCGAATCTGTTCCATTTGTGGTTCTCCTGGTACTTCGAAGGGGGCGAGCCCCAAGTGAGACTCTTAGGTGGTGACCTTGCCGTCGGAAATAACTTGGTCGATCTCGTCCGGGTAGGGCATGTCGTCCGCGCAGAGCAATCGGGCGGCCACAATTGCACCGGCTGCATTGCCGCGGCGGGCTGCTTCGACAAATCCAACACCTGCCAGCACAGCGTCGCAAAACGCTCCACCGAAGGCGTCGCCGGCACCGAGACCGCAAACAGCCTCGACCGGGTAGGGGGCCACGGTTTCCCGTTCGCCATCGGCGGTGGCGACCATAACGCCGTCACCACCCAGCTTGATGACGGCGCAGGTGGCACCGGTTTCAAGGATGCGGTCAGCAGCCAGGTTGGGCACCTCGGTTCCAACCGCTACCCGACATTCGTCACGGTTACCTATTACGACACTGAACTGATCCAACATTGGGTTGATTACTTCATGAGCGGCGTGCTCAGAATCCCAGAACTGATAGCGCCAGTCGAGATCGAGAATCGTCTCTGCCGCACGCCCTCGGCGATGCAGCATCCCGGTCACCGTGGACATGCTCGGCTCATTGGAAAATCGGGTAGCTGGCACCCAAAAAATGCCGGCTTCGTCGATAGGTAGGTCGGCAACGTCCTCGGGAACGAGCTCCATGTCGGGACCCGAGGGCTCGCGATAGAAGATGATATTTGGTTCTGTCCGCGGATTGAGTTCCGCGAAGGCCAGAGGCGTCTTCAGCGTCGGGTGGGTGGACACCCACCGTGTGTCGACGTTGAATCGATCGGTGAGACCATGGGTGACGTCGTCACCAAACTCGTCGTACCCAACCTTGGTAACCAAGGCGGCACGACGGCCCAGTCGAGCTGCGGCCACCGCAACGTTGGTTGCGGTTCCACCGACGCTCTTTTGAAGCGTGCGCACGTCGCGCATCGGCCCTTCGGTGGTGGGGTATAGATCGACGCTGACTCGGCCGACGGTGATGATCTCTGGGATGCCCGACATGACGCTGAGACGCTATCGACCCTGAGACAGCTCGTGCTGTAGCTGTTCGAGCTCGGCGCCGCCCGACATCTTCTGGGTGAGCTCGGCCTGGGTAATCTCGTCTTTTGCGAAGTTGCCCATAGATTTACCTCGATTCAAAATCAGGAACCGATCCCCCACCGGGTACGCGTGAGCCGGGTTATGAGTAATGAAGATCACGCCAAGGCCGCGTTCGGCCGCAGCCAGGATGTACTTCAGAACAACACCCGACTGACGTACACCGAGGGCCGAGGTGGGCTCATCGAGAATGAGGACCTTCGCTCCGAAATACACGGCACGGGCGATAGCGACCGACTGCCGCTCACCACCGGAAAGCGTGCCCACCGGTTGCTCGGTGTCACGAATATCGATGCCCATCTTGGCCATCTCGGCTTTCGCAGTTTCGCTCGCAACCTTCTTGTCGACCCAGCGGAATGGCCACACGCCTTTGGAAGGCTCGGCCCCAAGGAAGAAGTTCCTCCACACGCTCATCAGCGGGACCATGGCGAGGTCCTGATACACCGCGGCGATGCCTTTGTTCAGGGCTTCGCGAGGTGAGTTGAACTTGACGCTTTCACCTTCGAAGCGGAAGTCTCCGGCATCGTGTTGGTGCACGCCTGCGAGGATCTTGATGAACGTGGACTTTCCGGCGCCATTGTCGCCGAGCACGCAGGTGACCTCACCGGCGTTCACGCTGGTGGTCACTCCCTGCAGGGCAATAATGTTGCCGTAGAACTTCCCGATGTCTTCGAGTTCGATAAGGGTACTCATAATGCTTTCTCCTAGTGCGATTGTTGATCTGGCGTTTCGGCGCCCAGCGCCGAAAGGCCTGTAGTGAGGAGGCCCCCTGGGCCGACGAACGGCGCTATCTTCCTGCCGCTTCGGCTTTGGTCTTGATGAAGTTGTTGGCGATCACGGCCGACAGCAGGATGATTCCGAGGAAGGCGAATCGCCAGTCAGAGTTCCAGCGGGCGCCGGGGATGCCCTGCTTAGACATCGCAATAATGAGTGCACCGATCGCAGCACCAAAGGCCGATCCGTAGCCACCGGTGAGAAGGGTTCCTCCAACCACCGCGGCGATGATGTATTCGAATTCGAGACCGTTGCCGGTGCCGGACTGCAACGTGTTCAGGCGGAACGCCAACAGCAGACCTACAAGCCACGCGGCGACCGAGACAATCATGAACAGTTGGGTCTTGGTTCGAGCCGCTGGAACACCGATCTGGCGGGCCGCCTGCTTGTTGCCACCGACAGCGAAGATCCAGCTGCCGAACTTCGTGCTCCCCAGGAGCCAGGTAGCGAAGATCGTGATACCGATAAACCACAGCACGCTCATACGGAAGTTGGCGGGGTTGGTTTGACCTGCGGCCTGTTCGTCGGTGGTGGTGAAGAGCAGCCGGGCAATGAGTCCAATTCCGATAGCCAACAGACCGCCTCGGGCGAGCAGACCGGAAAGGCTGGCAGCTCGGGCATCGTCTTCACGTCGGGTTTCGAAGAAGGTAGAAACAAGGGCCCAGACCAGAAGCATCAGTGCGGTCAGCAAAATCACGCTGAAGGCCTCGGTGCGGAACTTTGTGCTGCGTGACTGACCTTGAACGAACCAAGCCAGCCGTAGGCCCATCAGTGCGGTCACCGACAGGACCAGCCCCCGTGCGACCGGCGAAACACGACCGGCTTTGTAGGCCGCCATCGCGAGGAGCAGCAAACCGGCGAGGACGAAGAGGCCGAAGAGGATGGCTCGAAGCCCCTGCTCAGTTGTCATGAACATGAAGGCGTAGACGGCGAACGCAACCGACGCCGCAATCGCTGCCACGGTGGCACCGATTCGGAACGGATCGTTGGCGAAGTTCGAGCCCTGCGTACGCCACACCTGATACGCACCTGCTGCAGCTCCGAGAAGAACCAGCGGCCAACGTAGCCCGCCGACCAGATCGAGGACGCTCTCCTGGGATTCAACGCCAAGCCATCCGGCGAGGAAGATGCCAATGTTGAGCGCAACCACACCCGCGATGGCCCATACCAGAGTCTCATTCGAGAACAAGGTTGAACCGGGAGCCTGTCGTTTGTATCGCCAGAGGGCGAGGCCACCAAACGAGGCGAGAGCTGCAACCGCCAACAGCGCTGCAGCGAGAACGTTTGCGCTGCGACCGTCGGAGTTATGCATGTAGAGGATGGTCGCAATAGCGCCGGCGATTCCAGCGGCCATCACAATGAGACCCATCGGGTTCCGCTTGTCGTTGCTGCGGAAGTTCATCTCATAGATCGCCGCGGCCAGGAGAGACCCTCCGACCAGGAATCCCACAAGCCAGATGGTGTCACGAGAGTCAAGAATGTGGTCGTTTCGGGCCCAGACGCCATCGAAGACCGGCTTCCAGAACTCGTACCCTCTGCTGCCTTTGTCCAATTCAGCGTTGGCGGCGGCCTCGTCGATTCGACCAACCGAGATGTTGTCGATGATGAGCTTGGAGAACCCGAGCTTGAAGCCTCGAAGGATGAAGAACGTCGCCAACGTCACGATGAAGCTGGGCAGCCCGGTCTTTTCGACCATCACGCCGTTAAAGAATCCCAGCCCGAGCGCAACAATCAACGACAGCGGTATTGCAATATGCAGGCTGAGGCCCGCACCGCCCAGTTCGCCGATGTCCTTCACCAAGAGAATCGTGACAATACCCAGGGCGCCTGTTGCCGCACCGGAGGAAAGATCGAATTCGCCGCCGATCATGAGCAGCGACACGGCGACGGCCATGATGCCGAGCGTGGCGGACACGTCGAGAACCGACGCGAAGCCTGTAGCGACGCCGAAGGTGTCGGCTACCGACCAAAAGAAGGCCCAAACGGCTGCGGCGCCGATGATGGCACCGACCTCAGGCCGAATAAGCAGCCGCTGGAATACGCCTCGATAGGCGAGGCGCTCATCGGCTCCCGTTACTGCGGTTTCTTCCGCTTCAGCTGCGATCTCGGCGGCGGTGGCCTCGTCGATCACAACCATGTCTCCGGTCCCTGGAACAGAGTCCGTCATCCCTAATCCCCTTTGTTAAAACAACCTTGCAAATGCTCTTCCGAGACGCTTCGGTGTTCGATACACCAACGCTCGTGGGAGATGTCTCTGCTCTTGGCGAGACCTGCGGCCGGTCCAATTCTCCCCGAACCTGCCGCAGAACCAGATCGGGAGGCCAAACCACTGTGGGCCTGGCCTCCCGTTCTGAAACTAACTATCTAGCTAACTGAGCTGAATCAGCGAGTACCGGCGGCTACGAGAGCCTTCACGTCGGCAGCGTTGTCAGCGGTTACGAAGCCCGGACCGGTGAGGATCGGAAGACCGCCACCGAGGGTGTTCTTGTTGGTGACCTCAAGGAACATGAGGAGAACCGGCATGTAGCCCTGGAGGTACTGCTGCTGGTCAACGGTGAAGAGCACCTCGCCACCTTCGATGGCGTCGATGAGCTCGGGGGTGATGTCGAAGCCACCGATGGGCATCTCACGGCCGAGGGCCTGGGATGCACGAAGGCCGGACATGGTGATGACCGGTCCTACGCCCATGAAGCCGTCGATCGAGGGATCGGCGGCCATGGCAGCGTTGATGGCTGCTTCCTGAGCGGTCTGGTCGGCGTCGAGATCCATGAAGGCCGAGGTGACCTTGCCGTTGAAGGTCTCGGCGAGACCGTCACAGCGCTCGTTGAGTGCAACGTTGTCCTGCTCCTGACGGCCACACAGGATGTGGGTGGCGTCGGTTCCGTTGAAGCGGTTACCTGCACCGTTACCGGCGATGACCTCGGTCTGGCCAACGTGGGTGGTGGCGCCGATGTCCTGGTAGTCGTTTACGCCCGAGTTGAGGGTGTAGACGGGGATACCGGCATCAACAGCGGCCTTCAGGCCGGGAATCAGCTGGTCGGGGGAAGGAAGCGAAGCAGCGATGCCGTCGGCGCCGGAGGCGACCGCAGCGTCGATGTCAGCGGCCTGAACGGCGGGGTCGTTGTTCGATCCCTGCCATACGAGCTCTACGCCGAGGTCTTCAGCAGCCTGGTCAGCACCACGCTTAAGGACGGACCAGAACGGGCCGTCGTCGGAGTGGGTGATCATGTAGAAGGTAAAGTCGCTGCCCTGTACAGGGGTGACTTCTTCGCCATCGCCGTCGTCAGAAGGCTCGGCATCGCCGTCGTCTGATTCCTCCATGGCTTCGGTGGTCTCGGTGGAGCCATCATCGCCGCTCGAATCATCAGATGATTCTTCGGGTGCGTTGGAGCCGCATGCGGCCGCAACCAGCGAGAAAGCAAATAGCAACGCCAGGAGGCGCTTCAAATTAGTGGTCATTCGGGTACTCCCCAGTCATGGATCGGCTCTCCCGCCGGTCCTTGTGACAGTGGACACTAGTTCAGCTCCGCTGCTGTTTGCAAAAAGTCCACGCCTTTTACTTAATTCCGACTCGACCCTGTAACAAATGCCTTTGGTGTCTTACACTGCGCGCCATGTCTTTCTTCGATCGTGTTGCCACCGCCCCGATTTCCTGGGGAATCTGCGAGGTCCCCGGCTGGGGCCACCAGCTGAGCGTCGACCGTGTGCTTTCCGAAATGAGCTCGCTCGGGTTCACCCAAACCGAACTGGGATCGTTGGGCTGGCTCCCGACCAACCCCACCGAACTCACCACAGCCCTGGCAGGTCATCGGTTGGGACTCCTGGCCGGCTTTGTGCCCTTGGTGCTGCACGACGAGAGCGAAGCTGGTGCAGCGGAGAAAGCTGCCATTGAGGCAGCCGAGCTCCTCAAGGCCGGTGGTGCGGTCTACTACAACACCGCTCCGGTCATGAGCTGGGACTGGGCACCGCGCGAGGACCTGACCAATGCCCAGTGGTCGCGGCTCGTCGCTGGCCTCGCCATGGTCGAAGAGATCTGTGACGACATGGGCCTTACACAGGTGGTGCACGAGCACGTGGGGATCGCCGTCGAGACCGTCGACGATGTTAACCGATTGCTCGACTCGAGCCCCGTGAAGTTTGTGCTCGACACCGCGCACCTGGCGCTTGGTGGCACCGACCCGCTGGAGTTCGCCAAGAAGAACCACGATCGTGTGGGGCTCGTGCACCTGAAGGACATGAATAACGAGCTCGCCGGAGCGTTTACCGCATCACAACAGGGCGACTCGCCCATTTCGCTGATGTCATCGGTACAGGCTGGCCTCTTCCCGGCTCTCGGAGCCGGTGACCTTCCGATCGCCGAAGTGATCAACACCATGGAATCGGCCGGGTTCGACGGCTGGTACGTCGTTGAGCAGGACTGCGCCATCGGCGGCGCCATGCCAGCCGAAGGCGAAGGTCCGGTGACCGATGTAGCCGCGAGCGTGGACTTCCTTCGCGGACTCGGCCAGTTCTAGTCGATCGATCGGCTACTCAACCGGGCAGCCGATCGGAAGGGGCTGGGGATCATCTGTGAGGGTCTCGAGCAGCTCGGTGATTTCGGGCAGCGAAACGGCCCAACCGCGATCCCTGCCGCGGGTCGTTGCGAACACCGCACCGACGATCCGATCTTCGTAAATCACGGGAGCTCCGGAGTCACCGGCCACAATATTGGCTTCGAGTTCAATCGACCGTCGTCGCCCCTCGCCAGCAATCGTGACCCAGGCACGACGTAGCGCATGCGCATCGTCGACGCTCAATTCCCCCTTGCCGTTGAACGTTGCCAGCTTCACGGGACGATCCTTGGGAATCTCTCGATTGCGAAGTTGGCCGGCAGGAACATCAGTGGGTTCTCGGAGCCGGAGTATCGCGAGGTCGCGTTCGAGCCGCATGGCTACAACATCGGCCTCGAGTTCACCATCGGGCCCGTCCAGGTGGAACGCTTCGATCTCATCGAAGGGGTGCGCCACCGACACCAGAAGATCATCGGAGATTCGAAAGGCCGTGGCCACTTGGGGCGTGGTGATTCGGCAGTCGGTGATTCTGACCCGATACACGTAGTCCGAAATCGCGACCGGCGGTTGCGGGCCAAACACCAGCAACAAAAGCGACGCCGTCCCAATGAGCCCAACAAAACCTGCGAACCGAGTGGTCGGCGCCATTGCAGGTTGACCTTCGACTCTCGGACGGCTCTCGGAACGCAGAGACGTCAGGTATAGAAGGGGTTCTCACCCGCAGTGTGGTCGGTCGCGTCGATGACTTCAGTGAGTTGAGGCAGAGCGTCCTTGAGCATCTTGGTGATGCCGTCTCGCAGCGTCATTGCGCTGGCGGCGCAACCTTGGCATCCACCACCCATGGTGACGATCGCTTTCGAACCATCCACGCCGACCAGCGTTGCATAACCACCGTGCGACGCCAGGGCTGGGTTGATCGCCTGATCCAGAACCTGCTGGATCTGTTCTGGCAGCTCGCCCTCGAGTTCGATGTCGAGGCCCTCCAGAGGGTCGGGCGAGTTGGGGTTACGAATCACGAGTCCGCCGGGCGTATTAGCGGCCGGAACGTCGAGGGTGGAACCCAGCATGTTCTTGGCACTGTCGGCGGGGATGATGACGGTGAGCTCATCCTTCGGCCCCTGCGAGTAAACCAGATCGTCGTCGGCCGCCTCGGCGATGGCAAGGAGTTCCAATGCGTACTGAAACTCAGTCATGTTCGAGCCGGTGATCGCCACCTTCAGCGCGGTATTCGCCGGGTCGTCTTCTTGGGCTCGCACCTCGAGCACGGTGGCAAGCGCAGTCTCGGAGACAGAGAGCGGCTTGGTGGGGTCAGCAGCGGTTTCCTCTGCTGGGTTCTCGGTAACGGCCATATGACCAGACTACCGACCAGACCCACCCAACGACGAGTGGGCCAAGTCACTCCCTGGCACCGATCGACCGACGGGCGACCACCGGAGCGCCATGCGCAACTGATAGGTTGCACATTATGACCGGCATCACCTTCGGCGTTCAAAACGGCCCGTTCCACGATGCCGTCGCACTTCGCGACCACGCTCGGAAGGTCGAAGACCTCGGTTACAGAGAACTCTTCTCGTTCGATCACATTGGCGAGGTCGACCCGTTCCTGCCGCTGCTCACCGCCGCCGAGGCTACCTCGACGCTCCGCTTCGGCCCGTTGGTCGTGAACAACGAGTTTCACAACGTAGTGCTGCTGGCCCGAACCGCAGCCACGTTCGACCGGCTGACCGACGGGCGTCTCACGCTCGGCCTCGGCTCGGGATACATGCAGTCCGAACATGATGCCGCAGACATACAGCTGCGCCCGCCGGGCCGACGAGTTACACGATTTCTCGAAACCATGACCGTCCTGCGCTCCCTGCTCGACACCGGTTCCAGCCACATGAAGGGACGAGAGGTCACCGTCAACGTTGAGGACCTCGGGGTTCGCCCGTCTCAGACTCGAGTGCCGTTTCTGATCGGAGCTCATGGCCAACGTATGGTGTCGGCCGCGGCCGAACATGCGGACATCTTTCAATTCACCGGCCTGACCCACGACCCCGAGAGCGGAGCGCCAAGCGCCGGAGGGTTCTCAGAAGCCGATCTTGCCCGACGCAGCCAGTGGCTGGGCCCGATCGAACACACGGACGGCCCCGAACGATCCGCCTTGGTTCAGGCGACTGCGGTGCATTCGATATCGAGCGAGGTCGATGCCGTGCTCGACCCGATGAGTGAACGAACCGGCCTCAGCAGAGCCGTGTTGGACAACACACCGTTCGTACTGGCGGGATCGCCGACTCAGGTTCAAGAGAAGATCGAACGACTCAGAGAACAATTGGGCATCACCCACTACGTGGTCAGAGACGCCGAGATGATGGCCCCGCTTGTCGCTGCGCTCGCATAGGAACCGCCACACATCGCTTCACTAGCCGGCTGATCGCCGGCGAGATCTCATGACCGAAACCAGCCTGTTCAGTCGTGCCCGCAACGATCGATCTTTCCGCGGAGGGCGGGTGTGGAATCCGTCGTTGGGCGTGTGTGCTCGGCTTTCGAGACCGGCGTGCCTCGGCGTGTCAATTGGGAGAGAACCTCGTGGGTTGTAATACGAACTCATTTGTTTACCTCAACTAACTGAACGCACGACACCCGCAATCGGTTCATCCGGGTACTCACGACAACTACAGGGTGTCTCGTTCCTCGGACAGTTCGAGCCACCGCAGCTCGATCTCGTCAAGCTGATCGACGACGGCTGCGTGCTCCGCACTGAGGTCGGTGAGCTTCTGATAGTCGGTGCTCGTGGCGAGCTCGGCCATCTCGGCCTCCAGCTTCTTCTTCCGAGAATCGAGCTTGGCGATCTCTTTTTCCGCGTCTCGGATCTTGTTACTCAAGGCGCTCTTCGACTTGCCCTTTGGCCGGTCGGCTCGCGTGTCGCCCTTGGGCTTTGGGGCCGGTGTTGCGGTGGAAGCTACTCCAGGCACGGGCACACCGTTGGCACCATCGTGCACGACACCATCGGGGGTAATGGTGAGCTGACGATTCGCCACCCGGTCGAGGAACGCTCGATCGTGACTGACGATCACCAGCGCTCCGGGCCAGTCCTCTAGAAAGTCTTCAAGCGCTCGCAGCGTTTCCAAGTCGAGATCGTTGGTTGGTTCGTCCAGCAGCATCACGTTCGGCTTCGCCGCAAGAACGGTCAGTAGGTGTAGCCGCCGACGCTCGCCGCCCGACAACGTGCTGACCTGCGCCCACTGAGCGTCGGTGTCGAACCAGAACGCTTCGAGCAGCCGAGCGTCGGTCCAGTCGGGCTTGCGGTTTGGTCCCGCAATCACCTCGCGAACCCTTGCGGTCGGGTCGAACGCGTCGTCGGATTGTTGGGTGTAGTAGCCGAACTCGACTGTGGTCCCCCACCGCACCGTGCCGCTGGTCGGCTCCAGCTTTTTGGCCATGATGTTGAGAAGGGTGCTCTTACCTGCACCATTGCCGCCACGAATCGCCAGCCGTTCGCGTGGATCCAATTTCAAATCGAACGGTCCGAACAACTGGCGTCCATCGGGGGCTGAGCCCACAATCTCGTCGAGCTCGATGACGATGTCGCCCAGGCGAGGCGTCGGGAACTCGAGGTGAAGTTCAGCCGGCCGAGCTGGCCCCTCCGGCTTGTCAGCGATCAGGGCCTTTGCGGCTTCCACTCGATACTTGGGCTTTGAGGTTCGAGCGGGAGCACCCCGCCGCAACCACGCCAGCTCCTGCTTCGCCAGGTTTTTGCGCACCGCCTCCGCCGACTCCGCCGCGGCGGCCCGCTCACCCTTGCCTTCCAGGTAGCTGCCATACCCGCCGGTGTGCACGTAGCTCTTGCCTCGATCGAGTTCGAGCACGTGGGTGGTGAGACGGTCGAGCACATGCCGGTCGTGAGTCACCAAGACCAAGCCACCGCGGTAGGCCTCCAATCGCTCCTCCAACCACATGATCCCATCGATGTCCAGGTGGTTGGTGGGCTCGTCGAGGATGAGCAGGTTCGATGGCCGAACAAGCGCGATCGCCAGGGCAACCCGCTTCTTTTCACCGCCGGACAGGTCCGAGGTAGAGACGTCGAAAAACTCCCCCATTCCAAGACGACTCAACGCCGCCTCGGCTTCCCACTTCTCTGCCCCGGTTGCCAAGACCGAATCGAGCACTTTCCCAGGTGGCAAGGCTGCATCCTGATCTAAAACGGCTAGCTCAAGATCGCGCCCTCGGCGGATGGTCCCGCTTTCGGCTTCGGCCGTTCCTGCAAGCACCCGAAGCAGCGTCGACTTTCCGGTGCCGTTGATTCCTACCAGGCCAACCCGATCACCGGTGTTTACGGTGACCGAAACATCGGTAAAGAGCGGCCGGTCTGGCCGACTCATAGACAGGTTTTCAGCGTCGATCAGAATTGCGATGCCGCGAGAGTATCGACCGCCATGCCTACAACCTGCACTTCCATTAAACTGCCATGGGTGGACGCGGTACCCGAGCTGGTCCCGAGGAAGATTTCTCTAGGGCTCAAAGCAATTGGCGCAGTATTTGGCGGAGCCAAGGCAACAACCGACCAGATTCATCCGTACACCCAATGGTGGAGTGTGCAGAACCAGGCCGAACTCAAGAACGATGGGCCCCTCCTCGTTTCGATCGGCGACTCGATATGCATCGGTGTAGGCGCCTCACACCCGTCCAAGTCGCTCGCCGGCCAGGTGGCGGATCGTCTGTCCGTGCGCGATGGCACACGATGGCGCACGATCAACCTGGCGATCGCCGGCGCTCGCGTCGAGGACGCGCTCGATCGCCAGCTCCGCATCTTCCACGATCTGCCAGCCGCTGATCTCGTGCTTGCCTGCGTGGGGAGCAACGACATTCTGTGGACCCCGGCCCGCACGTCATTGCGAGCCGACCTGCGCGAGCTCAGCGACGGGCTGCCAGCAACGACGGTGTTTGGACCGGTAGCTGGAGCATCGACCCGCGCCCGCTCGGCCAATCGAGCTCTGCGAGCTGCAGCCCGTCGCAACGGGCAACGCGTTGCGGAGATCTGGGAGGTCGAGGGCCCAAGAATGCGGGATCGACTGGCCGAGGACCGATTCCATCCCAACGATCTCGGGTATCGGCTGATGGCAGGTTGTGTGCTCGAGACGATCGGTTAGTGCCACAGGCGGTACACCCACAGCGGCCGTCCCCCTACTACTGTCGAGCGCCCTATGGGAGTTTTGTCTGAGCCACTCGACCTTGACGGACCAAGCCGCAAGCGACCCACCTATCCATCGGTCCCGGTGGAGCTGGGCATGCAGATCCGCCACCGAGCCAGCTTCAAGAACGGCATCGTGGTCGCGTTCGACCCTAACTGGATCACTCTGCGGGGCGAAGACGGTCGCGAGTTCAAGCAGCGAAACGAACCGGGCGCGTTTTCGTTCAACGGGACCTCCGTCACGCTCGTCAAGGCGCCGAAGACGGCGTCGTCGCCAAGATTGGAGCGGACCGCTTCTGGATCGATCGCGGTACCGAACGCGCCCGCCCGAGTCGCCCGTCCGAGCCGCATCTACGTGGAAGGAATCCACGACGCCGAGCTGATCGAACGGGTATGGGGCGATGACCTGCGCCTCGAGGGCCTGGTGGTCGAACCGCTCCACGGAGCCGACGACCTCGCCACGGTCGTGCGAACCTTTGGGCCACGGTCGGGCCGGCGCCTCGGCGTCCTGCTTGACCATCTGGTGGATGGGACCAAAGAGAGTCGCATCGCGGCCGAGGTGAACCATCCCGACGTTCTGATCACCGGACATCCCTTCGTCGATGTCTGGCAGTGCATCAAACCAGCAGTGATCGGCATCGACCGTTGGCCGATAATCGAGATGGGCACCGATTGGAAGACGGGCGTATGCGCCGAGCTGGGGATCGATGCCGAGCCCGGCGTCGTGTGGAAACAGTTGTTGTCGAACGTCACCGGCTACATCGACCTGGAGTCCAGCTTCGTGGGAGCGGTCGAACAGCTCATCGATTTCTGTTGCGCCTAGACGTGCGCCTGTTTTCAGACAGCGAGCGGCGGAGCTAGAGGCTGATCAATGTCATCACCAGCACCATCAGGGTGATGAAGGCAACAAACAACCACTCCATGCGAGTTCGGCTCAAGAGCTCGGCTTCCAGCCGGGCCTCGAGCCGCTCGGACTCTCGTGACAAGTCCTTCAAGCGGTTTTCTGCTGCGCTGAGCTTGAGCTGCTTGCCTGCCGCGGCACGACGGGTAGCGGTCAGCTGATCGGTCAGCTCCCCGTACCGGCGCTGCAGGTCTTCAAAGGCAGCCTCGGTCTTGCGGAGTTGTGCAACAAGAGCCACCGAGTCTGGAGCAACGGTCCCGTCGATCGAGATCTCGCTGTCGCCGTTCGCAGGATCGTTGAGCTCGGTCCGAAGTGCCCGAAGATCACTGGTTACTTCAGGAGCGACGGGCGCAACGATGCGTTCCATCGCCAACAGCAGTCGGTCCACATAGCTGGATTCAGACGGGAGGTTGAAATGGGCCCACAGGTTGCGGGCCTCGACTAACTGGCCAACGAGCGGCCGAAGGTCCTCTTTGAAGAAGTCCGCGAACGCTGGTCCCCAGAATCGCCTGATGACAAGCAACTGAAACAGCGGATCGGTGGCCCCGCTGGAGTCGGTTCGACCCAGCTTTCCCGCCGCAATCAGGTTCCAGGGCGTGGTGTCTTCGTCGCCCAGATAGCCAACCATCTGCTTCTCAACAAAGTCGGCCATGGCCGCCCCGAACGTTTCGAATGCCCGCGCCAGCAGAGCATGGCGGCCTACGGCGACGTCGGGTGTACGGGGAGTGGTGGGCATAGCAGCGAACGCACGCGTTCCCTTTCCTCATCGACAGCGGCACACGAAATCTGAATGGAACTTCCACCCCCATGCATGGACAAAGGTGGCCAGATTCGAAAATTGGTCGCGGGAGTTCTCAAGTAGTTGCCGTACCTGCCGTTTTGACAAGAGTGCAGGGAAACCGACTGCTGTTGTCCCCAGGAATTGTGCTTGCTGGAGGAATCGTCGCCGCTACGGCGTGGCTCGTCGCGCTGCTGTTTTTCGACATCACCGACGAAACCGGACTGATCCTCGCAGGAGCGTCCGGTGCGATCGGCGGCCTGGGAGGCATGATTGGTGCCCTGTGGCAGAACTACACCACCCGCCACACCCAGGAATACATCGCCCAGCAGGAACATCAGGCAAAGCACGACCCACTGACCGGGCTGTTTAACCGAAACGCACTGTTCTCCGAGCTTGAGACCTCCATCGCTCGGGCCAAGCAGACCGACACCGTGCTCGGCGTGCTCTTCCTTGACCTCGACCGATTCAAGGTGATCAACGACTCCATGGGTCACGAAGCGGGAGATGACCTTCTCCGCATCGTGGCCGAACGGCTGGAAGGCACCGTCCGCGGAGGCGACCTCGTCGCTCGATTCGGAGGCGACGAATTCGTCGTTGTGTGTCGCGACCTCCTTTCCGAGCAGAGCGTGCTGGCGGTCGCCAAGCAGATCCTCAAATCGTTCACCGAACCCGTGTCGCTCTATGGCGGCGCCCAGGTGATCTCCACTAGCATCGGCGTCGCGATCGCCCGACCCGACGACACCCGCCGCTCCGACGATCTTGTCCGAGACGCCGACGCCGCCATGTACAAGGCCAAGAAGGCCAAGTCCGGCTACGCCGTCTTCGACGAGGTACAGCGCTTGCAGGTCATCGACCGTCTGGACATCGAACGGGATCTGGTTCAAGCCCTCGAACAAGAACAGCTGGTGGTGTTCTACCAACCGCTGATCGACGTCAAGGCCAAGCGACTTTACGGCTTTGAGGCTCTGGTGCGCTGGAACCACCCAACCCGTGGACTTATCGGCCCCGGCGACTTTCTCGGTGTGGCCGAGGAAACTGGCATGATGGCCAAAATTGGCGAACTCGTCCTCCGCGAGGCCTGTGCCCAGGCGGCGGTTTGGAACCATCTGTCCCCGGATGCTCAGGGCGTCAAGATGGGTGTCAACATCGCCGAGCAGCAACTTCTCGACGGCAACTTCCCGTATCTAGTTGCCGATGTTCTCGAATGGTCCGGTCTGCCGGCTGAACAGCTGGTGCTGGAAATCACCGAAAACGTCATCGTGGACCACCTTGCTGGCCTCTCGGTCCTGCGCGACATCCGTGAGCTCGGAGTGTCCCTCGCGATCGACGACTTCGGAACCGGCCAGAGCTCACTGAGCTACATCAAGCAGTTCGACATGGTCTCGACGCTGAAGGTCGACAAGACCTTCGTCGACGACATGAGTTCCGGTGTCAATCGAGCGATCATCGAGGCTGTCGTCGCCATGGCCCGAGCCCTCGATATGCAGGTCGTCGCCGAGGGCGTGGAAAGCGAACATCAGGTCAAGGAACTGCTGGACTTCGGTGTCCACATCATGCAGGGATACCTCTTCAACAAGCCAGTGGCTGGCGAGACCATCGACCCGGCGTCGTGGTTCAGTGCCCGCGAGGGAGAGCTTGCGATCGAAGTGAGCGAAGCGCTCGATCCCACCACACCTGGGCTCTCCTCCACCGAGGTAAGCCGAGCATTCACTCGAACGCTCGACCACACCAGGGCTCGCCCGAAGCGTATGGGCTAAGGCCTCCGGGCCTGCACCGACCTGACGTCGCCTAGGCGACGCAGGTACCCTTCCCCGCAATGGGTGATGCACGATCAATTCCACTGGGCCGTGTCTTTGGCATCCCGGTGCGAATGAGCTGGGCTGTCGTGGCGGTGTCGCTCACCGGCGCATGGTTCATCGCTACGCGATTCCTGCCGCGGGTAAACGAGACCCTGGCGCTCAGCTGGAGAGTCGCCCTCGCCCTGGGGGCGGTTTTGTGCTTTCTCGCCTCGATCCTGGCTCACGAGTTCGGGCACGCCCTCGCCGCCCGGCGTCACAACATTCAAACGAGCTCGATCCGCTTGTGGATCTTTGGAGGGGTGGCGGCACTGTCGAGTTCGGCGAAGTCTCCCTCCGCCGAATTTCAGATCGCGATTGCGGGCCCGGCCGTAAACGCTGCGTTGGCGCTCCTGTTCGCTGCCGCCACCTGGCTGGGACGGACGCTGGGATGGCCCGACTCGGTGCAGCTCATCGCATCCGCTCTCGCGTTGCTCAACCTCTTGCTGGCAGTCACCAACATGATCCCGGCGGCGCCGCTCGACGGTGGTCGAGTGCTTTCAAGCATCCTGTGGGCCCGCACCGGCCGTCCGGAATGGGCTCGGCTGGTGGCAGCACGGATCGGGCTCGTGACCGGCGGTTTGGTCATTGCATACGGCCTGCTCGAACTGCTCGCCTGGGCTCGGATCAGCGGCTTCTACACCGCCGCGATCGGGGCATTCGTACTCGTGGCGGCACGCGGCGACGTGATCACGGCATCGATTAGGAGTCGGCTCGCTCGTACCGCGGTTGCCGACGTGCTGTGGTCTCATCCTCCGGCAATTCAGGACTCCCTTTCGCTCAGTGATGTTGAACGTCATCTAGGAACCTCGCCGGTCAGCGTGCCCGTGCAACGATGGGCCCACGAGACCATCGGGTACTTCACCACCGGCGACGTCCAGTCGGTGCCTGTTCACGAACGGTCGTGGACCTCGGTCAAGGACCTGACCACGCCGATCCAGATGGTCGCTTCGGCCTGGACGTCCGAGTCGCTTCTAAGCGCACTGGAACGCCATGGAACCGAACCCCGCCAGATGCTAGGCGTCGACCCGGAGTCGGGTCTGGTGGTCGGCACCACCACACCTGCGCAGTTCGCCCATCTGCTCGAACGACCCGTTCTGTGGGGCGGAGTGGAATAGAATTGGCTGCTAGAGGTGTTGAAACGAGTATGAGCACGCAAGGACAGATCGATTTCTACTGGCGGCCCGGCTGCCCGTTCTGCATGAGCCTCGAGCGTTCCCTCACCAAGCTGAACGTGCCGCTCAACAAGAAGAACATTTGGGAAAACCCCGCCGACGCGGCCCATGTCCGCAAGGTCGCCGACGGCAACGAAACGGTCCCAACGGTGACGATTGGCGGAACGTCTATGGTCAACCCCTCCCCCAAGCAGGTTGTTGCCGTTGCAGCCAAGGAATTCCCGGGTCTTGTTCCCGATGCCGATGGCGCCGCCAAAGGTTTCCGGAACAAGTTGCGCCGCACCTGAAATACTGGTTGACTCGACCCGACAACGCGCAGGTCCAAGGGCGAAACCCCTGCAGACGCTAGTTGTCAACGCCGCAACAACTTCAGAGGATTCCCGTGTCGAACGAAACTAGCCGTAAGGCTCTCCACGCGTATGTAACCGACAACGCGCATGAACAGTGGCATGGATTTGCTGCCGAGCAAGGCGTGAGCGTCAGTGCGATTCTTGAGGCCCTTGCGCCCGCACTGGATGTGGAGGAACAAGAGGGCTCGACACTCGAGATCGACTCGATCGTCACCGCTGCCCGCCGCATCGACGCCGCCCGACGTCGCCGCCGCCGCTAACCGGCGTCGTTTGGAGCGGCAGGTATTTGGCCGTTCCGCCGCTTCGACCATTCCAATCGATGTAGCCTCGCCACATGACAGGAAAAGTCGAAAAGGGCGAGACATTCCTGTCCCTCACCGAGGTGGCGGAGCGTCGTGGCCTTCACTACATGACGATTTATCGCCATGTTCGAACCGGACGACTTCCCGCGACCAAGGAAAACGGCGAGTGGAAGGTCAAGGCCTCCGATCTCGATCGTGAACCCTCCACAGTCGTTGGCGGGACCCCCGGCAACGCCAACATCGGGGGCCGACTCGAGGCGTTTGGTGACCGAGTTGTTGCCGGTGATGAACCGGGAGCGTGGTCGATCTTGGAGAACTGTCTGGGCGGCGGCGCCGAGCCGGTGGAGATTCACCATCAGCTGATCGTCCCCCAACTCAATGAGATCGGTGAGCGGTGGGCCAAGGGTGAGCTACGCATCGTCGACGAGCACACGGCCACGGCAATCATCCACCGACTCGTGGCCCGACTGGGGCCCATGATGCGATCAAAGGGCCGAAGCAAAGGGACCATTGTGATCGGTGCGGTTGCCGGTGACAGCCATTCGCTCGTGACGGCAATCATTTCAGATCTACTACGTCATTCCCGATACTCAGTCATCGACCTTGGCGGAAATACCCCAACCCAATCCTTCATCGACACCGTGGCCGGAAGCGACCAGTGCCGGGCGGTAGGGCTCAGCGCGTCCGAGCCAGCCGATGATCCGGTCCGGTCCACTGTCGAAGCGCTCAACGCAGCGTTTCCGTCGTTGCCTGTTCTCATCGGGGGACGGGGCATTCGAGACCAAGCCCACGCCCTCGATTTGGGCTCGGCCGGATACGCCCAAAGTTCCCGAAACATCGTCACCACGTTCCAAGAGGCAATCTCGGCCAGCGCCGGAGTTGCCGCCCCGGTCGGAAATGACTGACAAACTCAACCCCGCCATACTTGCGTCCAACCTGCTGCGGGCGCAGGACTATCGATCTGCGATCCCCGCGCTCAGCGAGAACTACCCCGATGCGACGGCCGAAGATGCCTACGTGGTGCAAGTAACCGCGATGGCAGATCGGATCTCGCGCAACGACCCGATCATCGGCGCACGCGTCGGTGTCCACGATCGTCGGCCGGTCTTCAGCTTGTATCCCAGGTCAGCGTTGATGGGAACCTTCGAAGTAGCTGACCTTTCACAGATGATTCAGCCGATCGTGCAGCCAGTCCTTACCTTACGCTTGTTCAAGGAACTGGCCGGCCCCGGCGTTACCGAAGAGATGGTACGAGAAGCTACCGAAACCGTCGTCGGAGCGATCGAAATCATCGATCATCGGATGGTCACCCCAGACGGGTTGCAACACATCGACGTGGTCGCCGACAACGGCGGGATCTCCAAAATCCTGATCGGAGAGCACGGGCTCGACATCAGCCATGATGGCGACCAACTGCGCAATCTCAAGGTGCGGTTCAACGTCGACGGCGAAGAGACTGGCCCGCCGGTCGGGGAGATCACCTCTCCCCTGTCCGCCGTCGCCGCCCTGGCCAACCATCTGGGCGAACAAGGTGGCCGGCTCGAGGCAGATTGGTTCGTGGTGGTTGGTCCATTGTGCGCTCCAGCTCCCCTAACCGTAGCGGCCAAAGTGCAGCTCGAGATCGACGACATGGCCGCGGTGAGATTGCGAGCGCGATAGCGGTTAGCCCCGTGTTTATGGGGTTTGGGGCACGAAATTTCCCAAAATCGAGGGCTCGACGTCCGCCACTTTGATGCTCCAACGTGGCAAGATCGATGGGTGTCACCTAACGACAGTTCTTTCGCGCGGGAAGTTCTCGATGTTCCGGTCGCCGACGAGTTAGGTGAGTCGTTTCTCGCTTACTCGCTGTCGGTCATCACTGCTCGCGCCATTCCCGACATTCGCGATGGCCTGAAGCCGGTGCAGCGCCGAATCCTCTACAGCATGTTGCGTATGGGGCTCCGTCCGGATCGCCCACACCGCAAATGTGCTCACGTGGTAGGCGACGTCATGGGCAAGTTCCACCCGCACGGCGACTCTGCCATCTACGACACGCTGGTTCGTCTGGGGCAGGACTTTGCCCGCAACATTCCGCTGGTTCACCCGCAGGGCAACTTTGGTTCGCTGGATGACCCGCCAGCCGCCCAGCGCTACACCGAGTGTCGGCTCACCGACGCGGCCATGGACATGCTCGCCGAAATCGACGAAGAGACCGTCGAGTTCGGGGCAACCTATGACGGCGAAAACACCGAACCTCGGTACCTTCCCGGTCTTCTCCCCAACCTCTTGGTCAATGGCACGAGCGGCATCGCTGTCGGTATGGCGACCAACATGGCGCCCCACAACCTGGGCGAGGTCTACGAGGCCATCAAGCTCGTGATGACCCAACGCCGCCCTAAGCCCACCGTCGATGAGCTGATGGCCGTGCTTCCCGGTCCCGACCTTCCAATGGGCGCGACCATCGTGGACGACGGGCTACGCGACGCATATGAGACCGGTCGGGGATCGTTCCGAATTCGGGCTAAGGCCACCATCTTCGATGTGACCAAGGCGCGACAGGGCATCGAGTTCACCGAGTTGCCCTACATGGTTGGCGTCGAACGAGTCGTTGCCAAGGTGACCGATCTCGTCCGATCCGAAAAGCTCAACGGCATCGCAGATATCAAGAACCTGTCGGATCGCCATCACGGCACCAAGTTGGTCATCGAATGCAAGTCCGGCATCTCCGCCGAACTCATGCTTCAACAGCTCTACAAGATGACCCCGCTCGAAGACACCTTCAGCATCAACAACACCGTCCTGATCGAAGGCGTACCCACCGTGGTCGGGCTGTACGACCTGTGCCAGCACTACATTTCGCACCGGCTCGACGTTGTGGTGAAGCGAACCCAGTTCCGGCTTCGAAAGGCCGAGGAGGAACTCCACGTCAAAGAGGGCTACCTGATCGCCATCGACAACATCGACGAAGTGGTGCAGATCATCCGCACCTCCGCCGACACCCCGACAGCCCGGACCCGCTTGATGGAGGCGTTGGACCTCAGCGAGATCCAAGCGCAGCACATTCTGGACATGCAGCTCAAGCGCATCAGCCAGCTGGCCCGTGACGAGGTCTCCGATCGAATCGCGGAACTGCGATCCATCATTGAAGACCTCGAGAAGATCCTGAAGTCCGAGCAACGCCAGCGCACCATCGTGCTGAAGGAGCTCGCTCAGATGGTGAAGGACTATGGCACGCCCCGTCGCAGCGTGATCGTGGGGGCAGCAACAATCCCCGACCTTGCAGAAATCGAACAGCAAGTGGTCTCGGAGATCACCGATGATCCCTGCGTCGTTAGCCTTGCGACCTCCGGCGTCGTCGGGCGCGAGCCAGCCGGCTCATCCAAATCGTTCTCGCCCAGCAAACACGACGTGATTCAGTCGGTCGTCGTCACCACGTTGAAGACGCCGGTGCTGATGGTCATGAGTTCGGGTCGGATGCTGAAGGTAAACGCTCTCGACATTCCCGAGGTAGGAGGCCGTAGCCGCGGCCGAGACACCTCAGAAGTCTTCAAAGGCGAAAAGGGTGAGAACCCGATTAGCTTGCTCAACCCCACCGGCGACGACGTGATGATCGTGACGGCCCTAGGTGTTATCAAACGCATCGAACGATACGTGCTCGCCGATCTGAAGAGTGGCCGCAGCATTATTGGACTCGCGGAGCGTGACCGGGTCGTGGCCTGCTTCGAGTGCACCGACGACACCGACATCGTGATCATCGCGTCGGATGCCCAGACGCTGCGGACGCCCGCCGCTGCGGTTCGTTCACAGGGTGCAAGCGCCAAGGGTGTCAGTGGCATCGCCCTCAAGGGAACCGCCAAGGTGATCGGCGCCGGTGTGGCAACGCCCGATGCAGTGATTCTTTCGGTTTCAGACACCGGCTCCACCAAATCAACATCGGTCGAGGAAATTCCGAGCAAGGGCCGTAATGGAGGCGGTGTGCGCCTCACCAAGTTCTCCGACGAGAAACGACTCGAGTACGCCTGGGTCGGCAATCCTGAACGGATCGTGGCGGTGGTGGGAACCGATGGAACCACCAAACCTGCTGCTTCCCCCGAATCAATCGCTCTCAAGCCAACCCGACGTGATGGATCGGCACGCAACCTGCCTCATCGAGTACTGCAGATCGGAACCCTTCGATGGTAAAGAAAGCCGCGCCGAAGAAGGCCGCAGCAAAGAAGACGACCGCCAAGAGCACTACGGCCAAGCCAGCCGCAGCGAAGAAGCCAGCAGCCGCAAAGAAGGCCGCAGCAAAGAAGTCGGTGACCAAAAAGGTTGCCAAGAACGCCTACAGCGCCGACCAGATCCAGATCCTGGAGGGCCTCGATGCCGTGCGCAAGCGGCCGGGCATGTATATCGGCGGGACCGGCACCGAAGGGCTGCACCACCTGGCGTGGGAGATCATCGATAACTGTGTCGACGAGGCGGCGGCGGGATTTGCATCCCACATCGAAGTAATCCTTCACAAAGACGGATCGATCGAGGTTTCCGACGACGGTCGCGGCATCCCCACCGACAAGATGCCTGACGGACGAACCGCACTCGAGGTTGTCTACACCGAGCTACATGCAGGCGGAAAGTTCGGCTCTGGCGCATACAGCGCCTCGGGCGGGTTGCACGGCGTTGGCGCGTCGGTTGTTAACGCGCTCTCGTCGAAACTGGTGGCTGAGGTCGACCGCAATGGCGTGACATCGCGGCTGGTCTTCAACGAACGACTTCCGGGGAACTATCTCAAGTCCGGAGCGTTCAAGCCGGGTTCAAAGCTGGCTCAGGTAAAGAAGATCCCGAAAAACCGAACGGGAACCCGGGTGCGCTACTGGCCCGACCTTCAAATCTTCGACGATGAAGCGACGATCGAATACGCCCAGGTCAGAGAACATGTCGCACGGGTGTGTTTCCTCGTGCCAGGGCTGCATGTGAAGCTACACGACCGTCGACGGGGCGGCTCTGAACCCGAAGAGTTCGTGGCTGCAGGCGGACTCGCCGACTACGTCGACGTCCTAAGCGTGGGTGAGAACGTCACCGACATCATCACGATCCACGTGGACTCCAACTTCGAGGAACGAGTCCCGGTCGACGGCAAGATGCAGGTTGTACAGCGGCCCTGCACCATCGATATCGCCATGCGATGGGTCAAGGGTTACGACTCCAACATCGTGAGCTTCGTGAACACGATCCCCACCCGCGAGGGCGGTACCCATGTGGCAGGTTTTGAGCAGGCCCTCAACTGGACCACGAACAACATTCTGCTTCATGAGAACAAGAAGCTGAAGAAGCTCAAAGACAACAGCCGCGCCACGTCGAGTGACGCCCAGGAGGGGCTCATCGCCGCGGTGAAGGTGACCTTTGCAGAGCCTCAATTCAAGGGCCAAACAAAGCAGGAGCTTGGCACACCGCCGATCCGAAATCTCGTCTACGAAGCGGCCAAGACAGGCCTCTCGGACTGGATGCAAGGCGGTGGCCGCAAAACCCATATCAACGCGTTGCGAGACAAGATGGCCCAGGCCGTCCTGAACCGTGTTGCCGCTAAACAACAGCTTGAAAACCGCCGGAAGCTCAGCAGTCTCACCAGTACCGGTATGCCCGACAAGCTGGCCGATTGCCGCCGTCACGGACCAGACTCCGAGCTCCTCATCGTCGAGGGAAACTCAGCCGCGGGGCCGGCCAAGAACGGCCGCGATAGCGACTTTATGGCCGTCCTTCCTTTGCGGGGCAAGGTGGTAAACGCTGGCAAGGCCACCTTGAAGCAGGTGGTCGACAACGCTGAAGCATCAGCATTGATCACCGCTATCGGCGGTGGTTCAGGAGACGACTTCGATGTCTCGTCCTGCCGGTACGGCCGGATCATAATTCTGTGCGACGCCGACGTAGACGGCAGCCACATCCGCTGCCTGCTCCTGACGCTCATCTTTAAGCACATGCGTCCGCTGCTGGAGGAGGGCATGGTGTATGCGGCTCAGCCTCCGTTGTTTAGCGTGAAGCACAAAGGTGAGATGGTCTATGCCTACAGCGACGAGGAGCGGGACCAGCTTCATGCTGACCTCGGCTTGAGTGCAGAGAAACGATGGCAGCGCTTTAAGGGTCTCGGCGAAATGAATGTGGATGAACTGGCCGACACCACTCTGAACCCCGAGACCCGAGTGCTCAAACGTATGAGCATGAGCGACGCCGCAGAAGCTGTGCAGGCCACCGAGATGTTCCGGGTTCTGATGGGCAACGATGTTGCCGATCGAAAGGACTACATCGTGTCGAACAGCAAGCTGCTCGATCCGGATGTTCTCGACGTCTAGGAAGAGCTTTCGCTGGGTTGACGAAGCTCTGGATCGAGCTTCCCACCGAGATCTTCGAACAACAGTGACTGTCCGACGTGCCAGAGCAACACCGCAATGGCACCGACGAGGGCGACGACGAGCTGAAGCAACATAAACAGCCCGACGTTGCTTCCGACCAGATCGACGAAACGGATGACCTCCACGTCGGGGTCGATGGGTTGGGTTCCACCGAGCGACGACAAGGGACCGCTGATCGCTGAGCCCGCCAGGTTCGCCACGAAAGCCACGAGCGCAAGCAGAGCGCATCGACCCAGCATCGCCATCGTTCTGCCGCGACCGATCCTGTTGACCTCCAGAGGATTGCGAGCGCCACGGGCAGCCGACATAGGACTAGAGAAGATCATGCTGAACCGACCGAACAGGACAAGCCCCAATACAAACATGCCGAGCCCGACGAACAGTGCGAGAACGGGAGCGACGACCGCAGCGAGCGCAACCGTCAGAATCATTGCTACCGACACGATCACCATCAGAACGATGCCGACCAGCGTCCAGCCGAGCACCACGGGCACTCGGGCCAGACCGGATGTGAGGCTCGAGCCCCAGTCGGCGTTCGGCTCGAACCGGTTGGCCATGGCCAAACGCACGACCGCAACATTGAAGACCAGGGTGAATAGAAAGTTGGCGCCTAAGGAAAGGCCCAGGAGCAGCGGCGAGCCAAATCCCTCGACGTTGAAGTCGAGCGTTTCCGCTTGCGAGTCGAAACTGATTACGACATCTCGGAGGGTCGCCCAAACACCGAACGACGAGATGAGTGATCCGGGTATAACCAGGATGACCATGAGTGTGAAGACGGAACCGACATTGTTGACAAGCAGTCGGAAGGTCTCGGTGAGCCAGTCACCAACCGGGCGGATACTCGACTGATTGTCGCCGGGTCCGACCTGCTGGGTGTTGTCCATGGGCCGGATGTCGTTGGTCCAACGACTCCCATCCCACCACCGCAGCATGGTCTGTTGCTCGGGGTCTTGATACCACCCCGGCGCTGGACTGTTGCTTGGAACCTCAGTCATGCCGGATCTCCAAAGGGTTCACGATCATCAACCGTAACAAGGACCCCATAGTGGTCGGAGGGATGGATGCCTTCGGCATTTGCGCTGACGCCGACCAGTTCAGCCGAGCGAGGGTTGAAGCTCGGTTTCGGTCGCGGCCATCCGATCATCACGTGATCGAGGCGTCGCCTCGGAAAGGCAGCATCGACGGCGTTGGAGTTCTCTCGCACCCAGGTGTGGCCGGGCCCATCGCCCACCGCAGCCCAGGAGTCGGTGAACAGCAGAGGCGCAACTCCTGTTTCGAGCAGTGGGGCGTGACCGGTGAGTTGCCGCAGCTCGTCGCTCTCGGCAATTGCGTTGAGGTCTCCGAGAAGCATTGGTGTTCGTCCCCGGTCTCGACGTTCGGATAGGGCCGTCACAATCGGCACCAATTGGCGGCGTCTGTGGGCCGAGGCGTCGTAGCGCCATTCGAGGTGGGTCACCGCAATCGACACGGGCCCGTTGGGCGCGTCGAGGTCGGCGACGATGGCACTGCGGTGGCTGGGTTCCCCATCGGGTCCGGGCAGTCGCAGTTGCTCCACTTTGGTCAGCGGATAGCGACTCAGCAGCGCATTTCCGAACTGCACGCGTTTTCCCTTGTGTTCGGTTGCTACCCCGTCGAAGCCGGTGGCTTGGGTGAGCATGTCCATCTGATCATCACCGTCGACGCAGAAGACTTCTTGGAACGCGCAAACATCGGCACCAACTCGGGAGATCTCGGCTGCAATGTCGGCCTGACGTCGTTTCCAATCGGGCCCGAAACGCCACCATAAGTTCCAAGTGAGCAGCTTCACGACAAGAGCGTATCCCCCTGGTTCATCGTCAAACTCGCCCATTCTCTAGTCTGGACCGATGACCTTGGCGACGCCTCAAGAGCTTTCACTCAACGAAGCAGCCGAGGCCCTCGGTGTTCACTACATGACGGTCTACCGGTACATCCGTACCGGCGAACTGCCGGCTCGCCAGATCGGCCGCCGTTGGATGATCTCTCAGGCGGACCTGGACAGCTTTCGGACGGTCGACGCGGCTCCGATCTCGGTGCCTGCGAACGCCCGAGCCATGCGTGAATGTATGGAACGGGGTGACGAGGACGGAGCCTGGGACCTACTGGTGGCGTACAACGTTCATCGCGAGCCACTCATGGCCCAACAGGCCCTCATTACACCAGCGCTGCGCGAGACCGGCCAACGATGGGCCGACGGACTCGCCACGATCGCGCAAGAACACATGGCAACCGTTGTGGCCCAGCGCCTCATTTCCCGACTCGGTATACCCAAACGCCGTGGCCGCCGGTCCGGCACGGTTTTGGTTGCGTGCCCTGCGGGCGATCCCCACACACTGGCGACAGCCCTTTTCGCCAACTTGGTTCGAGGCGAGGGAGCCGACGTTGTCGATCTCGCCCAGGTCATCGACCCTGCGGTCCTGCTGGAGGCCGCAGGGTCGATAGATGGCTCGGTTTCGGTTGCGATCGCGGTGACGCTTCCCGAAGCGTTACCAGCCGCAGCCGAACTGGTGGCCGGCATCCGGGACGACCCGAAGATCGCGGCCGTGCTCGTCGGCGGCCTTGCCGTTCCAGACGAGGAGACCGCCCTCGAGGTGGGGAGCGATCTGTATTTCGCTACCCCGGAACTTGCGGCAGCGGGGGCCACGGCAGCCGCGCGAATCTGATCGCGTACCGGAATGTGCGCTGGTAGTGCAACTGTTGACTACGTCACAGATGATTGACGTCTTTTTCATTTAGCACTAAATTGAATTCAGGAGGTTGTCATGGACACCGAGTTCGCCGTCCTGTTTACCGAATCTGACACCGAGTGGAGGGATCAAGCTCTCTGCAACGGGATGACGCACGTCTTCTTTGGTCCCGCGGCCGAACGTCCTGAACGACGGGTCGAACGTGAAGCTCTCGCTCGCTCGTTTTGCCGGGCGTGCCCCAGTGTCCTGCCATGCCGACGAGCAGGCCGGATGAACCGAGAGCACGGAATCTGGGGCGCCGAGAACGACGAAGAACGGGCCGCAGCCGGTTACGCGCCGCGCTCGCCCAGCCGTCGATCGGTCATTCAAGCTCGTGATTCGTCCCGCCAAGTTGCGGAGGCGCCCGCTCTTGAAACCATTACCGAGCAGAGCCAGGACGACCATCACGAATTTGATCCGTTCGTTACCGATTCGCTGTAGCCGGGGCTGGCGCCCCGATAGGCTCCGCCATGTTTGATGCGCTCTGTGTGCTGAGCTTCGGTGGTCCCGACGGGCCCGAAGACGTCATGCCGTTCCTGCGGAATGTCACCGCTGGCCGCAACGTTCCTGACCAACGCCTCGCCGTGGTGGCCAAACAATACGAGCAATTCGGTGGCCGCTCGCCGATCAACGATCAGAACAACGCCTTGATCGCTGCGTTGGCAGCCGAGTTCTCTGACTTCGGGATCGATCTGCCCATCTACTTTGGCAACCGAAATTGGCAGCCGTACCTCACCGACACGGTTCAACAGATGGCCGACGACGGCATCACTAACGCCCTCGTGCTGGCCACCTCTGCATTCTCGTCTTACAGCGGCTGCCGCCAATATCGAGAAAACCTCGAAGCGGCGGCTGCCTCGGTAGGACCCACCGCACCGGGGCTCCACAAGCTCCGCCTCTACTACAACCACCCAGGTTTCGTCGACGCCGTCGTCGCGCGAGTCGAAGAGACGATGGTCGAGGGAGACCGGCTGGTCTTCACCGCCCATTCAATCCCAAACTCGATGGCGCAATGGTGCGACTACGAAGAACAGCTCAAGGAAATCGCGGGCCTGGTGGCAACCCGCATCGGGTCGTCATCGCCGCGTGGCCATGCACCAGAGTGGGACCTCGCCTACCAAAGCCGAAGCGGCCCTCCACATATTCCCTGGCTCGAACCCGATATCAGCGATCATCTCACCGAGCTTTGCGATCAGGGGTATAGCGATGTCACCGTCGTCCCGCTTGGCTTCATCAGCGATCACATGGAAGTCATGTACGACCTCGATGTCTTGGCTGCCGAGACGGCGGCCTCCATAGGGCTCACGATGCGGCGCGCTGCCACAGTTGGTACCCACCCACACTTTGTGCGGGCAATTCGTGAGTTGGTTCAGGAAAAGATCGACAACGCTCCAGCCCTCTGGGTGGGGCACTCGGGGCCGTGGCCCGATCCGTGCCCCGATGGGCACTGTCTCGCTCCTACCGGCTAGCCCGTCAGGTCGTCGCGGTGCGACGACCGGTTTCGATCTCCCAGGCCCGGTGACGACGGCCCAGTTCAGTGGAAGGCTCAGCATCCACGAACGGCCACAGTTCTTCGGCGATTCGCCGCCAGTTCGCGGTGGCATCCAACTGTGCAAACAAACCCATCAAGCCGAGCGTGATTCGCTGTAGAACCACCATCGACGGCGGCACGTTCAACTGCTTCATCAACGAACCATGGGCGCTGCTCATGTCGAAGAGCTGGGCCACGCCGGCGGCTGCGTAATCGGCGTCGATTGTGACCAGACGATCCTCGCGGACATAGCGGTAGTAGAAGGCGAAATAGTCGACCACCTCCGCATCCGAATGGGGCGCCCCCGTTTTGAGAATGCCCGCCTCTTCAACAAGCGCACGAAATGCAGGAGGGTCGTGATCGATGACCATTTCCTTGATCAGCTCTTCGAACAGTTTGGTTTCGTCGGGGGCGAACTCTTTGACCAACCCGAAGTCCAAGAACGTCACTCGACCGCCAGGTTGGAACAGGTAATTCCCGGGATGAGGGTCTCCGTTAAACGAGTGCTCCCGATAGATCGCGCCAAACGAGAAACGAAACAACGTCTCCGCCGCCAGGTTCCGCTCGGCTTCAGACCATCCCAAAACCTCGCCGAAGCGAACCCCCTCGGCCAGGTCGGTGGTGAGAACTCGTTTGGTGGAATACCGATCGTGAACTCCCGGCACGGTGATGTACGGGTGGCCCTTGTATGCAGCGTGGAACCGAGCCTGGCGTTCAGCCTCCAGGGTGTAATCCAGTTCTTCTATCAGCCGGGTCTTCAGCTCCTCAATGATCGGACCCTTGTCGAGCCCGGGGAACATCGCAGCCATCCCACCAAAGAGCCAGTCAGCGTTGCCTAGATCGGCCGCCATCGCCTCCCCCACACCCGGGTACTGCACTTTGACCGCGACCGCCTGGTTCTCATGGGTGATAGCGCGATGGACCTGTCCGATGCTCGCCGACGCCAGGGGAACCGGATCCCAGGACGCAAACAGAAGTTCCGGTCGCTGCCCCAGCTCGGCCTCAATCTGTTTCGCGGCCAGTTCGGCCGACATCGGTGGCGCATCGTGCTGCAAGCTCGCTAACGAGTTCCGAACCGTGTCGGGCAGGCCGGTGTCGATGTAGCTGGCCATCTGACCGATCTTCATCATGGCGCCCTTCATTTGCCCCAGCTCGGCCGCCACGTCCTCGGCGGTTTGCAGTTGAAATTCGGTGTCGAGTTCTTCAGACCGCGCCGCGTCGGCGAAGATCTTCTGCGCCCTGAAGCGGGCATAGCGACCGCCTCCCTTGACCCCCAACTTGGCCAACCGAAGGTTGCGGGCCGCAAGACGACGACTGGAAACCGCTGCCTCCAAGGAGTCGACGTCGTCATCGGCATTACGAAGCAGCAGAGCTACAAAGCCAGCCACCATGCCCAACACAACCGCTACGAGACCTTTTCGAGACTGTGATGACATAGATCAAACAGGGTAGGAGAGAGCGAGGACGCTGGTGGAACGGTACGGTTCGGCTTCGTGGGGTCTGTCGTCACACGAAGAATGGTTTTGCGCCCATGGACCCTGGACGATCGGGACGTGTGGCATGAGTTGTCAACGAACGAAGCCGTGCTGGCCCACATCGACGACGGCGAGCCTCTCTCTGAACCCGAAATCGACGATCGGCTAACGCACGCCGTTCAGTGGATCGACGGCCCGGGCATCTTTGCGTGCGAACTTCTGGATGAGCCCGGACAACCTATTGGGTTTGTTGGATTTGCGCCGCCAACCTTTTTGCCCGAACTGTTGCCGGTGTACGAGGTCGGGTGGCGATTTCTCCCCGATCATTGGGGAGAGGGTTATGCCACCGAGGCTGCGGTTGGGGCGCTGACGTGGGCATTTGAAGCAGACCTATTCGACCGGGTTGTGGCCTGTATTCAACCTGGCAATCGCCGGTCGGTCGCGGTGGCGGAACGTTTGGGCTTGGCGGCGAGCCACCGGACCGTGATACCTCGATGCCAAAGATGGGCCGACGTGTATGAGCTTCACAGCCAAGATTGGCATGGCGGCTCGTGAGCAGATCACTCACCGAGGCCGAGCGAGCCTCCTACTCTCACGTTCGCGACGACGTGCTGGATCGAGCTCGTATACGCACGCTGGGTTGGATGCCGGGGAGCTTCCAAGGCATCACGCTGGGTCGCTACATCTATCTCACCACCCCCGAACTCGACGACGGAACCTCCCGGCTCATCGCGCACGAACTGGTTCATGTGCAGCAGTACGCAGACATCGGCATCGTGCGGTTCTACCTGCGCTATCTCGGTGATTTCGTTCGCGGTCTCCGGCTGCAACGAAAATGGATGCCCGCCTACCGAGATATCCCCGCCGAGGCCGAAGCTCGGGAACTCACCAAAGAGTGGGTTAGGCGACGGGCAGACGGATCGTAAGTTTGGCGCCCTGATCAGCGTTATTGGTTGCCTCACAGGTCCCCTGATGAAGGTCCACGATCGTGCGCGCAATCGCCAGACCAAGACCGGCGGTGCCGGACTGGTCGCCGCGGCGGAAACGTTCGAACACGTGCGGCAACATTTGCTCGTCGAACCCCGGGCCGTCGTCGATCACATCGACCACCGCGGTTTGGCCCTCGAAGCGCGTGGTGAGCACAACTTTTCCCGCCCGAGCAGCCGCATTACGCACGATGTTGTCCAGCACCTGACGGATCAAGGCGTCGTCGGCATCGACCACGACCGCGTCGCCGGGGTCCGCCTCGATCACTGTTCCATCGACTCGAACACCGGCTGCCACTTCTTCCACCAAGAGGTCGAGCCGCAGGGGCGCCTTGCGAGGTTGTGCCTGACCAGCTTCGAGCCGCGCGAACTCGAGGAGCGCACTCACGCTGGCGCCGGCACGCTCGGTTGCGTGAAGGATCTCTTCTAGTGACTCCCGGTACTCATCGTTGGTGCGTTCTCGGCTGAGCGCGTGTCCCGAGGAGGCTTGGATGATGGCGAGCGGGGTTCGAAGCTCATGCGCTGCGTCGGCAATAAAGTCCCGGTTCACGCTGTGTGCCCGCTGGACTGCCGGAGCCTCACGCCCGGTCCACCAATAGGAGACGGCACCGGCCGCTATAGCCAATCCGATGGTGGAAAGCGCCGCGATCCAGGCGGCCCGTCGAATCGCATCATCTTGGGGCCCTCGATCGATGAGGGAGAGCAGCACCTGTTGATCGCCCACGTGAACCGCATAAGAGAACCAACGGTCGCCGAGGAAGTCGAATTCCTCGGTGAAGGTGCCAAACTCGACCGCGGGCTCGGCCAGCGGCAGGATCTGGGGCTCAACATCGGTCTCACCGACGGGGTCGCTCCAGCCGTCCCGCACGTTGATCTGCCAACTGTTCCGGGGAGGTTCGGTGTCCTCGCGCCAGTGGTACAGGATCTCGCGAACTTCGCCTTCGGCGTAGTCGACCGTGATGTTTCGCTCGTCATCGATGACGTCGGAGTACCACGCAAAGGCGGCACCTCCAGCGAGTACGGAGACCGTCAACGTTGCAGCCGCAATCTTGATCCAACGGTTCATGCGACTTCCGCCAACAATCGGTACCCAACGCCTCGTACCGTTTCGATCAAATCAGGCTCGCCGGCATCCGAGGCCGCCACGCTTGGTTCGACCGTAAGCTTGCGGCGCAGGTTCGCGATATGAACATCGACCACGTTCGAAAGTCCGTCGTAGTTGGCATCCCACACCTGCTCCAAGAGATGCTCCCGACGACAGACCTCGCCAGGTCGACGCATGAGGTGTTCGAGAAGAGCGAACTCCCTCGGTGTAAGCGGAACGAGAACCGGACCCGAGTCGGTGTCGCGCCAGACCGAATGCGCCGCCGTGTCCAGGCGAACCGGGCCCTGCTGCAAGACGGGCGATACGGCCTCGGCCGGACGCCGCAAAAGCGCTCGCGTTCTGGCCGCCAGTTCCGGATAGGCAAAAGGTTTGGTGAGATAGTCGTCGGCTCCGGCATCCAAACCAGCGACGGTGGATCCGACTCCATCACGAGCGGTCAACATCAATACCGGGGTCGTCATCCCGTTGGCGCGTCGCTTGGCACAAAGCGACAGACCATCGCCATCAGGTAGGCCGAGATCAAGGATGACCAGTTGGTAGTCATTCAGATCGAGAGATTCGTTGGCCGCCGCGCAGGTCCCCGCATGGTCGACCGCATATCCCTCTTCTCGCAGACCACGAAGAAGCACCTTCGCCAGGGCTCCGTCGTCCTCAACCAACAGCAGACGCATGTTTCATTGTCTCACAGCGATCATGAAGACTCCATGAAGAGCGGTTTCACCTTGGATTCACAGGCCATTCCGTACCTTCGGTGACATGGAGACCGAGCAGCTTGCCCACGTCCTTCGCCGCACCACGATGGCCGCCCACCCGAGCCGCATGAAGTTGTTCACCAATGATGACCTCTCAGACGTCATCGACCAATTGATCGACGACTGCGGCCTAGACGACAACAACGTGGCGACGATTCCTTGGGACGACGGCCCGCCGACGGGCAAGGAAGACTGGGGGCAAGTGTCGGTGTGGTGGACCGCGCGCATGGCATCGGATGAGGCGGGACTCCAAGACCGAATGGCCTGGCTCTGGCACTCGTGGTTCACCACAGCGGACGAATCGGTAGACGGCCAACGCCTCGTTGCGGATCAACTGGAGATCCTCTATCGGTATGGATTGTCAGACATCCCGACGCTGCTGGACCGCGTGATTACCAGCGGTGCAATGCTGCGCTATCTCGATGCCGCGGATTCTGAAGCGTTCAACCCGAATGAGAACTTGGCCCGGGAATTGATGGAGCTGTACACAATCGGCCCCGAGCACTACACCGAAGACGACGTGCGAGCCGCCGCCCGAGCGCTTGCGGGATGGAAGGTAGACGACGAGGAGGGAACGGTCTGGTTCGACGAATCCGCCGCCTTTGTTGCCCCATTGATCTTTCTCGGCGTACAGGACCGGTGGGACACGGCCAAAGTTCTCCACGCGCTCGCCCATCACCCGTCGACACATCGCCGTGTGGCGGACCACCTTTGGACTCAGTTCGTCGGCGGCCAGACCCCTATCGAGCAGCTGGATCACATGTCGGCCATGCTCGCAAACAACGACCTGAAGATTCTTCCACTGGTTCGCCACATTCTCGGATCCGAGGAATTCGCCGCTGCCAACCGCAGCCGTTACTCGACCACGCTCGAATGGCTCGTTGGCACGCTGGCCGCTATCGACCCCGAGGGCGAGCAGGATGCGTTGGAGCCCTGGCATCTCGAGAACCTGGGCCAGCGCCCGTACTCCCCTCCCTCCCCGGCTGGATGGCCCACCGGCGCCTATTGGATCCGGCCTGGAGCACTGCTCCCCCGTCTCCAACTGGCCCAGCACATCGAGACCGACCATGTGCGCAATCAGCGTTGGTCGGCTGAATCGATCGCCGCCACCGCCGGCTTCGCCGAAACCGATGCGGTCATACCGCTGCTGCGAACCGCACTCAACGATGACCGCTTCGACGCTCCCGACCGCCGCCAGATCGCATGGCGAATTGCGGTCACGTGTCCGACCGCCCAATTCACATGAATAGGAATCCCTCCGTGAGCACACCACTGCCCGCTGCCCTCAGCCGTCGCCAAATCCTGAAACTGCTTTCCGCTGCCGCAGCCGGTGGCGCATTGGGGGCTTGCTCCATTCGATCCGATCGCTCCGAGGTTGGGGCGCGTCCGGTCGATCCGGCTCGTCCGGTTGGCGACCGAGCTACGGAGACACTGCCGGATCCGCCCCGGCTGGTCCCTGGCGCTGTCGCCAACCGGGTGTTGGTTCTGGTCGAACTGCAGGGCGGAAACGACGGCCTTTCCACCGTTATCCCCTACACCGAGGGCTATTTGCACGATGTTCGGGCCAACCTACGAGCTCCCGATGAAGAGATTCTGACCATCGATGATCGCGTCGGGCTCGCCCCTCAGCTCCAGCGGCTCCATCAGCGGGGTATCACCATCGTGGAAGGGGTCGGGATCGCGGACCATTCGCTGTCTCACTTTGCGATGGAACGTCGTTGGCAGCAGGCGGACCCCACGGGTGAAGCCGGACGCCGATTTGGCTATCTCGGGCGGTTGTCCGATGCCCTCGATGTGGGAGCTGTCGCCACCGGTCTTTCGGTTGCGGGTGTGACGCCGTGGCTGCATTCGACTCAGGCCTCCACGCTGTCCCTTCCAAACCCGGACGGTCTGTGGATGATCCGTGACACCGATTGGGATCTTCAAAAGCTCTATATCGACGCCTTCGATCGGTTCGAGGGCGACCCGGCGATCTCACAGAGCTATGAGGACCTGCGTAGCTTGGCCAACGAAATTCAAGGCGACGACGCAGAACGACCAGCGGCGGAAGCAGCGATCGTGGATGACATGGCCCAACAGGGCGGCGAGCTGGCCCGGCAGCTGCTTACCGCAGCCGATCTCATTAGCGCCGACATCGGCCTCAGGGTCGTCCACGCTCGCCTCGGCGGGTTCGACACCCACGACGATCATCAATGGTCGCACCCGGGTCTGCTCACCAACATCGATGCCGCCATCGACGGTTTCCTCCGCCTGATGGAAGTTCGAGGTCTTGGTGACCGAGTGTTGGTTGCGACCGTGAGCGAGTTCGGTCGGCGAGTCCGGCAGAACGGCCAGGGCCTTGATCACGGAGCCGCCTCGACCATGATGGTGGCGGGACCGGTAGCGGCTCAGTTGCTGGGAGAACCCTCCCCCGTTTCCCGCCAGAGCGATCTCGATGAGGACGGAAACCTCCGCATGACCACCGGGATGGACGCCTATCTCGGGTCACTGGCACAGGAGTGGTTGGGGGTCGAGGCGGCATCCATCATTCCTTCCAAGCCTGAATTACTTGGCATCGCGTAGCCGCCGACCCACCGCGGCCGCCCACCCAGCGTGGTCGACCGCAGCCGAGAGCGGCTTCCGAGGGAGCGACGCGGCCACGCCCACTAGACTGCGACTATGCGTAGAATAATTGGGGCGATAGCTGCAGCGGTCATGTTGTTCATGACGACCACGGCGCATGCCCAGTCAGTTGACATCGAGGCCATCGCCGATCAAATCGAGGCGAGCGGCAGCTACCTAGAACGCAGCGTGACCGGGGAAGCCGAGGCGGCCATCGGGCGCGCAAACGGCAACGGCGTGGCCTTTGTCCGTCTGGACAACGCCAGCCAGTCATCGGAGATAGCCGAAACACTCCTTGCCGAACTGCAGAGCCGAAACAGCAGCTACGGGGCGGTTGTCGTCCTCACCAACGCGGCGGTCTTTGCTCGCGGAAAAGGTAACTCGGCCAGTGCGCTCACCGACTCGATCACACAGACCTTCGGTGGCGGCGACATTGCGGGAGCGCTGGACCAGTACCTCGCGAACGTTGGCAACGATGCCGCTGGCGGGTTCTCCGACTCCGCCACCACCAGCGGTTCCTCCGGGGGATTCCCGTGGATCGTGCCGATTCTCCTTGCGGTGGGCGCGTATTTCCTGTTCAACATGATGCGCGGCCGCCGTAAGACCAAGAAGGAAGAAATCAAGACTCTCGAAGAGGACCGGGAAGAAATCATCGAGCAGCTGAAGGCCAATGCCGACCGAGTCATCGACCTCGGCGATGAGGTCATTCAAGCGGGAGATCCCGAGCTCATTTCGATCTATGAGGAAGCGTCAGCGGCGTACCAGAACGTTTCCAACGAGATCCGCAACGCCGACACCATCGCGAAGGTCGATGTTCTCGATGATCAGATCGACAAGGCCGAGTGGCAGTTCGAGGTCATCGAAGCCCGCCTCACCGGCCAGACTCCCCCACCGTTCCTGGACACCGACGCCACGCCCGACCAACCAGCGCCCCCGGCTCCGACGCCGCCGGCTCCACAAGCCAGCCCAGCCGAGAGAGATGCCCAGTTGCGCCGCCGTGGGCAACAGCCCCGGCCCCTGCCTCGTCGCAACCCTCGGTATCAGCCCCGCCAACAGCAGCGCCGCAGCGGAATGGGCGGCATGTTCGGCAAGATGGCCATCAGCGTCCTGATGAGCATGCTTATGGGTGGTGGCCTCGGACAGCCACGCCAGAGCCGTCGAACCCAACGTCGCCGCAGCGGTGGCGGCTACGGCGGCATTCAAATGCCCTTCTGATTCTGCCTGAGGCGAAGGCGTCACACCCCGTGATCGCCCGTCAGCTCAAATTGGGACAAAAGTAGGCTGGAACATCAACTCTGTCACAGGGGTCGGAGATAATGGATGCGTGGCCGAGCTTCCCGCATACCTATCTCCTTCGTCCGCGTCATCCTTCGACGGGTGCCCGCGCCGATGGAAGTTCAAGTACGTGGACCGAATGCCAGAGCCGTCAGGCGAGGCGGCCCTCGTTGGGTCGTTCGCCCACCTGGTTTTGGAGCACCTGTGCCAACTACAACAGGACGAGCGCACCCTCGATGCCGCCAAGGGTCTCGCCCGGTCGCTGTGGGACGGGTTCGAGGCCGAAGAAGACTACCAATCCCTGGATCTCGGCAACGACGACGCTCGAGCCTTTCGCTGGAATGCGTGGCAATGCATCGCAGGGCTGTGGACGCTCGAAGATCCCGCCCACGTCGAAGTGGTAGCGACCGAAGAAAAGGTCCGCACCGTGCTGGGAGAGGTGCCGTTTGTCGGAATCATCGACCGCGTCGATCAGGTCAACGATGAGCTGGTGGTGACCGACTACAAGTCCGGCACCTTGCCAGGCATTCGTTGGCGGGACGACAAAATTCTGCAAGTGATGCTGTACGCAGCCGCCCTTTATGAAGAGATGGGCGAGATGCCGCGGTCAGCCCGCCTGATCTACCTGAAGCAGTCCATCGTCGACATTCCGGTGACGCAGGTGAAGATCGATGAAGCGGTCGGACAGCTCAACACCACCTGGACCAATCTGTCGAGTGCGTGTGAGTCAGACGAATTCGAAGCACGGCCAGGGGTGTTGTGCGGGTGGTGCCCGTTTGCCGCCGATTGCCCAGAGGGACGCGCCGAACTCACCCGACGCGAAGCTGCCGGCAAGCTTCCGGCTCACGCGCCAGCTCGGGTCCTTGTCGCCTAAGAAACATCCATCTGTGACGTTGGACTCAAGAATCTCTTCGATCGGGCCGAGAAAACGACCATGACCACTCTTGACGAGTCGGCGCTGAGCGAATCAGCAACCCAGGCGACAGAACCCGAGAACTCCCCATCTGTGGAGGCCGGCTGGTACGACGACCCCGAGCAACTCCACAACAAACGCTTTCACGACGGCACAGCGTGGACCACCCACGTAACCCACTTTGGGCCAAAGCCGTGCAGCGGCTGCGCGACGCCCTAACTACAAGCTGGCGGCACAGAGCCCAACCCAGCCGGGGTCTTGAATGAGACGCCCATCGGCCAGCACTCGCCAGCCGCTGGAGTACTGGTCTATCTGCTGCAGGATCGAGGCGCGCCGCGCGGGGGTGCCCCGCCGAACGACCCCTCCTTCGCTCACGACCGGTTCCACCGACACCAGTAGACCCTGTTCGCTGAGGGTCGCGAAGAACACTGCCGAATTGGCGGTCAGCCCAAACGACGGCGGAAACGCAAAGTTGCCGGTGGAGTTAACCACCACCGTCTCACCGATGCTGGTGACCCCCTGGACAACGTGCGGGTGACTGTTGACAACAAGTCCCGCCCCCAGGTCGGCCCAGTGAGCGTTGAGGTCTCGCATGGCTTTATCGGGACACAGTTCGCCTTCGGTTCCACCGTGAACCATCACCACAGCAAGGTCGACGTCGTCCACGAGCGCACTGACGACCGCGTCGGCTTCAGCCATGAACGCAGGGCACGCCCACGCCACCTGAGGACGGACGTTCTCTCCCGTCCAGGACCAGTCGCATGGCACCCGAGAAAACGCAGCAATACCGACGGTCCAGTCACCTACCGAACGGATCAGCGGCTTGTAGGCCGCATCGGCATCGACGCCACCGCCGACGGTTTCAATGCCGGCTTCCTCGAGCAGATTCAGACCATTCTCTAGGGCCGACGGACCGAAATCGAGGGCGTGGTTGTTCGCCATCGACACCGCATCGACTCCTGCATCAACCAGATGCTCCACCATCAACGGATCACTGCGAAACAGGAACTGCTTGGCGACCGGCGGAGTTCCGATGCTCGGTGGTGCAATTGCGGTTTCGAGGTTCAGCACCATCAGATCGGGCAGCCGCAGAACCGAAGCCGCCTCCCCCAGTGGGTCAAAGAGGTGGAGACCATTGTGAAACGACGTGTCGCCGGCAAAGCCAAGTGACACCGGGGCTCGACCATCGTTGAGGACGACCGCGGCCTGGGGCGTCACGGTGGGGTGGCCGACGACACGATCGGCATCAGCAGCCGGAACGGGCCGGGGAATGGTCGTTGGGCGCAGCTCCGAGGACTGCAGCGCGCCGGCCACCTCGATCGTTTCGGGCGTAACCGAGCAGGCCGCAGCGACACAAACACAGGTCAAGAAACCTGCGGATATCACTCTGTGAAGTCTGCCCACCACGAAACGCTACCGACCCCGCGACCCGAAATACTCGGCAATCATTGCCAGTTCACTCACAGTGGTTGCATCCCACAGTTCTACGGAAGCACCCTCATAGGCATGGCCCTGGCAGTATCCCCGAACGCCTCTGGCGGAATCGAAGCGGACACGCCCCTCAGTGCAGCTGTATGGAACGCAAACGACTCCCACTCTGACCTTTCGGATCTTTTGGTCGTACATGAAGCTGTCCGCTTCCCCGATCTGGCTGAGCTCGCTGGCTCGGAGGGCAACGAGGTTCGCTGCGCCCTCGACTTGTCGGCGTCGCCGCGGGAGCGGCGTCGTTGCCTGTCGGTGTTGTCCGGAGTCGACGGACTCGCCAACGTGACTGGCATTGAAGCCCCGGTGGCAGTCTTTGCCAGCGTGTGGTCGGCCAACCCAACCTCCACCTTGGGCCAGCCGTTGCGGATCGTTGCGCTAGAGCGCCACGGAATCTGCAGCATGTTGGTGGCCAACACAGTGCTACGACGAATTCTCTCGGTCGGAATAGTCGAGTCCGCCGACGACCTGGAGGAACTCACGCATAAGGCGGTCATAGCCAGCTCCATGTTGTCGGGCGAGGTAACCGTCAACAGCGATCTGCCGTGGGCCCAAACACTGGCTCACGTGGAGTCCGTTCACACAGTCGCGCTACGTGGATCGATCGAGGAGCTCTTCACCAGTCGATTCGGCTCACTTGTTCAACCAGAGATCGCCAACCATGCCGTCCTGTATGGCCTCACTCGAATCGAGACGCTCCACAACTGGACAACCACCTGGCCCACCACCCGAATCCACTTGGGAGACGGGTGGACCCGCCAGCCCGGCCCACTGCGCGATGACGTCGAAGAACACCTAACCCGTCTTCGACCGGATGCCAGCTTGCGGTTTTCCGACAGCGCAACCGGAGCCATTGGAGTTCAGGCCGGGTCGGTCAGTGCAAGCGGCTGCGTGATTCCCGAACGTCTGGGCACCCAACCGCGACTGCGGTTGGTCGACGACGGCCGGCTGCTACTGCTTGGACCCTCAGGAACCCGTCCGCTCGCTCTTGAACTTCACTGGCCGATCTTGGCCTCTCGTCCGTCGTACCACATCGAGTTGCGGTCGGCCTCGGCTGTGGGGGTAGAGCTCACCGACCCACGGATCGTCAAACCTGCTGCAACCTCCGGCTCGACCGCCTCAACGTTTGGCTAATCCCAAAGAACGTCCGCAATATCGAGCCACAACTGGGTTGTCATTCGTAGCGACTCTACGTCGATGCGTTCGTCGTGCCCGTGGAACCGTTGGAGGAAATCAACCGCGTTGAGCGAGGGGCTGAGCAGCCCGGCTCCGTAGGCGATCGCCCCTTTGTCGCGATAGAAGCGAGCGTCGGTCCCACCGGTCACCATGCTGGGGACAAGCGCTTTGTCTGGGTAGTGGCGACCCATCGATTTCTCGAGCGCCCCCCACAGCTTCCCATCGACCGGAGACGCGCTGGCGGGCCAATCATCGCCCGATTCGATTTGCACGTCGTCATACAGATCGCCGAGCGCCACCCGCAGATGGGTGAAGACGTCCTCGGTCTCCTCGCCAGGGAGGGTGCGGATATCGATGTCGATCGTGACTCGATCGGGAATCACGTTGGTCTTGACGCCGCCGTGAATCATGTTTGGGCTGAAGGTGGTGTGTGAACACGAGTGGGCGTTCTTGGCAATGGAGTCGGGCAGGAGCGCCAACCCGTCGTAGATGCGGTCGGGATCCAACAACATGTCGGAAATCTCGGGCCCTAGATCCATCGCTTTGACTCGGGCCTCCCACATGCGGTCCATCTGCGCACCCGGGTTGTACGCCGCGATGCGGCGAATAACCTCGCCGGCCTTCACGAGCGCATTGTCGGCGCCGTAGGGCATCGATCCATGCCCCGGTGTTCCCTTCACATGAAGCTTCCACCAGTACGCCCCCTTCTCGGCTGTGGTGAGAAGCAACGTGTCGTTGAGAGGTATCCCTCCAAACTCGGTAAGCACATAGTCGGCCTTGAGATGGTCCCACTGTTGATCCAAGAGCGCCTGTGCACCATAGGTTGCTCCCGCTTCCTCGTCGGCAACGGCGAAATAGACGATGTCTCCGGCGTACCGTTTTCCCGATTTCACCATGTGCCGAAACGCCACCGCCATCGACGACGTGAGGTTCAGCATGTCGACCGCGCCCCGACCCCAGACTTCTTGAATACCGTCGTCATTGGTGATGAGTTCACCTCCAAACGGGTCGCGGCTCCAGCCATCGGCGGTCACCGGCACCACGTCGGTATGACCCATGAGGCACAACGCTGGTGCGTCGGGATCGGTCCCTTCATACCGGGTGACGATGGATGATCGCCCCGGAGCGGTTTCATACCGCTCGATGTCGAGTCCAAGACCTTCGAGCTCACCTTCAAGCACCCGCGCCGACCGGTCCTCGAACCCGGACTCCTTGGTGCCGTCGTTGACGCACTCGTTACGGATGAGGCCCTGAAGCAGCTCCACTGTTTCGTTCGTAAGTCGATCGAGCTCGCTCTCGGAAAGTCCCATGGCCAGAGGGTACAGCGCACTACTCTCGGCCATCATGACGGCGACCGTTCCAACCCAGCGTTTCGTGGCGCTGCTGGTCACGAGCGCGCTCGCCCTTGCGGCCTGCACCTCCGCGGGTCCCGACACACTCGCCCGAACCGAGGAAACTCCCGCCTTTACTCTGCCCCCGGTAACCACCTCGCCGCTCGGGACCATCACTCCCCCGCCCACCACCTCACCTTCATCAACAACCGACCCCAGCAACGAACCCATCGACGGTGAAACCACCGCTCTCAGCGAAGAAGAGGCGGCGCCCACAGGTCTGGCGTTCATCAAGACGCAACTGCCTGCCCTTCTCGGCCCCACCGAGAATCTGAGCGAAACGATGAATATGGTCGCTCAGTTCCCGCGGGCGATTCCTACCCCGCCCGCCGCCACGATCACCGAAATCAGCGTTGGTGCCGGGACAGCAAACGAGGACGGCACCGTGATTGCCCAAATCGCCGTCTCGCTACGGACGACCGCATCGTCGACCGTGGCCTTCGCCCAGATGTCCGGTGCAGTCCAGGCGGCCGGCATGTACTCCATCGACTCGACGGGCCAAGACGACAATCGTTCCGAGTCCTACCGCGTTCCCGGGGGCGACCAATTCGATGAGGTCGTCATCACCTCGATGGCCGAAGATGAACAGACCCTTCTGCGCATTGTGTCCAACGCGGCGCTGCCGACCGGCGAACTGGGACACTTCATCGACTGGGCCGACAGTCGGCTTCCGCTGCCCCGCGGCGAACGCGAGCGGACCCTTGTTGTTGTGTCGAGCAGCGGCGAAGGGCGCCTGGCGACGAGCACGCTGACGGTCGAATCCTCGGTGATGGTCGATGGGGCCACCGCCCAGCGCGAGGTAAACCGTCTGGTGGACCGGGTGGAGAACTCAGAAGCCTTTGAGACCAACGCCGACCCAGACGCTGACCAGCCGCTCACGGGCTCGCTGGGCTTTGAAGGTCTCGACTCGCTGCAGTACTGGGTCCTCCCCGCCACGAGAACCGTTGTAAACAGCGAAGGCGAACTGGACGAGACAGAAGCGATCGAGATCGGTCTCACCGGCACCGTCAGCCTCTAACGACTCGGGACCTGGATCTCGCCAAAACGAGAAACGGCCCGGCCGAGGCCGGGCCGTTCTATGAGTTCAGCGGGGTCAGCGGTTCTCGAGGGCCTCGAGCAACGCCGGAATCACCTTGTGCACATCGCCCACGATTCCGAGGTCGGCCACACCAAAGATGGGGGCCTCGGGGTCCTTGTTGATTGCAATGATGTTCTTGGAACCCTTCATGCCCACCAGATGCTGGGTGGCGCCGGAGATTCCTGCGGCGATGTACACCGTGGGCTTTACGACCTTGCCGGTCTGACCTACCTGCTGGGAGTAAGGAACCCAGCCAGCATCCACGATGGCCCGGGAAGCTCCCGAAGCACCATTGAGCTTGCCAGCCAGTTTGTCGACCAGTTCAAAGCTCTCGGCCTGGCCGAGACCGCGACCACCGGCAACCACAAGAGCGGCCTCATCTAGCTTGGGCCCGTCTGACTCTTCGACCATTCGATTGGTCACTTTGGCACCCGCAGCCGATCCGAGCTCGGGAACATCGAGGTCTTCCACGTCGGCCTCGCCGTCGCCCGACTCCTCGGGCTCAAAGCTCTTCGGGCGAACCAGAACGATCTTGCAGGCGTCGCCGGTGAACTTGGTCTTGATCTCGCTGGCTCCGCCGAAGATGGGTTCAGTACCCACCAGAGTGTCGTCGTCTACCTCGACGTCGACCACATTAGAGATCACGGTTGCGTCGAGCATGACCGACAGACGGGCCGCAATGTCACGGCCGTCGTAGGTGGTGCCGAGCAGGATGGCGTCGGGGCCGTCTCCGGCCTCAACTGCGGCTGCGATGGCAGCGGCGACTGGTACGCCCACGAGCGCGCCGTCGAGATCGCCGGTGGCGTAAATCGTTTCGGCGCCGTACGAGCCGGCGGCTTCGGCGATGTCGTCGCCGTCGCCCGCGTACACGGCTGCGACGGTGTCGGCCAGATCACGAGCCTTGGTGAGCAGTTCCTGAGTGGTCGAGGAGATGGCGTCGCTGTCGCCTTCTGCATAGACCCAAATGGTGTCGAGTGTCATGTGTTCTTCTCCGAGTAGTTGGGTCGCTTAGAGGGCCTTGACCGATTCAAGGAATTCGATGATCTTCAGGTGGGCTTCGCCGTCGTCTTCGATCTTCTCGCCGGCCTCGCGTGCTTCAGCTTCGGAGACGTCGACAACTTCCTGGCCTGAACCAGACCAGCCAACCTGCTCTGCGGTGAGGCCGAGATCAGCAACCGTCTTTTCTTCAACCGGCTTGCTCTTGGCGGCCATGATTCCCTTGAAGGAGGGGTAGCGAGGCTCGACCACACCGGCGGTCACGCTGACCACAGCCGGCAGCGGGCACTCCACGTCGTCGTAACCAGCATCGGTCTGACGCTGAACGTTCATGGACGAACCGTTGACCTCGATGGCCTTTGCGGCTGTAACCGATGGCCAGCCGAGAACGCCAGCGATTTGTTCGGGCACGGTACCGGTGTATCCGTCGGAGCTCTCCGAGCCGGCGATCACCAGGTCGGGGCTCTGCTCGGCGAGACACTTGGCCAAGATCTTTGCGGTTGTCAGGGCGTCGGAGCCGACCAGCGCCGGGTCAGAAACCAGGGTTGCCGAGTCGGCTCCCATGGCGAGGGCAGACGACAGGCCGGTTCGCTCGCTATTCGGAGCCATGGATACCAGAACAACCTCGCCGCCGCCGGCGGCATCAACGAGCTGCAACGCCATTTCGACGCCGTAGGTGTCTGACTCGTCAATGATGAGTTTGACATCTCGTTTGAGGGTCCGGGTCTCGGGGTCTAGCGCCCCGGGGTCGGCCGGATCTGGGATCTGCTTTACGCATACAGCAACCTTCATGTGCGTCAGCGTAGAAGGTTTCTTGACCGTCCGGTCAAATCTACGACTACGGTTTTTTGTCATCAAACTCGCACTCGTCGTAAATCCCGTCGCTTCATCGGTCACTGCTCGCACACGAGTGGTCATCCAGAAGGCTCTTGCAGCCGATCACGAGCTCCAAATCATCGAGACCACGCGGGGCAACCACGCCACACGCCTAGCCCATCAGCTCCAACGGGAGGGGGTGGACGTCGTCATTCCCTTCGGGGGCGACGGCACGGTGAACGAAGTAGCAAACGGGCTCCGCGGCACGTCCACCGCGTTCGCACCGCTACCCGGGGGTTCCACCAACGTGTTCGCCCGCGCCATCGGCTACCCCAACGATTCGGTAGAAGCAACCGGGGTCTTGCTCGAGGCTTTGGACTCGGGCTCCACCGTGTCGGCCTCGCTTGGCCTCGCCAACGGGAGGGCATTCGTCTTTCACGTCGGCGTGGGTTTTGATGCAGCCGTGGTCGAAAGGGTGGAGCGACGAGGGCCGCTGAAGCGCTACGCGGGGCACACCTGGTTTGTGTGGTCGGCCATTCGCACCTGGAGCTCGGCGGAACGGCGCAGCCTCAAGTTCTCTGTAACCAACGACGACGGCCGAACCGTCGAACGGGCGCAGATGGCCGTGGCCCTCAACGTGAACCCCTACACGTTCTTGGGCAGCCAGCCTCTGGATCTCGCTCCTGAGGCCGCGCTCGACACGCCACTTTCGGTCGTGGCGTTGGAGTCGGTTGGCGTCGCCAAGCTCCTCCCTGCCGCCCTCACCGCCTTTCAGAGCGACACCGGGCTCCCTGACCGCAACGGCATGGCTCATTGGTCAGAGGTCACCGGCGCAACGCTCACATCGGATCGCCCCTTTCCCTACCAGCTGGATGGTGAACCGCAGAAACCGGTAACCGAGCTTCGTCTCGAGCACGTGCCGAATGCGGTCAATGTGGTGGTTCCCGCCTAGGTCGCCGTTGCCACCGAGGCCTCAGCTAACCCAGCGGCGGCGATACAGCTGATGCAGCCCGACGAGCGTGCCCGCCAGTGCACCAAGCGGACCACCAACGACTCGAGCAGCGACTGCTCCAGCAGCAACTGCGGTGAGGCCGTGGGCTGTCATTTCCACCGCTCCTTCGGCAGTGGCCGCCGCGAGGTCCGGCCCGTACTCAACGGTCGCAACCGCCGTTCCGGCTAGAGCTGCCACCGCTGCGGGGGCCGAGCCGGCAATGGCGGCGACGGTGACACCGCTGGCCGCCCCGACATAGGCGAGTTTCCAGCCTGCGTGGAAGTCGGGAGCGCAGTCAAAGCCGACATCTGGAGGCGGACATCCTGCGATCTCCCGGCGGTTATAGGAGATGAACGAATACACCGGACCCAAGACCGCCGCGGTAACCCGATGACGAAGAATCGGCTCCAGGAGCGGAAGTTGCCCACCGAGGACCGTGAACAGACTGTCGAGCCCGTAACGCACTGAATCACCGTCGAACATTGGGATCTCGTGGCGAGCGCGATCGAGGTCGAGGCTCGCAAGGTCTGCACACGTGCTGAAGCTCTGACGGTCGGCCCACCCGAGGCGCTCGAACGCACCCGTGTACGCCTGACACAGCGGACAGCTGTCATCAAAAACCAGTGTCGGGCGATCAACGGTTGTTTCCATACACATTATTTAAACACATGTTTCATTCTGTGTCCAGAGCCTCTTTCGCCGCAGTGATGCGACTACGCTGCGGGCATGGCCGCTCGTGTAATCGCCCACCGGGGTGCCGCAAACAAACGCGACGGATCCCCCATTCGCAAGAACACCCTGGAAGCCTTCGAACGCGCCATCGAACTGGGCGTCGAAGGCATCGAGCTCGATGTGCGACGCACGGCCGATGACGTGTTGGTCATTCACGACGAGGCCCTGATCGACGGCGGCGAGTGGATTCGCGACGTTCATAGCGACGACATCCCCGAGTGGATGCCAACCCTGGTCGAGGCCCTAGAGGTCTGCCAGGACACGTGGCTGAACATTGAAATCCAGAACATGCCCGGCGACCCCGACTACGACGAAACATTTGGGATCTCCATGGCGGTCGCGGCGCTCATCACCGCATTCGAGGCCCAAAAGAGGGTGCTCGTCAGCAGCCTCGACTTCGGGTCGATTCAGCGCATCCGGGAGAACGACCCCAGTATCCCCATCGGCTGGATCGTGTGGGGTCAGGTCAATCCGATGCAAATGGTCGAACGGGCGGCCGGCACGGTGGACGCTTTGCATCCGTCGGAGATGCTGATCGACAAGACGCTCATGGAGATGTGTCGAGAGGCCGGTCTGCTTGTGAACGCGTGGACCGTGAATGACCCCGACCGAGTTCTTGAAATGCACCGGCTACGGGTTGACGGCATCGTCACCGACGAAGTGCAAATGGCGTTGAACGTTCTTTATGGCGTGTAGGCCGACGATCTAGCTGACGACGCGTGATCGCTTGTTGATGTAGGTGCGACGGAGGTGGCGTCGCTCCTCCTCAGACGCACCGCCCCAGATGCCGGTGTCTTGGTTGCTGCGCAGAGCAAATTCGAGACATGCCTCCTGACAGGAACATCCCATGCACACCGCTCGAGCGTCCTGAATCTGAACAAGCGCCGAGCCGGTGACACCGACAGGGAAAAACAGTCCGGGATCGGTGTCGAGACAAGCTGCGGTCCGACGCCAGCTGACGTCAAGATCCTGGCCAGAGCGATCACTGCGAGGGCGCTGACCCACCTTCTTGGCGATCCGTTCAAACATCAGCGGCATTCGAAACGTGAGGTCGATCGTTTCCTCGTTTGACTCGCCTGGCTGCTCTGCCTTCATTTGAACCGTCTCCATCTGCGGGCTGGATGTTGTGTCACGTGGCACTTCGTGTCCCGCAGGGTACTGGTCCGTTCACACCATCTTCAAGGGGAGTTTTTGCTCACCGCCTAAGTGCGAGGTGCCGCTCAGCTGGGAATTTTGACGATCGCCCGGCAGGGTGTGCCCTCCACGCCCCGTAGTTTCAGGGGAAGCGCTTCCAACCACACCCGATCACCGATCGGACCAAGGTCCACGAGACCCTCCAAAATCAAAACGCTGTTTTCGCACAGAAGCACGTTGACGTCGAAATTCTTGGAACGACGGGACTCGACCCCAACCGAATCGATGGCCACCATCGTGACGCTTCGATCGATGAGCCACTGAGCAGCCTCGAGCGACAATCCTGGTCGGGTCGATGGGTCCAGCGGCTGACCCTGGACAAGTGCGTCCATGTGATGACTGCGAAGAATCACGAACCGATCTGTCAGGTCGACCCCATCGAGCTGCTCTCCCAGCTGACCAACCGTGGTATCGGTCCCGTTGGCTTCGATGTCGACCACGTGGGCCCATCCTTGGAAACGGCTGAGCGGGAACGAGTCGATCGTCGACCCATGTTCGAGAAAGTAGTGCGGGCCTTGAATGTGCGTTCCCGCCTGAGTAGGAGAACTGAACTGATAGACCCACTCGGGGTTGTCGGTCCCCACGACGTCGAATGGCCCGTCGACACGGACCGGCTCATCTCCCGGAAAGACGAAATCGTCCATCCACATCGAAACGTCATGCAACCGATAGTCGGTGGGAGGCATGCCGTTAGCCTATTTGCATCGCTTCGCTCAACGATCTTCTCCGACATCACACCTCGCTCAGCGATGCCGCCCAGCAGCACCTTCGCCGCCTTGTGGCGGGCTGGGGTCCGCTGTGCGACCTGTCATTCGGTGATTTGCTGCTGTTCGTACCGGCAAAAGACTCGCGTCTGCTGGTGGTCGGGCAGGTCCGACCCACCACGACCCAAACGTTGTATCGCACCGACCACATCGGACTGTTCTCTCGCAACCGACCGCACGTCTCTGAGGCGCTCGCCTCAGGAAACGCCGTCCAGGGCACGATTGATCGGGAGGACGTTGACGAACCGGTGCAGGTTCGTGCGGTGCCGATCCGGCACAACGGGCTGATCGTTGCGGCGTTAGTGAATGAACGGGTGTGGGCTAGCGGTCGCGGTCCCGGCACGCTCGAAGCCGCCTACCTCGGGGTTGTCGAGCGACTTTTCTCCATGGTTGCCGACGGCTCGTTTCCCTACCCGTTTGACGATCCAACGTCGGAGGGTTCGCCCCGAGTCGGCGACGGTGTGATCGTCCTCGACGCGAAAGGCAAAGTCGAGTACACCTCACCAAACGCGGTGTCGGCGTTACACCGAACGGGGTTCCACGCCAATGCGGTTGGGCGGAACGTCACCGACATCGGACTCCCCCGTGACGTCCTTCGAACCGCATTCGGACTCAGGGCCCCGCTCATCCACGACCTCGAACGCGGCGACAGGGTCGCGATTCAGATGCGGCTCCTCCCACTGTTGGACCAGGGCCGCGCTGCTGGAGCCTTGGTGTTGATGCGAGACATCTCCGATATCCGTCGACAGGAGCTGCTCTTGGTGTCGATGGATGCAACCATCCGCGAGATTCATCACCGCGTGAAGAACAACCTGCAGACGGTTTCGTCGCTTTTACGACTTCAAGGCCGACGCGTCACCGAACCAGCTGCCAAGACCGCCCTCGATGAGGCTTCTCGGCGAATTCGATCGATCGCCCTAGTTCATGAGGTGCTCAGTCGCGACGGAGGCGACGACGTTGCGCTGGGTGATGTGGTTTCCCCGGTCGTACAGATGGTTCAGGGGGCGCTCATGGATCCTGACCGACCAGTCACGATCACCATCGACGGCGAGGGCCCAATTGTCCCGGCCGAGGTAGCTTCCAGCCTGGCAGTAATCCTGACCGAGCTGATTCAGAACGCGGTCGAGCACGGATTTCCGGTGCGGGCCGGCCAGAACGACCGCAGAGTAACGGTCACGATGTCTACCAAGCGCGGCACCCTTCGGATTCGAGTCCTCGATAACGGAATCGGTCTATCGCCGGGCTTCAATATCGACGACGATCCTGGGCTTGGGCTCACCATCATCAAGACACTCGCCACAGCCGATCTCGGCGGTACGTTCCTGCTGGAAAACCATCACGACGGCCAGGGGGCATTAGCCACCCTGACCGTCGAGCTGTAGTTCGTCTCTTAGCGGCTGAGGTACTTCATGGTCGCCTCGGTCTGCTCGGCCCACGTGGTGGGACATTCCGGGCAGTGAAGCTCGGCTCGGCCGCGCACCAGGTCGATGAAATCAACCACACCATTTTCATCACAAGCCGGGCACGGGTGCATCGTGCGCTGCTTCTTCATTTCCGAAGCCAACATCTTCATTCGCATTTTCTCTCCATCCAAACAACAAACAAACACAAATCAGAAACCCAGTAGACAACATGAACACTTGGTTTCGCACCGGCGGTTGTGCCTCAATCGGTGGTCCTATCGACCCACGCTACTTCAGGAGTTTCGCTAGTTCTTCCACCGAATCGAGCGCGGTTGGCGTCTCGGGAACCAAGACAGCGGGCACGCTTGCCAGGCCGGCACCCGGGGTGTTGCCGCGCTGTTTTAGCTGCTCAACGGCTATCCGAAGCCCGTGGGACTCGATCGAGGCGAGCTCATCGTCAGTGATTGCGCCTACCGCCAACGGCGTTGCGCGATTAATCACCGACAGCGACGGTGTGTGCATCCGATTGGCCAGTTCGTGGGCCAATTCGACAGCTTGGGCGGCCGGGCCGGGCTCGGGCGTTTGCACGATCACGTACTTGGTTGAGGGCGCCGAGAGGCGCTGCTGCACGATCGCAGTGCGTTTGGCAAAGCTCGGCTGCAGCTGGCTGAAGAGCCAAAAGAAGTCGGAGATGTCGGCCAGAAACGGGCCTCCAAGCAGGCGCTCGGCGACGCTCAGAAACGGCGCCGCCGCCACTTGGGAGATCCGAGATCGATAGCCGGCGGTGAGCCAGGTGAGAAGCCGCGATCCAAAGAAGTCCGCCATCTTGTCGGGTGCGTCGAGAACGTCCAGGGCATGAACCGACGGCGGAGTGTCGATGATGATGAGGTCAAATCGGTCATCGTCGGCCTGGTCCACAAGATGATCGAGAGCGATGTAGTCGTGGCTCTGCACAAAGCGAGTGGTCAGGGATCGGTAGAGGGGGTTAGCCAACAGGTCGTCGCGGACCTCGGGGTTGGGAGCATGGCGCTCGATCAGGCGATCCCAGCTCCGACCCATGTCGACCATGGAGGCCCAGAAACGTCCGGAATCGGTGGGTACGAGAATTTCTTCCTCAATGAGCTCTTCGACACCGAGCGCTTCGGCCAGCCGGCGCGCCGGGTCGATGGTGATGACCTGGACCCGACGATCATGATGCAGGGCGGCTCGCGCACCCAAGGCCGCCGCCGTCGTCGTTTTGCCGACTCCGCCGGGACCGACGATGAGGATTACCTCGGCGGTGGACAGCAGCTGGTCTACTGGACTGGTCACGATCGTCCGCTCCAGACCCGCGTCACCTTGTCTACCGGGTTGTCGGCCCACGGCACAGTGATCCACGGAAGACCCAAACCAGACCAAGCGTCGGCAAAGCGGGTTGATTCGGCGGCGGCTGTGCGGGTCCGAAGTGCCGCCATCGACGCAGCCGCCCGGAGGCCATCGGAGACACCGGGTTCAGCGGCAAGTCGATCAGCCTCCGCCAGCCCCGGGCGGTCGACGAGTTCGGGCATCCGGTTGATGACTGCGCCAGCGAGTCCGACCTGCGTCTCGGTTCGCACTCGTTCGGCCAATTCCAAGGACTCACTGACCGGAAGCTCTTCGGGGGTGGTGACAATCCACAGCCCCGTCCGTCCGTGATCGTTCAAGATGTCGGAGAGCCATGCTGTCTGATCGGCCAAGGGTCCGAGTTTGATCAGCGAGCCCAGGTTGTCCGGGGCAGCTATCAGCTCGATGACGTGCCCCGTGGCGGGTGCGTCGATGATGACCCGGTCCCACGGGCCGTCTCGGACTTCAAAACCCACCTTGCCGACGGTCAAGATTTCCGTGACGCCCGGCGCGGCAGTTGCCACGTATTCAAAGATTCGTGCGATCGGACCCAACCTCGACGCTGGAATGGGAAACTTCAGATAAATCTTGAGGTACTCATCGAGCGCGGACGTGGTATCCAACTCGAGAAGCTCACTGCCGTTGTCGAACCCAGTTGTCGACCCCTCGCATCGTCCAGCCGATTGCAAGGCGAGCCGTGTGCCGCCGTGATCGATGGCGTCAACGAGCAGCACCCGTTCACCGGCCGAGGCGCAGGCAAGCGCTAAGCCAGTGGCGACAGTGGATCTACCGACTCCCCCTTTGCCGGCGATAACGACCAGCTCTTGGTCTGGCAGAGGGGTTTGGAACAGAGCTAGGCCCCAAACCCGATTCGGCGATCAGCGTCGGTGGTGCCGATGTCGACGAAGGCGATCTTGGAACCGGGGACGCCGGTTTCCTTGCCCTTCTTGTCGGTCACCCACAGCATGGAACCGCTGCTGATGGCGTCGGCGATGGAGGTCTTGAGACCTGCGCGGTCGGTGTCATCAGACAACTCGACCTCAATCACCTGGGGGCTCTCGCTAATGCCAATTCGTACGTCCATTGCGTCCAAGGATACTCGGTGCATCGCCGAGGCGACGGTCCGGTCGGCCATTCAGTAGTGTGAAGTCCATGACCGATGGTCTACGTCTGGAGCTCCTCCGCAAGCGTTTCGGCGAGGTTGTCGCGCTAGACGGGCTGTCGCTCCATGTGCCACGTGGGTCACTGGTTGGATTTCTTGGCCCCAACGGAGCAGGAAAGACCACCGCCATGCGGTCGGTGATGGGAATGGTGCGACCCGACGCCGGTACGATTTCCTGGGACGGGTCCCCGTTGGACGACGCCGCCCGAAAACGGGTGGGCTACATGCCCCAGGAGCGTGGCTTGTATGCCCGTATGAAGGCACTCGAACAAATCGTTTACTTCGGTCGACTGGCCGGTCTGGATGCCAGCACCGCCGACCAGCGAGCCAACTATTGGCTCGAACGGCTAGACCTGAGCGACCGGCGCGATGCACTACTGCAGGAGCTGTCTGGGGGGAACCAGCAGCGGGTGCAGCTGGCGGTAGCTCTGATTCACGACCCGGATCTGTTAATCCTTGACGAGCCGTTCGCCGGCCTTGACCCGGTCGCAGCCACCAAGATGCAAGAGATCGTCACCGAGCGGACCGAAGCGGGAGCTTGCGTCCTGTTCTCTTCCCACCAACTGGATCTGGTGAGCACGCTCACCAGAGATGCGATCGTCGTCGCCAAGGGCGCGGTGGTAGCGGAAGGAACAATCGATGAGTTGCGCTCCCGTTCGCCGCTCCGCCGCTTGCGGGTTCGCTGGAGTCAACCCGTGGCCGGCTTCACCCCTGTCGTTGGCCAGATCACCGAATCGGACCAGCGCAGCGCCACGATCGAACTAGACGCCGCCACCGATCCAGAACCATGCATTAGCCAGGCAATGGCCGCTGGTCAGGTGGAGTCACTAACGATGGAGCCTCCGGAACTGAGCGAGCTCTTCGCCGACCTGGTGGGAGCGGGGACCGAGCCATGATCTGGACGATCGCCAGACGAGAGATCGTCACCCGAGCTCGATCCAAGCCGTTCATCGTGCTCACGGCGCTGCTGTTCGTCGGGGTTATCGCAATCGCAGTCTTGGCCAATGTTCTCGGCGGCGACGACGAGCGGAGAGATGTTCGAATTGGACTGACAGGCGACGGCGTCGAATCGGCCGAGCTCCTCGCCCCCGGGTCGTCGTCGCTCGCACCCGAAATCGTGACCGGTGCCGGAGCGTCCACCGCCGCAGTCGAAGACGGCGCGATCGATGTGCTGTTCGACGGAACGTCATTGTCGTGGGAGGGAATCCCCGATTCACAGATCGACTCGTTCATCCGTGAGACCCTCACCAGCGCGCAGTTCACCGACAGGGCGAGCGACTTGGGGTTGGATCAGGAGGACATCAGCAGCCTCTTCAGCCCGGTGGAAATCGAAGAAGTTCGCCTGGACGGAGGTGACGATCAGTTCGTCCTGCGTCTCATTGCAGCCGCGGCGTCTGGGGGTGCAACGTTCATGCTGCTCCAGATCTGGGGCACGTTCCTGATGATGGGTGTGATCGAAGAAAAGTCATCGAAGGTAATCGAAGTGCTTCTCAGCCACGTGCGCCCCTCGACGTTGCTGGCTGGAAAGGTTCTGGGGCTGGGAGCCTTGGCCCTTCTGCAAATGGCAATTCTCGTGCTCGGGCTATTCGTAGGGCTTCTTCTTGCATCAGATGTGGAAATACCCACCGGCGTGTGGACCACGGCGCCCCTGGTGATCGCCACGTTCGTGGCCGGCTTTGCGTTCTATGCATCGCTGTATGCAGCGGTTGGGTCCACGGTCTCACGCCAGGAAGACGCCTCCTCTGCCCAGATCCCTGCGATGCTGCCCTTGCTCAGCGGGTACATGATCGCCGCGTTCAGCATCTCGAACCCCGAGAATCCTGCGGTTGTCATCGGTTCGTTTATTCCCTTCACTGCACCGGTCCTGCTGCCCTTCCGGAACGCATTTGCAGACCTACCGCTGTGGCAGGTTGGCCTGTCTCTTTCGATTCTGGTGGTCTCGTCGTTGCTCATGATCAGGCTGGCTGGCTGGATCTACCGATTCGCCCTATTGCGCACCGGGGCCCGGACAACCTATGCGGACATGTGGCGTAATCGAAAGAGCGACGTTATCGGCTAGACCCCGACAGAACTGCCGACCGTTGGGACGAGCGAGCTATGCGAGAAGGTGACTCTGCGCGGACGTCGACTAGCCAGTTAGGATCCTGAAATGCGTGGTTTGGTCGTCCCAGATAAAGGTGAAGATTTCACGGCGGACCCGGTAGAGCTCTTCTTTGATTTGGCGTTCGTCTACGCCTTCTCACGGCTTGTCTACTTCCTGGTCCACCACCCAACCTGGAGTGGCGCAGCCGAAGCGCTGCTGCTCTTTACCATTCTGTGGTTTGCGTGGTCGTCGTTCACGTGGGCGGCGAACGCGGTCTCGGGCAACACCCGGCCCGCCCGGTTGATCTTCCTCATCGCCACTGCGACATCTGTTCCTATGGGCGCATCGATCGAGACAGCGCTCGACTCGGGCGGCACGACCTTTGCGATATGCGCCTCGGTGATCATTCTGATGGCTATTGCGTTGAACGTGGTTGCCAACGACTCCTCGAGCGCTCAATACGAAGCCATCGTGCGCTATTCGATTCCCAACCTTCTAGCCATCGTGTTTCTCGTGGCCGGCGGATTCCTCGAAGACGGTGCCCGGGTGGGCGCGTGGCTTCTGAGTCTTGCGATCACGATCGGCACCATGATTCGGGCCGGGTCGAGCGAATGGACATTCCGCCCGGGCCACTTCGCCGAACGTCATGGCCTGATCATCATCATCGCTCTCGGTGAGGTGATCGTGGCCATCGGTATCGCAGTTTCTGGTTCGCTCAGCGACGCCGACGGTCTTCCGACCCAGACCCTCTGGGCCCTCGGCGCAGCCGGAACGTTGGCGTGTCTCTTGTGGTGGAGCTACTTCGATCGGGTGCTCCCCGCGCTTGAGCACAAGGCCGACTCGATGACCGGCACCGACCGGGGCCGGTTTGGCCGCGACGTCTACACCTGGATGCACATCCCGATCGTGGCTGGCGTCATCGTGACCGCATCAGCGACCGAAGAAATCTTGCTGCACCCAAAGGACCCGATCCCGGTTGAGTTCCGGGTGATGTTTGTTGCAGGCATATTGATGTTCTTCGGCGGGATCTCAATCGCTGTCGCACGGGCCTACGGAATTATCGCCAAGGAGCGGCTGACCTCTGTCATGGCCATCGCAGCGCTTGCCCTCATCGGGGCATCTTGGAGCGGTTTGGCGTTCTTGCTCGCCGTCGACGTGGCACTGTTCGTGGCGATCCTGGCCGAACACATCAGAATCGAATCTCCGAACACCCAGGAATCGGTGGCCTCAACGTCCTAATCGTCGGGCGTTTCGGCGCCCCAGCGCCGAAAGGCCAAGAAACCCAAGGCCCCCAGGCCGCAGGGTTTCAGGAGACTCGCAGCTCGCTGCGGTAGCGACGTTTGGGGGCCAGGGTGACGTCGATCATTTCGGCCATCTGGGCGAAGATCGCGCCGGCTTCGGTGGTGGCGTCGGTGGCGATGGGGTGGCCACTGTCGGCTCCGGCTCGCAGGGCCGGAACGAGAGGAACCTTGGCTACCAAGGGCACGTCGAGCTCGCGGGCGAGGTCGTCGCCGCCGCCATCGCCAAAGATCTCATAGCGCTTCCCATCGTCGCCGGTGAACCAGCTCATGTTTTCGATAACACCGTTCACCGACAGGTTGACCTTTTGAGCCATGTAGGCGGCGCGTTGGGCCACCTTGGATGCGGTGGCCTGTGGGGTGGTGACGACGTACATCTCGCCCCGGGGCATGAACTGCGCGATCGACAGGGAGATGTCGCCGGTGCCGGGTGGAAGGTCGACGATCAGATAGTCGGGCTCGTCCCAGAACACATCGGTGAGGAACTGCTCGAGGGCTTTGTGGAGCATGGGGCCACGCCAGATGACCGGCTGGTCCTCTTCCACGAAGAAGCCCATGGAGATGCACTTCACGCCGTGGTTGGTGGGTGGGACGATCATTTCGTCGATGATGGTGGGATCGTGTTCGATGCCCAGCATTCGAGGGATGGAGAATCCCCAGACGTCGGCGTCGACAACCGCCACGCTCTTTCCGCGGGCTGCCAGTGCGACGCTCAGGTTGGTGGTCACCGAGCTCTTGCCGACGCCGCCCTTGCCCGACGCGATCAGCAATACGCGGGTCTTGCTCCCGGGGTCGGCGAAGGGAATGTCACGTCCGTCTGAGTGCCCATGGGACGGGTTGGATCCGGCGCTGGCGCCAGGGTCACCGTTGAGTGCTTGGCGCACGTTGGCGCGCTGCTCGTCGGTCATTACACCGAATTCGATGTGGACCTGATCTACTTCGTCTAGCGCGGTGACCGCTTCGGTTACCCGTCGATCGATCTCGTTGCGGAGCGGGCATCCGGCGATCGTGAGGTCGACGGCCACGGTTACCGCGGGCAGCGCGATATCGATTCGGCGCACCATGCCGAGGTCAACGATGCTGCGATGCAGCTCGGGGTCCTCCACGGGGCGGAGGAGTTCGGTGATGGCTTCGATCGTTACAGCGGCGGTGCTCACAACCCAAGCCTATCGACCGACGATTTTCGGCGGCGCGTCGGGCGAAATGAATCGATCTAAACAGCCAAAGTAGTGCAGTTTCGTTTGACATCGCGTGACTAGAAGGGTAGGACTAGTTGCACGTCAACGTAATTCGAACAGCTGTAGTGCGCCATCTCCGGGTTTCCATCGCCTACCTGCCTTCGCTTCGTTAACGCCAAAACAGTGGGAGAATAGGCATGAAACGCGCGAACCGACCTTTAAGCGGGCTCTCGACCCGGACGGTGAGATGGAAACGAACATCGATGGCCATCGCAGGAGCTATCGCCCTCCTGCTCTCCCTTGTCACGAGCTTCGTTGCCGCTCCTGCAGCTGGCGCACTCACGGTGATCCCTGATACGGGCGGCTACGACCAGATCGATCAAGGCATGGGTGCACAGCAGGACATCGCTGGCGTGGGCATTGATGGTGCCACGTTCTCTTTTGCTTGGGACGAAACATCGCTCTCCGGAAACAACTCGAGCGACATGTGCAGCTACTTCCAGGAAGACGACGGAACGGTCAACGCAGTGTGCTACTCGGTGCAGTTCGAGCCCGATGGGTCGATCACTCCCGGGTTCCCGACATACGACATCTATGATTGTGGCACGACATACGGCAACGGAAAGTGCACCGGAAACAACCCTGTGTCCACCGATTACGTGGCGGATTGCGGCGCCCCCGTGCTCGTCAATCCCTACTTTCCGCAAGACCCCGACCAAGATTTGGAAGCCACGTGCACCTTGGTTGGATTGAACGGAAACAATCCGCTATCGCTCCAATACATCAACACCTGCACGAAACCGAGCGGCTCTCCGTCCTCGCTATCGAACGACTGCATTTTCGATCCGGGTGCGCCGGACCCGGGTTTCCTGCGCCTGGTCAAGGTGGTGGCCGATGGCCCCGCGCAGCCGACTGACTTCGTTCTGACTGCATCAAACGGATCCGAGTCCGTATCCGGTGCTGGCGACACCGACGTTCAGACCGTACCAGCTGGCGACTACAACCTTTCCGAGACATCAGCACTGATCGATGATGGGAGCTATCAGCTCGACGGAATCAGCTGCGTGACCGACGATGGAGGTCCAGTCGACGAGTCCGACGGCATCGTCACGGTCAACGAGTTGGAGACCACCGTCTGTACGTTCACCAATAGTGTTGCCTTGAACCCGCCAATCGCTGTTCTGATCAAGGGCAACGCCGTTGGCAACGACACCGTTGCCTCCCTGGCCGAACCCGGCGGCACCTACGTCATCCCGGTCAGCGTCACCAACACCGGTGGCGATGCCACCCTCACCTCGCTCATTGATGTGCCCGGTGGCGATGTCACGCAGGTCCAGGGCGTCATCACCGCAACAACCTGCGCAGTCCCGCAGACCCTGGCCGCCGGCGACACCTACACGTGCGAGTTCACCACCAGCTTCACCGGCGGGCCCGGGGATTCCCTCACCGATGAGCTCACGGCGACTCTCACGAACGCGACGGGAGCAAGCACCGATAGTGATCAGGCCACCGTGGTCATCACCGACGTGCCCGCCTCGATCGAGGTAGTGAAGACGGCCGATCCGACCACCGTCGACGAACCAGGGGCCAACGTGACGTTCGCGTTCGCCGTGAACAACACGTCTGAGACGGATGCGGTCACGATTACCAGCTTGACCGATTCGATCTACGGGGACCTAGACGGGCAAGGCACCTGCTCGATCCCCCAGACAATCGCTGCCGGCGACTCCTATAGTTGCCAGTTCTCTGCCTTCGTGGCTGGGAACGCTGGCGATATTGAAACCAACGTGGTCACGGCGTCCGGCACCGACGACGACGGAAACCCCGTCGACGATTCGGACGATGCCACAGTGACCGTCGAAGACGTCCCATCGTCAATCTTGGTAACCAAGTCGGCCGAACCAGGCTCGGTGCCAGAGACCGGCGGTGACGTGACGTTCAGCATCGCAGTCGAGAATACTTCGACAGTCGATGATGTCACTATCACGACGGTGAACGACGATCAGTTCGGCGACGTTTCGGCGTTCTGCAGTCCTGCCCTTCCGGCCACCCTCGCTCCCGGCGAGACCATCACCTGCACCTTCACCGAGACCATCGTCGGCAACGCCGGGACTAGCCACGTCAACGTGGCCACTGCGACGGGCACCGACGACGACGGAAACCCCGTGGAGGACGAGGACAGCGCCGAGGTTCCCTTCACCAACGTGGATCCCGACGTCTCGATCGTCAAGACAGCCAACCCGACCTCGGTGCCAGAGCCCGGCGGTGACGTCGAGTTCACCATCGTGGTGACCAACAACTCGATCGAGAACGTGCAGCTCGATTCACTGACCGATTCGGACTTCGACCTGCTCGCCTACTGTGGCGACCCATTCGGAACTGTCCTTGGAACCGACCAGACCTATACCTGTACCTTCACCGAGTTCGTCGCAGGTAACTTCGGCGACGACCACAACAACGTGGCGACCGTTGTCGCCTCCGATGATGAGGGCAACACCGATACCGAGATCGATGACGCAGATGTGGTGATCACCGATGTGCCGTCCTCGATCGACGTGACCAAGACGGCTTCAGTGGACTCGGTTCCCGAGACCGGTGGCGATGTGACGTTCACGTTTGTGGTGGAGAACACGTCTGCGGTGGACTCGGTGACAATCACCGCTCTGAACGACTCGATCTACGGCGACTTGAACGGCCAAGGCGACTGTGCGATTGGAGCCACTCTGGCTCCGGGCGCGAGCTACACCTGCGCCATCACCGAGACGGTGTCCGGCGATGCCAGCCAGATTCTCACCAACGTGCTGACCGTCACTGCGACCGACGACGATGGTGGAACAGTCGAGGGTGAGGATGACGCCACCGTCAACTTTGAGGATGTCCTACCGGATATTTCGATCGTAAAAACGGCCAACCCGACCTCGATCGATGAGCCAGGTGCGCTGGTCGAGTTCATCATCGTGGTGACCAACGACGGCCTCGAAGACGCCACCATCACGTCACTGACCGATTCGGACTTCGATCTCGCTGGCCAGTGCAACGACGCCGTCGGGACGGTCCTCGATGCGGGCGCAAGTTACACCTGCGTCTTCACTGAGTTCGTGTTCGGCAACCCGGCGACCGGGGACCATGAGAACACGGCCACGGTGACCGCCTCCGATGATGACGGAAACAGCGACACCGACTCCGCCGACGAGATCGTCGTCATCAACCCCGTCGCCCCCGTAATCACCGTTGACAAGACGGCGAATCCAGAAACGGTTGATGAGCCCGGTGGCCTTGTGACCTTCACAGTCGTCGTCGGCAACGAGTCAGCGGCTAGCGACCCGGTGACCATCGCCTCGCTGACCGATGACATCCACGGCGACCTGAATGGGCAGGGCGATTGCTCGGTGCCGCAGACGATCCTGCCCGGCGACTCATACACCTGCGAGTTCACGGTTTTGGTGGCCGGTAACGCCGGCGATATCGAGACCGACGTGGTGACCGCTAACGGCTCCGACGACGAGGGCACACCGGCATCTGCATTCGATGACGCCACGGTGACCATCAACGACATCGCTCCAGTGATTGTTGTGACTAAGGATGGTTCGGCCACGGTGCCAGAGGCTGGGGGTGACGCCACTTACACGATCACCGTGACCAACAACTCGGCCCCAAGTGATCCAGTGACCGTGACCTCGATCGCCGATGACAAGTTCGGCGATCTTTTACCCGAGGCAGAGGCGGCCAATGGAGGCCCGATCGCGCTGGCTCCAGGTGAGTCGTTCAGCTTCGACATCACCAGGACTCTCGATCTCAACGCCGGCGACCTCCACGTCAATGTGGTCACCGTGTGTGCGGACGATGATGAGGGAACCGAGAATTGCGACGACGACGACCACGTGGTCGTGGGTGAAAACGTTGACCCGGTCATCGACGTCACCAAGACCCCGGACCAGGATGCCGTCTTCGCCCCGGGCGAGGATGTCATATTCACCATCAGAGTCGAGAACAACAGCGTCCAGACCGACCCAGTAACGCTGACCTCGATCATCGATGACGTCTTCGGCGATGTCAGCGCCGAGTGCGTTCTGCCCCAGACCATCTCCTCAGGCGGTGCATTCGAGTGCGACATCACCCGGATGATCATCGGAGATCACATCAACACTGCGACAGTGACCGGCACCGACGACGAGGGCACAGAGGTGTCTGACTCCGACGACGCCACGGTCGATGTAGTCGACCCGTCGCTGACCGTCGTCAAATTGACCAACGGGTTCGACGGGGGTGCGATCCTCGAAGGGGCCGACATCACTTGGACCTACCAGGTCACCAACGACGGCGACGTTCCTCTCACTGGGGTCGCCGTCACCGACGACCAGGGCGTCACCGTCAACTGCCCGGTCGACAGCCTCGCCCCCGATGAGTCGACCGTCTGCGTGGCCACCGGTACCGCGATCGTCGGCGACTACGCCAACGTCGGAACCGCCACCGGCAGCTATACCGACGCCGATGGCGACACCGCCAACCCGAGCGACACCGATCCGAGCTCCTACTTCGGAGCCGATCCGTCGGTCGCCATTACCAAGACGTTCGCCGATGACTCGGTGATTGCCGGTGGGGCCGGAAGCTCTTTCGATTTGGTGGTGACCAACGACGGCAACGTCGACCTTACGGATCTGACCGTCACCGACTCGGTGCCGGCGGAGCTGACCATCAACGGAGTCACCGGCACCACCGGAGCCGACGGTGGCAGTAGCGGCCAGGACGTGGTCTGGTCGATCCCGGCCCTCGGGGCCGGTGAGTCGACGACCGTCACGGTCAGCTTCTCGGCGGACGCCGATGTGCCCGAGACACTCGGTGTGCTGAACACCGCCAATGTCGCTGGCATATACACCGATCGAAGCGACAACACCCGCCCGGTCGGCGGCGAGGCGAACGACACCGTGGACGTCCTTGTCGACATCAACCTGTCGCTCGTGAAGACCTTCGATCCAGCGTCGGTGCCGCAGGGAACGCTGCACAGTTTCACCCTCGAGGTGAGCAACGCCGGGCCATCGGATGCGGTCGACGTATCGGTGACCGACCTGGTCGACACGTCGCTCGATGTCCAATCGGTCACCGTTACCTCTGGATCCGGTGACTGCGCGGCGAGCATAGGTCAGGACGTGGATTGCACCGTGCAGATACCGGCAGGTGAGTCGGTGACGGTGACGGTGGAATACCTGGCG
>CALHFG010000113.1 GCA_938029215.1 uncultured Acidimicrobiales bacterium | reverse complement strand
AAGTGGGGGAGTGGATGGAGACGTTGGCTCGAGCCGAGGAAAGCCACGCCCGCCGATTCCGCGAGGGTTTGGAGAACCTCGGATGACCACCTCCTGGACCAGTCTGCTGAACGCGCTCGCCGACCGCACCGATCTGTCCCGAGCTGAAACCTCCGCGGCTATGACCGAGGTGTTGCATGGTGACGCCGACCCGGTTGTACTTTCGGCGCTCCTGATGGGTCTCAAGATCAAGGGCGAATCGGATGAGGAGATTCTCGGTTTCGCGGATGCGATGTTGGAGGCCAGGGAACCAGTGGTTGTTCCCGACTCGGCTATCGACATCGTGGGGACCGGTGGGTCAAGGCACAGTCGGTCCAAGGCGCTCAATGTCAGCACGATGGCGGCCTTCGTTGCGGCAGCAGCCGGTGCCACGGTCGCCAAGCATGGCAATGTGTCCGCTTCCAGCAGTAGCGGATCGTTCAATCTCTTGCAGGCGCTCGGCGTCGACACCAGCGGAGGTGCGGCTGAGGCCGAAGCCTCGTTGGAGGCCCACGGCTTGGCGTTCCTTTGGGCTCGAACGTTCCATCCCGCCATGCGTCACGCCGGTCCGGTCCGCTCCGCACTAGGGATTCCGACCGTCTTCAACGTCCTCGGGCCGCTCGTTCACCCTGGTCAGGTCCGGCGAATCGTGCTCGGCACACCGTCGGAACAACGGGCAGAACAGCTCGCCCGCGTTCTGGCCACCAGAAACGTGGCCCGCGCCTGGGTCGTCTGCGGGTTCGATGGCCTCGACGAGATCTCGACCGCGGGTCCTAGCAAGGTGTGGGATGTCAGTGCCAATGGCATCAAGGAAGTCACGATCCATCCGGAAGCCGTGGGGATCTCGCTTACGTCCTACGACAACCTGCCCGGCGGCGACGGCGAAGCCAACGCCCAGATCTTCCGGCGCATGATGGACGACCCGAGTTCGGAAGCGGCAGCTACCGACATCGTGGTCCTCAACGCGGCTGGCGGTCTGGTCGTTGCCGATGTGGCCAGCGATCTCATCTCCGCGGTCGAGGCGGCGCGGAGGGCGCTCGATTCGGGCGCGGTGACCGAACTCTTCGACAAGATCGCTTCCTAAAGGTCTCGTGTCGGTCTAGCGGAGGTCGGTGAGCACCCGGATACCTGCCGAATGCCACTTCTCCTGAACCGCCGAGTCCAATGCGCTTGCGGTAACGAGCAGGTCTGTTTCGGTGGGATCGGCTACGTGAAACGGTGCGACCGTGGACAGCTTGTTCGATTCGATGGGAATGACCGTCGTTGCGGCCGCCGCGATGAACGCCTGCTTGGTGGCGACTTCGTTTGGTGATCGGGTGGTGGCTCCAGCCGTTGCGTCGAAGGAGCAGGCGCCAACGATGGCCAGATCGAGGTGAAAGTTGCGGATCGAGTCGACCGTTGCGGGGCCCGTGGTCGCCATCCATTGCAGGTCCACCGTGCCGCCCAGGAGCACAACCGAGGCGGCTGGATGGTCGGCCAGAACCACGGCGGCGGCCGGGTTGTTCGTCACGATGGTTACCTGAAGTGTCTGGGGCAGTCGAGCGGCAATTTCGGTGGTGGTTGTGCCGGCATCGAGGCCGATCACTTGGCCAGCGCGAAGGCTGCGAACGACGAGATCTGCCAGCTGGGACCGTTCGGTCGAATCGTCGGCCGAACGTCCGCTGAACGACGGTGACAACGGTGAGAGCGGCACAGCCCCACCGTGCACCCGGCGCAACAAACCCTGGTCGTGTAGGGATCGGAGGTCTCGACGAATCGTGTCGACCGAGACGTCGAACTCCTCAGCGACCGCATTGGTGTTCACCTGCCTTTTCTCTGCCAACTGGGTCAGTATCCACTGCTGTCTGTCATCGAGAAGGTGGTGGTCGGGCTGCACGTTTGTGCATGGTACTGCACGAAATATTGAGAAGCATGCATCCGTGTTCTAGGGTGAGGTCCATGGTGAAACTCCCGGCTGAGACCAACGCCGACATCAGGATCACTGATGTTCAGGTGCTTTCGGACAACTGGTACACGCTCCGACGGGTCGACTTCGACCAACGAGATCACACCGGAACCTGGACCACTCAGAATCGCGAGGCGTACGACCGTGGAAACGGGGCAACGATCTTGCTGGTCGACTGGGCACGTGAGACCGTCATCCTCACCCGCCAGTTTCGAATGCCGTGTTATCTCAACGGTCAACCCGAAGGAATGCTCATCGAGACACCGGCCGGCCTTCTCGATTCCGACGATGCCGAAACCGCAATTCGTCGTGAGGTAGAAGAGGAGACCGGCTACCGGGCCCGCTCGGTCCATCGGCTATTCGATCTGTTCATGAGTCCCGGATCGGTCACCGAACGAGTGGTCTTCTTCACGGCCGAATACACGCCGGAGGACCGGGTGTCGGGCGGCGGGGGCGTGGTAGAAGAAGGCGAGCAGATCGAGGTGTTGGAACTTGAGCTAGACGATGCGCTCGCTCGGGTGGCCGCGGGTGAGATACGCGACGCAAAGACGGTGCTGTTGCTTCAGTGGGCTGATCAGCAGCGAGCGCTGAGGGTAACGCTCGCCGGGTAGTTGCGGGCGCAGCTAGTTCGACGCGCTTGGAAACGCCACCTCGTCCAGAAACCAATCGACAAACGCATTGCATTGCACAATGTTTCGCTGTTCGTTAGCGACAGCATCGCGATGCAGCTCGTGGCGGTCGGTTGCGTACTCGGCCAGGTACTCATCGGGTGCGTTCTCAAGAAACTTCTCGAGGTGGGCAGGATCTACCTCGGGGTGGAACTGCGTCCCGACCGACCGGCCGATCTGTATGAGCTGAGTGGCTTGATCGTTACGGGCCAGCACCGTGGCCCCCGGGGGAGCGGTGAACCGGTCGTGATGCCATTCCATCCACGGACCGGAGCCGACCGGGTTGGGGACGTCACCATCGTCGATGGAACACCATCCCAGTTCGGTCTCTGGAGCGACCTCAACCTTGCCGCCCAGCGCGCGAGAGAGCAGTTGGCCACCGAAACAGACCCCGAGGAACGGGGTGTCGCTGGCCTGAACATCTCTGACGAGGGCCATCTCTTCTTCCATCCACTCATACGTCGGCGCCTCGGGTGTGAGCGAGCGGACCGAACCCATGGCGATCACGATGTCGTAGTCGTCAAGGTCGGGGAACGGCGTTGCGTCCTCAGGGCTGTCATAGTCGTGGGTGACAATATGGGTGTCGACTTGAACGCCTCGTTCAACAAATCGGCGCTCTACAAGGCCGCCGGTGCCGTCGGGTTCGTGGGCCAGCAGGATGGCGCGCATTTAGGAACCGCTCTCGGTCGAAGTTGTCGTCATGCTCTCAGTGTAATTGTTTGGAAGCGAACGGTTGCAAGCGGCTGCATCACGCAATGACGGGTACCGAACGTGGTCCGCGAAACTCAAAGCCGCTCAGTTCCACCGCACCGGCACTGGGATCCAGTTGGAGATCGGGGAACCGGGCAAACAGGCGTTCAACCCCCACCTTGATCTCTTGACGCCCAAGCCATTCACCCAGGCAGCGGTGAGCTCCCAGCGCAAACGCTGCATGACCACCTTCTCGGCGGTCCAGGTTGATGGTCAGCGGATCACTCCAGCGGTCTTCGTCAAGGTTGATGGAGCGCAATACGCCTGCGACCAGATGGCCCTTGGGGATGGTGACGCCAGACAACGTGACGTCGGTTGTCGTCTGGCGAGTCACGGTGCCAACCGGTGAGAAGACCCGCATCACCTCTTCGATCAGCCGACGCAACTTAGCTGGTTCGGCATCGATTCGCTGCTTGAGGTCTGGTTGTGACAGCAACACCCAGGTGACGAGCCCGATGCCGTCTCTCGGTTCATTGATTCCGCCCGAGATCATGAGTCGAACATTGTTCACCACCTGTTCGGCGGTCGCACCCGCCTGAACGAACCGGGCGATTGCTGCGTCGTCGTTGCCTCGGGCTTGAGATATCCGGTCCTTGATGGCTGCTCCGAGCTCGGCTTTGGTGGTCTCGGCAAGCTGGGTGATCTCGGGGTCGTTGTCGAAGTTGGCGATGTCGGCACACAGCCCCTCACACCAGGACCACATGCGGTCAAATCCGTGTTGGTCTAGTCCCAACACGATTGCCAAGGCCCCAGCCGACAAAGGCTCGGCGTACGCCGTCATCAGGTCGAAACCAGCTGGATCGAGGTCGTCGAGAATCGAGTCGGCCAGCACCGGAAGTTCTTCTGCGACAAAGGGCCCGCTTCGCCCGCTGGACAGGAATGGGGGCTGGAACGCCTTGCGTAGTGCAGTGTGTTTGGGCGGGTCGCAGGTCAGCATGTTCTGGCCCAAAGCGCGAGCGAGGAACGACGGCTCGGTTGCCGCCGTAAACAGCTCTGGGTTCTCTTCCATGCGGACGACGTCGTCCCATTTGGTCACGAGCCACATGTCGAGGGCTTCGACGAAGGAAACCGGTGCTTCGGATCGCAGTCGGGCGAGGATGGGGTCCGGGTCGGCTTCCAACGCGCTCAACGTGATGTCGCTGCTGTTCATGTTCCCCCTTCGAGCCGTGTCCGAGTATTCAGCAGGTCGCGCTCAAACGCAATCGGAACCCCCTGCGGCGGCTACGCGGTGGGGTCGGTGACCTGCCCAGCGAACAGGGGCGCTCCAATGTCGTCCTGGGTGATCAGAAAGATGAATGGGCGATCGATGGACAGCTCCACCGGCTCGGGTGCGGAGGTGGCGCTGACGATCAGAGCGGTCGCCGCAGTCGCAGTGGTCCCGACCTCGTCGACCTCGATCGTGGCTTGGTGGTATGCACCCGACACATACAGGTCGCCATCAGATTGGATGCCGGTCAGGTCCGCTCGTGAACGATCGAACGCGTCGGTGACCCCCATTGCCTGGAAGAGAGGAACGAGGTCGGCCTCGGACTTGAAGTCGAATTTCGGCAGGTGGAGATCTACCGCAAAGTCGGAACGGATGTCGCCTAGCTCGGCGATGAAGTTGGCATCGAAACGAGCGGCGACGGCATCGAAAGCACCGCCATCAGGAACCACGATGGTCATCGAGTAGCCACCGAAGTAGGGGAGTCGAACCATCTGCCAATCACCTTGGGCCGCATACGTGGTGCGGACCGAGCCCCGCATAGTGGAGGCTTGGACTGCGGTGTTGTCGAGCCGGTTGAAGGGCCGGTCGATGGTCGAGGCCGGGTTGAACTCATTGAACCAGGTGGCCTTGAAGAAGACGGTGTTGACCAGGACCAGGCGGGTGAGCGCGTCGATACTTCCCGGAGGTAAGAGATCGGTTATTCGATCCTGGGTGTCCTCGGCGACATCGGCGTTAATCAGCTCACGGGCCGCGTCGGGATCGGCTGCGAAGTCCAACGCCCGAAGCTGGGCTCCGTACTGCTCGGCCAACGTTTGAATGAACTGATCTTCGAAGTCGAAGCCAACCTGACCATACGGGGTGTTGGCGATGTCCAGCTCCAACGGCTCTGCCCCCTCAATCTCCGAGGGTGGGGTCCGGACCGCAACATCCAGTGCGTTGCGTTCGTCATGCCAGTCTTGGTCGGTGG